>JAOBWF010000142.1 GCA_025463215.1 Acidobacteriota bacterium | reverse complement strand
TTCGGCAACGAGCAGCGCAACCGCCTCTATGGTCCCGGATTCCAGAACTTCGACTTGACGGTGCAGCGCGCACTCAAGTTCGGCCCGCGTTTGGCGGCGACGCTGCGGCTGGACATCTTCAACGTGTTCAACACGGTGAACTTCGGCCTGCCGAACAAGGACGTCAGCACGCCGGCGACGTTCGGGACGATCTCTGGGCTGGCCAGCGATCCGCGAACGATGCAGCTCGCGCTTCGGCTCGCTTTCTAAGGCTCGTGAACCTGTCGACCCGCCGTGCCGATCCGCGTGCCGTCGGCGTTGAACGTCAGCGTGCGGTCGTCTGGCAGCCGCACGCGAACGGCTTGACCCGGTTCGAAGCGGGCGTCGGCAGCTACGCGGGCGACGAGCCGCTGGCTTCGGTACTCGAGCGTCAGCAGCGTCTCGCTGCCCATCGGTTCGACGACGAGGACACGGCCTTCGTCGCCGCCGGCGAGCGGCGACGGGCTGATCACGATGTCCTCGGCGCGTACGCCGATGGTGGCGACGGCGCCCTGGCGCGACTCGGCGATCAGGTTCATCGGCGGGCTGCCGAGAAACGTGCCGACGAAGGTGTCGACCGGCTGGCGATAGAGATCGAGCGGCCGGCCGATTTGCACGATGCGGCCGCCGCGCATCACGGCGATGCGTCCGCCGAGGGTCATCGCTTCGCCCTGATCGTGCGTGACATAGATCATCGTCGTCCCCAGTTCGCGATGCAGGCGCTTGAGCTCGGTCCGCGTCTGCAGCCGCAGCTGGGCGTCGAGGTTGGAGAGCGGCTCGTCCATCAGGTAGACGGTCGGGTTGCGGACGATAGCGCGCGCGAGCGCGACGCGCTGCTGCTGGCCGCCGGAGAGCTGCGCGGGTTTGCGCGCCAGCAGATCGGCAAGACCGACGCGCGTCGCCGCTTCGCGGACGCGGCGGTCGATCTCCGCGGTCTCGACGTGGCGGGTGCGCAGGGGGAAGGCGATGTTGTCGAAAACCGACAGATGCGGATACAGGGCGTAGTTCTGAAATACCATCGCGACGTCGCGCCGCGCCGGCTCCAGTTGATCCACGCGTCGATCGCCGATCCAGATTTCCCCCGAGTCGAGCGGCTCGAGTCCGGCGAGCAGGCGCAGCAGCGTCGTCTTGCCGCAACCGGAGGGCCCGAGCAGGACGAGGCACTCGCCCGACTCGACGTCGAGGCTGATGCCGTCGGCGGCGGTGTGCGCGCCGAACCGTTTCGTCACGCGCTCGAAGCGGACCCGCATAAGCAGGCGCAGTATACTCCGCGACTATGACCGCTTCTGACGGGCGTTGGGATGTGATCGGCATCGGCGAGAATTCCGTGGACTCGGTGAGCATCCTGCCGGGCTATCCGCAGCCGACCGGTCCGTCCGCGAAAATGCGAATCCGCGCGCGCCACATCCTGTGCGGCGGCCAGATGGCGACCGCCATGTGCGCCTGCGCCAGCCTCGGGCTCCGCGCCAAGTACGTCGGCGTCACCGGCACCGACGACAACGGCCGCCGCATCCGCGCCGAGCTTCAGGGCCGCAATGTCGACATCAGCGATCTCGTGATCCGCGACGTCGAGAACCGCTTCGCCGTGATCCTGGTCGACGAGAACACCGGCGATCGCATGGTGCTGTGGGACCGGGATGACCAGCTCCGTCTCCGCGAGTCGGAGCTGCCGGTCGAGGCCCTCGGCCGCACCAAAGTCGTGCATGTCGACGACGTCGACGACGAGGTCGCGATCCGGGCGGCGCGGCTGGCGCGCGACGCCGGCGCGCTGGTGACGAGCGACATCGATCGCCTGACGCCGCGGACCGCCGAGCTCGCGTCGAGCGTCACGCACGCGATTTTTGCGCAGCACGTGCCGGCCCACCTGACCGGGATCAGCGACATCGAAGGCGCGCTGCGCCGGCTCCGGAAGACGCACGACAACGTGCTCGTCGTGACCATGGGCGAACAGGGCGCGTCGGCGCTCGATGGGGACCGCTTTTATTACGAGCCGGCGTTCCAGGTGCATGCGGTCGACACGACCGGCGCCGGCGACGTGTTCCGCGGCGGCTTCATCTACGCGCTCGTCAACGGCCAGCCGATGGGCGAGGCGCTGCGGACCGCGAACGCGGCGGCGGCCGTCAGTTGTACGCGGCTCGGCGCGCTGAACGGCGTGCCGACGCTGGCGGAAGTGCGCGAGCTGATGACCGCGAACGTGCTCCGGTGATCGGATGACGCCGGCGGCCATCGCGATGCTGATCGCGGCGCTGCTCGGTCCGCTGACGCCGATCGCCTCGCAGGATCACCACGCGCGCGCATTCATGGCGACCTCCGAAGGCGAGACATTCGCGACCGTGCGCGCCGGCTGCGCCGGCTGCGACTGGGGCGAGCATGGCCGCGAGTCGGTCGCGCTCAAGGTCACGCTCGACGGCCGGTACTCGCAGCACCTGCAACTCGTGCGCGGCGAAGCGACGGTCGACTACCACATCGCGCTCGGGCGCGTCGGTAAGGGCCTTCACCACCTCACCCTCGATCGCGATCCGGCGCTCACCGCTTCTGGCGCTGGGCCGGCCACCATCGACGTCCCGGAGATCACGTTCTACACCCCGGGCCAGAGCGGCGACTACACCGCGCTGTCGATGGCGCCGATCCTGTACGCGCGCGAGAACACCGTCGGCAAATTCACCGACCTGCCGCTGCTGATGTGGTACGAGGTCGTGCCGACGGCACATGGCCGGCAATTCCGCTATTCGGTGATCTTTTCCAACGAAGACGGCGGGACACAGACCGACCGGCTGATGGCGACCTGGGGACGCACGACCGATATCGAGTTCGTCTACGGCGTGGAAGTGGACGGGGCCGATCGCGTGGTTGCCGAGGAGTTCCAGGGTCCCGGACACGAAGTGCCGGCCTTCACCGGCACCCATGAAGGTCGTCACCCCCTGCTGTGGGTGTCGACCGACAACAACATGGTCAGCGACACGGGTCGCACCACCATCCGCTACGCGCCGATGCCGGTGGCGTTCGACCTCACCGACCAGGCGCGCGAGGCGGTGATGGACGCAAACCCGTGGACCTACGCGATCGCGGCGGTCGAGATGCGCCGTGAGGGCAAACTCGCCGAGGAGCCGCCGCCGGGGATCAACAAGATTCCCGACCCGCGGCGGTTCGTGTTCGTCGAGGCCTGCGGTACGGTCGGTAACGCGGCGCTGGCCATCTCGGTCGCGAGTCGTCGGTCGTCAGGCGGCGATCTCGCCTGGAGCGCGTCCGACCGCGGGCTGCCGCAATACCGCATCACGCGCGATGGCTGTTTTACGATTGCGACGCCGCTGCCGGCAGGCACGCACGCGTCGGACGTTCGCGCGATCCGGGTGAACGCCTTCGCGCGTCCGGCGGAAACAGGCGGCGCGGCGGTGTCGACAGATTCCGTCCACGTGATGCGGATCAACAAGGTGTTCATGCTCGACGAACGGTTCCTGCCGGGGCCGTCGATCCTGCGCTGGGAAGGACCGGCCTCGATTCGCGCCGGAGGCGATCCTCTCGAGGTGACGATTCCGTGACCGTCGACGCGAACGCGCCCGCGCTGGAAATGCGCGGCATCCGCAAGGAATTCCCCGGCGTCGTCGCGCTCGACGGCGTCGACCTGACGCTCCACGCCGGCGACGTCCACATGCTGCTCGGCGAGAACGGCGCCGGCAAGTCGACGCTGATGAAGATCCTCGGCGGCGCGTATCGCAAGGACGCCGGCGGCATCCGGATGAACGGCCAGCCGGTCGAGATCGACAGTCCGCGCGCGGCGCGCGATCTCGGGATCCGCGTCATCTATCAGGAGCTGAACCTCGTCCCGCACCTTTCGGTGGCGGAGAACATCTTTCTCGGCGACCTGCCGACGCGCTTCGGCGGCCTGGTCGACGGGCGCCGGCTTGCCGAGCGGACATCCGCGCTGCTGCGCGATCTCGGCATGGCACTGGATCCGCGCGCGCCGGTCGGACGTCTCGGCCTGGCGCAGCGCCAGATGGTGGAGATCGCCAAGGCGCTCGCCGGCCCGGCCAAGGCGCCGGCGAGCCAGGGAGGCGCCGCGTCCATTCTGGTCATGGACGAGCCGACATCGGCGCTGACCAGCCGCGAGGTCACGCAGTTGTTCGCCCTGATCGAGCGTCTGGCCGCGCGCGGCGTCTCGATCGTCTACATCACGCACCGGCTCGACGAGGTGTTTCGCATCGGGCGCCGGATCACGGTGCTGCGCGACGGCCGTCATGTCACGACGCGGGCGATCGACCAGGTCGACGTCCCCGAGCTCGTGCGGCTGATGGCGAACCGCGATCTGAGCGACCACTTTCCGAAGGTGGCCGTCGCGCGCGGGGCGGAGCTGCTTCGGGTCGAGAAGCTCACCGTCACCGGTGTGCTGTCGGACATCAGTTTCACCCTGCATGCCGGCGAGGTCCTCGGGATCTCGGGACTGCTCGGCGCGGGGCGGACCGAGCTGGCGCGCGTGATCGCCGGCGCCGATCACTTCGACAACGGCGCGCTCTTCGTCGACGGCCACGCCATGCGCTTCCGTCATCCGGCGGACGCGATTGCGCGGGGCATCGGCCTGCTGCCGGAGGATCGCAAGGCACAGGGGCTCGTCCCCGGCCTCACGGTGGCGCGCAATATCGCACTGCCGCACGGCCGCAGGCTTGCGCCGGCCGGGGTGTTGTCGAGGCGATGCGAAGCGGACATGGCGTCGCCGATCATCAACGAGCTGCGCGTGAAAGCGACCGCGACCCAGGCGGTGAGGCTGTTGAGCGGCGGCAACCAGCAGAAGGTCGTGCTCGGCAAGTGGCTGGCGGGAGCGGGACGCATCTTCATCTTCGACGAGCCGACGCGCGGTGTCGACGTCGGCGCCAAGGTCGAGATCTACAACCTGATGAACCGGCTGACGGCGCGCGGCGCCGCGATCATCATGATTTCGTCCGAGCTCCCCGAGCTGCTCGGCATGAGCGATCGCATCCTGGTGATGCACCGGGGCCACATCCACGCCGAGCTGTCGCGTGAAGACGCCACCGAAGAGCGCGTGCTGAGCGCCGCACTGGGCCTGCATTGAACCGGGCGCGCCAGTTCGGCACTGTGATCGGGCTCGTGCTGCTGTCGGCGGCGCTGTGGATCCTGACGCCGCACTTCCTGACCGTCTCCAACCTGCTCAACGTCGTCGAGCAGACGAGCATCAACGCGATTGTCGCGGTCGGAATGACGTTCGTGATCGTGTCCGGCGGCATCGATCTCTCGGTCGGATCGATCGTCGCGCTCGCCGGCGTCGTGCTCGGCACCGCGCTGCAGGGCGGGCAGCCGCTGCCTGCCGCGCTGATGCTGGCGCTCGCCGCCGGCACGATCTGCGGCCTCGGCAACGGCGCCTTGATCAGCTGGGGCGGGCTGCCGCCGTTCATCGTCACCCTCGGCACGATGAGCATCGCGCGCGGCGCCGCCTTGTTGTTCACCGAAGGCCGTCCGGTGTCGGGCTTCGACGCGGGGTTTCGTGTGATCGCGACCGGCCGCGTCGGCTTCGTGCCGGCGCCGGTGATCGCGATGGCGATCGTGTACGCGGCCGCGCACTTCGTGCTGACGCGGACGACATTCGGACGCTACGTCTACGCCATCGGCGGCAACGAAGAAGCGACGCGCCTGTCCGGCGTCGCGGTCCGCTTTCACAAGACGATGATCTACGGCGTCTCCGGCCTGATGAGCGCGATCGCCGCGGTCATGCTGACCGCGCGGCTCAACTCGGCGCAACCGATTGCCGGGATCAACTACGAGCTCGACGCGATCGCGGCGACGGTCATCGGCGGCACCAGCCTGATGGGCGGCGAGGGTACACTCGGCGGCACCCTGGTCGGGGCGCTGATCATGGGCGTGCTGCGCAACGGTCTCAATCTTCTCGGCGTCTCGTCGTTCCTCCAGCAGATCGTCATCGGCGGCGTCATTGTCGTCGCCGTCCTCCTGGACACGGTGTTGAAAAGGAAAAATCGCACGTGAAACATGCACTCGCGCTCATTCTCGCCGTCACGGCGGCCGCCGGCTCCGCGTCGTGCAATCGCGGCGACACGACGAAGGCAGCGGGCGGCAAGCCGACGGTCGCGCTCGTCCTCAAAACGTTGAACCACCCGTTTTTCGTCGACATGCGCCGAGGGGCGCAGGAGGCGGCCGATCGCCTCGGCGTCACCCTGCAGGTGCAGGCCGCGGAGCGCGAGATCGACGTCGAGAAACAGATGCAGATCGTGGAGAACATGATCCAGACCGGCATCCAGGCGCTCGTCATCACGCCGAGTGGCTCACGCGAGATCGTGTCGGCGCTGGTGAAGGCGAAAAACGCGAAAGTGCCGATCATCATCGTCGACACCCGCGTCGACGCCAAGGCCGCGGCCGACGCCGGTGTCAGGACCGAAACATTCGTCGGCTCGGACAACTACGCCGGCGGCAAGCTCGCCGGCGACTACCTCGTGCAGGTCACCGGCGGCAAGGCGCGGGTTGCCATCCTCGAGGGTATCCCCGGCCACGAGACCGGCGACTCGCGCATGAGCGGCTTTCGCGACGCCGTCAAAGGCGCCGCCGGCGTGACCGTCGTCGCGTCGCAGCCGGCGAACTGGGAGCGCGATCAGGGCTTCAACGTGTTCCAGAACATGCTGCAGGCGCACCCCGATATCGACAGCGTGTTCGCGTGCAGCGACCTGATGGCGCTCGGCGCGGTCGAAGCGATTCGCGCCGCGGGCAAGACCGGCAGGATTCGCGTGATCGGCTTCGACGCGCTCGACGATGCGAAGAAGGCGATCGCGGCGGGGACGATGGCAGCGTCGGTCGCGCAGTTTCCATCGGAGATGGGCAAGGCCGCCGTCGAAAACGCGGTCAAGGTGATTCACGGCGAAAAAATCGCCGGCGACATCAAAGTCAAACTCGAACTCGTGACCAAGGACAACGTGAAATGAGGGGACGTCTGGCGGTTGGATTGATCGGGGCGGGACGGCTCGGCCGCGTGTATGCGCGCGACCTGGCGAGCCGCATTGCCGAAACGAAGCTGGTCGCGATTGCCGATCCGGTCGAGGCGGTCGCGAAGGAAGTGGCGGCGGAGTTCGACGTGGCGAGGCACTACGCCGATCCGCTCGCCCTGATCGACGATCCGGCGGTCGACGCCGTCGTCATCGTCAGTCCGACGCATACGCACCGCGAACTGGTGATTGCCGCCGCCGGACGCAGGAAGCCGACGTTCTGCGAGAAGCCGCCGGCGCTGTCGCTCGACGAAGTGGCGCAGATGCAGGAGGCGGTGTCGAGCTCCGGCATGTTCCTGCAGATGGGGTTCATGCGGCGCTTCGATGCCGGCTATGCCTCGGCGAAGAAGCAGATCGAGGAGGGGCGCATCGGGACGCCGCTGGTGTTCAAGTCGACGTCACGCGATCCGTTCCGCCCGAGCCTCGAGTACGCGAACCCGAAGAGCAGCGGCGGCATGCTGCTCGACATGGGGATCCACGACTTCGATCTGGCGCGCTGGTTCATGGGCGAGGTGCGGACCGTGTCGACGATCGGCGCGACGATCGCCTATCCCGAGCTCGCGACGGTCGGCGACATCGACAACGCGGTCGCCAGCCTCACGTTCGCCAGCGGCAAGCTCGGCGTCGTCGATCTGAGCCGCAGCGGAATTTACGGCTACGACATTGCGACGGAGATCCTGGGGCTCGAAGGGACGCTGCGAATCGGCTATCTCCGGGAGACCCCGGTGATGCTGATGACCAAGAACTCGGTGGCGCACGACACGGTGCCGTATTTCATGGAACGGTTCCGCGACGCCTACACGACGCAGCTGCAGAACTTCGCGCAGAACGTGCAGCAGCAGCGGCCGGCGCCGATCACGATCGAGGACGGTATGGAGGCGCTGCGCATCGGCGTCGCAGCCACCCGGGCCCACGAGAGCGGCCGATCGGTCGTCGTCTCGGCGATCAAGAGCTGAGATCGCCGCCGCGACAGGAACAACCGGGAAGATCGGCCCGACCCCGAAGACCGCAGCGACAGGGGTTGACCAACGGGTCACGACGGATATCGACGTCGACGCAGCGCCTGATAGGATCGGCTGAGTTCATGAACCAAGCTCATTAGCGGGCGCGGATTTGGCCCGCGTAGACTGCGGAGCTATGGCGAAGAAAGAATCCAAAGCCGGAGACCGCCAGGAACTCACGACCCGCCAGGGTCACCCCGTCACCAACAACCAGTCGCAGCGTACGGTCGGCAGCCGCGGGCCGGCGACGCTGGAGAACTACCACTTCCTCGAGAAGATCAGCCACTTCGACCGCGAGCGGATCCCCGAACGGGTCGTCCACGCCCGCGGCTTCGTCTGCTACGGCGAGCTCGAGGCCACCGGTATGATCGGCGACGAGCCCGCATCGAAATACACGCGCGCGAAGCTGTTTCAGGAGCGCGGCAAGAAAACGCCGCTCGCGATCCGTTTTTCGACCGTGATCGGCGGTCGCGACTCCTCAGAAACCGCCCGCGATCCGCGGGGCTTCGCGGTGAAGTTCTACACCGAAGATGGCAACTGGGACCTCGTCGGCAACAACATGGCGGTGTTCTTCATCCGCGACGCGATCAAGTTCCCCGACGTCATTCACGCGCTCAAGCCGGATCCGGTGACGTTCCGCCAGGAACCAAACCGCATCTTCGACTTCATGAGCCAGACGCCCGAGTCGATGCACATGCTCACGAACCTGTTCAGCCCCCGCGGCATCCCGGCGAGCTACCGGCACCAGGAAGGCTTCGGCGTGAACACCTACAAGATGGTGAACGCGGACGGCCGCACCTCGCTCGTGAAATACCACTTCCATCCGCGCTGCGGCGTCGCCAGCCTCACCGCCGACGAAGCCGCCAAGGTGCAGGCGAAGGATCTCGGATCGGCGTCGAAGGACCTCTACGAGGCGATTGCGCGCGGCGAGTTCCCGCAGTGGGACATGTTCGTGCAGATCATGGAGGATCACGATCATCCGGAGCTCGATTGGGATCCGCTCGACGACACCAAGACCTGGCCGGAGGACGACTTCCCGCTGCGCAAGATCGGCGTGATGACGCTGAACCGCAACGTCGACGATCACCACAACGAGAACGAGCAGATCGCGATGGGCACCGGCGTGCTGGTCGACGGTCTCGACTTTTCCGACGACAAGATGCTGGTGGGCCGGACGTTCTCGTACTCCGATACGCAGCGCTATCGCGTCGGCCCCAACTACCTGCAGTTGCCCGTGAATCAGCCGAAGAACGCCCGCGTCGCCACCAACCAGCGCGGCGGCCAGATGTCGTACGGCGTCGATCTCGCGGCGGGGCAGAACCCGCACGTCAATTACGAGCCGTCGCAGCACAACGGCCTGACCGAAGCGCCGCGGCCGCCGCACGACGATGCGCCGGCGATCCACGGCAAGCTGACGCGCAGCGTCATCGAGCGGCGCAACGACTACGCCCAGGCGCGCGCCCGCTACTGCACGATCCAGGACTGGGAACGCGACGATCTGGTGAAGAACGTCGGCGACCTGCTCGGCCAGTGCGAGCGTGACGTCCAGGAGCGGATGCTCTGGCACCTGTTCCTGGTGCACGACGATTACGGCACCAGGGTCGGCGGGGCCATCGGCCTGTCGGCCAACGACGTCAAGCGCCTCGAACCGCTCGCCGGTCAGGTGCTGACGGCTGAAGACCAGGCGCGCCTGAAGCAGCTCGGAAACAATCGGGACGCGATCGATCCGAAGGCGTGGGGGACGCGCACCAGCTCGGTTCCCAACCGCCGCGCAACCGCCGAGGAGGTTCTGGGCGGCATGCGCGAGCAGGTCGGGGCCAAGTAGCGGGTCGGAGATCGGCGCGGTTACGGCACCAGTTCGATCGTCTGAATCTGCTTCGGCGTGAATCGCAGCGCGACGCCGCGGTTCTCGATCGGCAATGGTCGTTGCCGCTCTTCGAGGAAGTTCACCGCAAACGCGCTCGCGATCGGTTCGTCGATCCTGACGAGGATCTCCGCGTCCTCGTCGCCCGGGTTGAAGAGGCGCAGGATCATGCTCGCGCGATCCTCGGCCTGTTTGAGCGCGCTCAGCACGACGTCGCCGGTGCGCCGATCGATGCCGAGGAACGAGCGTGTCAGCGGTGCCGATCCGCCGCGTGTGCGCGCAATCGTGACCCGCGGCGGGATGGTCCGCGCGCGTGCCGGCGCCATCAGCTCGCCGGCCGGGGGCGCAACCGCGCGTGGCTCGAACGCGAGCTCGAACCGCTGCAGGCCGAGGCACTGGGCGCCCGGTGTCGCGACCGGCGGGCCGGCGTGCCCCGATGGCCGGGTCGCGAGATCGTTGCGCGACAAATCGCCGACGGCCCGGATCAGCGTGATCGCGATCGCCGGATCCGCCCCGGCGGTGATCTCGTATTCCATCAGCCCCTTGCCGATCACGGTCGCGCCGACTGACCGGTCGCCGGCATCCACCATCGAGATCATCGGCATGCTGCTCACCGGCGATTCGTTGCGGATCGTGTCCGGTACCGGCACGCGCGCCGGCCGCGTGATCACGTCGAACGCGGTGTCGGCACGGGCCGTTTCGACCGCGGCCGCGCCGGTCGGGAACAGCAGCCGAAGCCGATGATCGGCCGAGTGGTTGTCAACCGACACGGTCAACGCCACGCGCGGCGAGCCGGCATCGAGCGTCGCCTCGACGATGACGGGCGTAGCGACCTCGTCGGTCGCGCGGCTGTTGCGATCGGCGCCAGCCGCGCGCGGCAGCGGCAGCTCGAGCTCGACCCGCAGTCCGGCGCGCAGCGGTCCGCCGCCGAGGCGCGTCACCCGGGTCACGCGCGCGTCTTTGCTGGTGACGACACGATCCGAGGCCGGCGGCGAGTAGTTGTACTCGTCGCCGACGTCGCCGGCGTCCTCGAGTGCCGCCACGCGGTGATAGGTGATGCCGGTCGCCTTGTCGGTGACCTCAAAGGTGCCGTCGTGGTTGACGGACATCTTGATGCGCTCGTTCTCTGCGTACTTGTCGCCGCCGCCGACCAGTCGCCGGCCGGCGGCCGCATCGTCTCCTGGCGCGCCGACGGAGAGATCGAATGCCGTATAGCCGCACGACGGCAGCGCCGGCGCCCACCACAGGAGGTGGACGCGGCGGACGTTGAGTGCCCAGGGCGTTTCGTACTTGCTCATGACGTGGGCGACGAGCAGCTCTTCGCCGAGGACCTGAAACTCGACCCGGCGGCCGTCCGCTCCGGTGACGGCGGTAATCGTCGCCTGCGGCGGCCAGAACGTGACCGGTCGATCGAGCGCCTGCGCGTCGACCGTGCGCCACGGCTCGGCGCTGTCGACCGGCAGGTCGATGAAAGCGTCGACCACCTGTGCGCGCTGGATGGCGTCGGGGTTGACGACGACCGCGCGGATCACGCCTGGCGCCGCCGGCGCGGGCACCGCGTCCGCAATCGCGTCGAGCGCGCTTTCGACGACGGCATCGGCGACCTGGCGCGCGCGCGAGAAGCGCGTCATGTTTTCCTCATGCACCGCGTCGATGCTGCAGCCGCAGATACTGTCGTGCGGATGGTTCTGCAGCAGCGTCTTCCAGGCGTGTCGGAGCTGGGCGGCTGGGTACAAGAAGGTGCGAGGTGCGGGGTGCGGGGGTGCGAGGTGCGGTGGTGCGAGGTGCGAAGGTGCGAGGTCCGAGGGTGCGAGGGGCGGTGGTGCGGGGTGCGAAGGTGCGGGGTGCGGTGGTGCGAGGCGCGACGCGAATACCGACAGCGGCTCGGCGTAGGACTCGAGCAGCGTCTGCACGTTTGCGTTCTGCTGTTTCAGGTAAACGCGCGCGGAGAGGACGCCCGGCAGGAGGTTGGCGTAGTCGGTGCCGCTGCGCAGCTCGCCCACGATCGTCTCGAGCGGCGGCTTGTCGGTCTCGACCGCGCGCCTCACGGCGGCGACATAGTCGGGCAGGGTCGAGTGGCTCGCGCGCTGACCGGGAATCGCCGACAGCTGCTCGATCAGCGCCGGGATCGCCGCGTGCGGTTCGACGTGATCGACACCGTTCATCAGCAGCGCCTGGCTGGTGCGCGTGCGACCGCGCTCGAACTCGACCTTCTCGCTGGCGCGGGCCATCATCGCCTCCGGGTCGAACACGATCCGGGTCGCGTTGCAGTAACCTTCCGGCGGCAGGTGCATCATCAGCAGCCGTGAGCCGTCCGGTCCGTCCCACCAGTACTCGGCGTCGGCGCCGCCGAATCCACGCCAGAGGATCGTGTTGTCGAGCCCGAACTGGCGCCAGATCTGCGGCATCTGGCCGACATGACCGAACAGATCCGGCAGGTAGCCGACCGGCATCGGCGTGCCGAATTCCCGCGAGAGGCGGTGCCCGCGCAGCAGGTTGCGCACCAGCGACTCGCCGCTGACCAGAAACTCGTCGGGCATGACGTACCACGGCCCGATCAGGATGCGGCCGTCGCGGATCGCCCGGCGCAGCCGCGATTCCTGCTCCGGCCGGATCTCGAGATAGTCCTCGAGCACGATCGTCTGGCCGTCGAGATGGAAGTGTTTGTAAGCGGGATCGCTGTCGAGCAGATCGAGCAGGTGATCGACCAGCGCGACCAGCCTGAAACGGAACTGCTCGTGCGTGAGATACCACTCGCGATCCCAATGGGTGTGTGAGATGACGTGAATGTTCAGCATGGTCGTTGGTCTGTGGTTTGTCGGTCGCTTACCCTTTCACCGCACCCGCGGTGAGGCCGGCGACGAAATACCGCTGCAGCAGAACGAAGACGGCGAGCACGGGCACGAGCGCGATGAAGCTCGCGGCGGCGAGCAGATGCCAATCGGTGTCGTAGCCGCTTTGGAAACTGAACAGGCCGAGCGGCATCGTGTAGCGCGCCTGCGAATCGAGCAGCACCAGCGCGAGGCAGAACTCCGACCAGTACGCCGCCAGGTTGAAGACCGCGGTCGCCCCGAGGCCGGGTGCGATGATCGGCAGGACGATGGTCCAGAACGTCCGCGCCCGCGTCGCGCCGTCGAGCCGCGCCGCCTCGAAGATCGAGGTCGGCACCGCGTCGAAGAAATTCTTCAGCACCCAGACGGTGAACGGCACCTGCATCGCCGCGTAGACCAGGATCAGCCCCGCGCGCGTATCGATCAGGCCCAGACGGTCGATAATGCCGTAGATCGGCACCAGCAGAATCACCGGAGACACCATCTGCATGACCAGCAGCGCCGCCAGCAGGGGCCGGCGGCCGCGGAAGCGATCGCGCGACAGCACGTAGGCGGCCGGCACCGCCACCGCCAGCGTCGCCATCGACGCGAAGGCGGCGACGATCGCGCTGTTCCACAGGTACCACGGCACCTGCGAATGCGTCAGGACGAAGCGGTAGTTCGCGAGCGAGCCGCCTCGGGGTATCCACGTCGGCGGATACTCGAACAGGCCGGCCTTGTTCTTGAGCGACAGCGAGAACAGCCACAGCTGCGGCAGCAGAAACGCCGCCGCGGTCGCGGCCAGGCCGGCGACGAAGGAGGCGCGCTGACGCACGGTCGCGATCACGACGCCGCCGCCCCGCGCGCCAGCGGCTCGTCGCGCATGATCAGCCGGCCGGCGACCCAGGCGAGCAGCAGGTTGACCAGCAGCATCACCACCGCCACCGCGGCCGCGCGTCCCGCCTCGAGATCGAAGAAGCCGAGGCGATACATGAAGAGCGAGATCACTTCGGTGCGCCGCGCCGGACCGCCGCCGGTGAGCGGAATGATCAGGTCGAAGGTGTTGAACGACGCGATCGTGATCAGCACCAGGTTGAGCGCGATCACCGGCCCGAGCTGCGGGATCAGCAGCCAGCGCAGACGCTGCCACGCCGACACGCCTTCGAGATCGGCCGCTTCGTGCAGCTCACGCGGCACCCGCTGCAGGCCGGCGTAGAGCAGGATCATGCTGAAGGCGCAGCCGCGCCACACGTTCGCGGCCACGACCGAGACGAGCGCGAGCACGGGGGACGAGATCAGCGGCAGCGGCCCGAGCCCGGCCTGGCCGAGGTAGTAGTTCACGATGCCCGACCGATTTTCGATCAGCAGAATCTTCCACAGCACGCCCGCGAGGACGCCCGGGATCACCCAGGCGCTGACGACCGCGAGCCGCGCGACCAGTGTGCCGGGGGCGCGGCGGCGCCGGCCGGCGTCGATCAGCCAGGCGATCCCGAAGCCAATCACCAGCTGCAGGACGACCGATCCGGTGACGAAGATGACGGTCACCGCGATCATGCCGTAGAACGCGGTGTCGGTCAGCACGGCTCGATAACTGGCGAGCGTGTAGGCATAGCGCGTCCCGGCGACGGTGGCATCGGTCAGCGACAGCCGCAGCAGATCGAGCATCGGATAAAACAGCATGATCGTCACCAGCGTCGTCGCCGGCACCGCCCAGCGCGCCGCGCCGGCGCTGTCGCGGCGGCCGCGCCAGAACATGGCGAACGGCACGACGGCCGCGGCGATCATCGGCATCCAGGCGATCGGGTCGACGCGGGTCCGCGTCGCGCCTTGCGCCGACGACTGCCGCGCGTACTCGGCGTCGATCGCGCGCGACGCTGCGTCGAGCGCCTGCTCCGGCGTCTTCTCACCCGACACGACGGCGCCAATCGCCAGCTGCAGCTGCTGCGACATCATCGGATAGATCAAGGCGGTCGGCCGCGCGTGGCCGTCGACGAGCATCTCGCCGAACCGGCGGTACCACTGGTCCTGGCTGAAGATCGGAAAGTCGCGGTAGACGCTGCGGCGGACCGGCAGATGGCCGGTCGCTTCGCTGATCCGCGCGGCATGCGCCGGCGCCTCGACGTCGCGGATGAACTCGACCGCGGCGCGCTGCCGCTCGGGATCTTTCGCGAATACGACCCATACCCAGCCGCCGGTGCCGGTCGAGCGTGTTTGCGCGTCGGCCTGCGGGATCGGCGCGATGTCCCACTTCGCGAACTCGGCGGGCGACAGACCGGTCTGCAGATCCTTCAGCTGCCAATTGCCGCCGAGAAACATCGCCGCATCGCCGGCGACGGCGGCGCCGGTGAGCTGCTGATAGTCGGTATGGCCGAGCACCGCGCGCGGCGAGGCGCCGCGCTGAATCGTGTCGCGCAGAAAGCCGAGCACGCGGAGCATGGCGCCGCGGTTCGGCTCTTCAGACAGGATCGGACGGCCGCCGCGATCGACGAGCTCGCCCCCCTGCGCCCAGAACATGGCGAGGTGATCGAACACCGTCGCCTCCCAGCGTCCGGCGTTGTACAGATAGCCCGACATCTTCTGTTCGCGCGCGACACGGCTCGCCGTGTCGAGCAGCTCGCTCCACGTCCGCGGCGGCACCGGTACGAGATCCTTCCGGTAGAAGAGGACCCGGCAGTCGGTCTCGTGCCAGAGGCCGAGCACGTGCCCAGCCGGGTTCGACAGCGTGGTGATCGTGAACGGCAGGAAATCGGCGCGGTCCCCGGCGGGCCAGTACGGCTCGAGCGGCTGCACGTCGTTGGCGAACAGCGGCAGCCAGTAGCTGTCGATCGACGCGACATCCGGCAGCCGGCCAGCGGCGGCCGCGAGCTGCAGCTTGGTCTTGTGCAGCTCGAGCCCGGGCATCACCGACACATGCAGCTGCACGCCGGAATGGGCGCGCGCCCAATCGCCGAGGACGGCCGTGAAGGCGCCGGCGATCGCGGGACGGGCGGCGAGGTGAAAGTAATCCGGCTGCGCCCAGACGTTCAGCGTCAGCGGCGCGTCGGCCCGACCGACCCGGATCGGCGTGATGAGATCGTCCTGCGCCCGTGCGCCTGCGGCAAATACCAACGAGACGACGAGCGACAATAAGACGTGTTTGAACGCCAAGGCCGCACAGGCGCCAGCACCAGAGTTTCCCCAGTGCATTGTCGCTCCGAGATCGGTCACGTCAGCGGATCTCGACATACACCGGATTCGTGATCGCGACCGGGCTGCCGTCGGCGGCGTAGACGTGGGCGCGCAGGTACCCTGCGGATGCGGGCATGCTGAACAACGCGCCGCGGCCGATCGCCTGCGACGTCATGCGCGCGGCGTTCCAGATGAAGTCGGCCCGGCCGTCGTGAAATCCCGGCGCGTCGACGGTCATCGTCACGCTCTGACTGGCCGAGCAGCTGAGCGTGTCGCCGATGCCGGCGCTGCGGGACCCGCACGCGGCGCGGACCGACGGCGGCGTGGTCGCGGCGTCGCGCATCACGATGACCCGTCCGTTGCGGATCCCGTCGAGGATGTCGGGCTGGGTCAGGCTGGCGGCGAGCACGCGGACCGCCGCCATGTCGATGCGCGCAGGCGGCCGGTGCCAGTCGGCGACGCCGACAGCGGTCACATGACGGCCGGTGCGCAGCAGCCGATCCCAGAACGCGATCGCCGCATCGCGCGGCGCCTTGTCGTTCTGCCAGATCTCGACGGCGTCGACGTTGTCGGGAATCACCTGGTCCCACGAGCAGCCGGCGCAGTTGTCGATCGGGTGATTGATCGCGAAGAGGGCGCCGGCCGAGTGTGCCGCGGCGACCAAGCCGTTGATCGCGGCAGCCGCGCCCGGCCCGGTCGGGCCCACGCGAAAGTCGATCCATCCCCCCCGCGGCAGGCCCCATACGTCGGCGTGTCCCGCCGGTGTCGTGATCTCTTCGCCGACGATGTGCAGCGGCGAGGGCGGCAGCGCCTCGCGTGTGTGCGTAGTGTTGTTGTGATCGGTAATCGCGATGAAATCGAACCCGGCGAGCCGCGCCGCGTCGGCGAGGCCCCCCGGCGTCAGCGACCCGTCGCTGTGCAGGGTGTGCAGGTGCAATGCGCCGGCATACCACGCGGTCTTCGCTCGCCCAGTCGAGGAGCGATCGCCGGCGCGACCCGCGGTCGTGTTCGGACGCGCGGCAGCCGCCGGCGGCGGTTCGTCCCTCCCCTCGTCGATCCGGACCTGCACGTCGACTCCGGCGGGCGCGACCTTGTACATGCCGAGCAGGACGTGCCACTGCCCGGCGGGCAGCGGTCCGGTCCGGTACCCGGCCGAAGCGGTATTGCGTGCGATCGTGATCGACCGCTGCGATCCGCCGCTGTAGCCGCGGAACGCCGGCGTGCCGAGCGTCAACGGTCCCGGCTCGAACAGGCCCAGATCGATCACCGACGATCCGTTGTCGCCGCTGAACGCATAGCTGATCGTCAGCGACTCCGTGCCTGCGGGCACGTCGAACGGCAGGTATTCATAGCGTGGTCCGCCCGGCGGGAAGTGGCTGTTCAACACGCGGGTGGGCGGCGCCGGTGGCGCCTGGACGAAGGCGGCCGTCAGGAGCGCAAGGAGGGACGCAACGATGCGCACGGCAGCGAATTATATGTCGGAGTTACGGCCCGCCCGTGAGGTGGACGAGCAGCGCCGGAGCGGTGCCGGCCTTCTTCACGACGCCGCGCGTTCCCGCGGCGATGAGGGCGCGCTTGACGTCAGCCGGGCTTGCGGCGGGATGCTGCTGCAGATACAAGGCGGCGACCCCCGCGACGAAGGGCGCCGCGTACGAGTCGCCGTCGCCCGTGAACTCCGCAGTATCGGACGCGCTGCCCGCGCCGCGAATGCCGATGCCGGGCGCGAAGATCGTGAGCCGCGGTCCGTAGCCGCTCTGCCTCGCGGTATCCGACGCGTCGGTCGAGCCGACGACAATCGCCGCCGCGACGCGCTGCGGCGAGAACGCGGCGACGTTCGGCAAGCCGCCCGCCGACAGCACGTACACGAAGCCGGCCGCGATCGATCGCTCGAGCGCCATGTCGAGCGCCGTGTCGTCGGTTTCGAATCGCGCGGGGCTGATGTTGACGACCGCCGGCTTCAATCCGTGGGCCGTGATCCACTCGACGCCGCGAACCGCCGCGGTGTAGTCGGTGCGCGTCGTGCCGGTGCAGGGCAGGATGCGCAGCGCGTGGACGCGGACCGCCCGCGCGACGCCGAACGTCCGCCCGGCAAGGATGCTGGCGACGTGGGTGCCGTGGCCGCGCTCGGGGGACGGCGGCGGATCGCAATCGTCGGCGTCGCCGCTGCCCGGTTGGCCGGATGCCCCGCTGGTGAAATCGCCGACCCAGTCCACGCGCCCGTCGAACTCGCGGTGCGTCCGCCGGACGCCCGTGTCGATCACGTAGGCATGCACACCGGTGCCATCGGCCGGAGCCGTGAAGCGGCCGTCGAGCGGCAGCGCGGGTTGATCGATGCGGTCGAGGCCCCACGGGATCTGACCGGCGTCAAGGACACGAAGAGCGCAGAGGACGCAGAGAAGGCACAGGACCGGACCGGCGCCGCGCCAGCGCGTCATGTCAGCCGAACGTGCGCCATGAGCGCGTCAGATAATCGCTCATCGTCAGCGTCAGCAGGATGCCGAGCCAGAAGATGCTGCCGAGGACGACCGCCCAGGTCAGGCGGCTGCTGTACTTCACGTGCATGAAGAACAGCACGACGATGGTGGCCTTGAAGACCGCGATCGCGAGCGCCGCGACCGTGTTCATCACGCCGAGATCGAGAAACGCAATCTGGACCGTGAGGTAGGTGCAGAACAACAGGATCGCGAAGATCGTGTAGTAGACGCGCTTGGGGAGGATGTGGGAAGCCATCGGCGATCAGCTTTCAGCTCTCAGTGTGCGTGCCGCCCGATCAGGTAGAGCAGCGGGAACAAGAAGATCCAGACGATGTCGACGAAGTGCCAGTAGAGGCCGGCGATCTCGATCGGATTGTTGTACTCCTGGGTGATCGTCCCGTTCCACGCCCACACCAGCATCCAGGTCATGATGCCGAAGCCGATGATCATATGCAGGGCGTGCAGCCCCGTCATCACGAAATAGAGCGAGAAGAAAATCTGCGCGTGGCGGATGTGTTCCTTCTCGAACACGAAGCCGGGGCCGGGGATCAGGTGCTCGACGAACTTGTGGTAGTACTCGAGGCTCTTGATCCCCAGGAAGGTCATCCCGAGGAGCATCGTCAGCACCAGGAACGTCATCAGCAGCTTGCGCTGTCCCAGCTGGGCCGCGTGGACCGCCAGCGCCATCGTCAAGCTGCTGGTGATCAGCACGACCGTGTTGATGGTGCCGAGCGTGACGTCGAGCTCGTGGCTCGCCGCCGCGAACGCGTCGGGGTACCACGACCGGTAGACCAGGTAGACGAGAAACAGCCCGCTGAAGAACAGCACCTCAGTGACGAGGAACACCCACATCCCCAGCGTCGCCGCCTCGCTCTGCTGCGCGAGGTTGTCGAAGTGATGCGCGAGGGCCGGCGGGTGCGCGTGGACGTGCGAATGCGAGTGCGCAGGTTCAGGCAACATGGCCCTCCACCGGCGCCTGATAGTCGTAGGCGTCCCAGGTGACGATCGGCGTCTCCGCGAAGTTCTCGGTCGGCGGCGGCGACGTGGTCGTCCACTCGAGACCGACGGCGCCCCACGGATTCGATCCGGCGATGCGTCCGTAACGGAGCGACCACATCAGGTAAACCATCGGAATCAGGTAGCCGACGCCGAGGATCGAGGCGCCGGCCGACGACAGGACGTTGAGCACCTGGAATTCCGCCGGATACGAGTGATACCGGCGCGGCATGCCGAGGTAGCCGACGACGAATTGCGGGAAGAACGTGAGATTGAAGCCGACGAAGATGATGCCCGCGCTCAGCTTGGCGAGCGCCTCGTTGTAGAGGCGGCCGCTGATCTTCGGCCACCAGAAATGCAGGCCGCCGAGATAGCCCATGATCGTGCCGCCGACCATGATGTAGTGAAAGTGCGCGATCACGAAATAGGTGTCGGTGACGTGGACGTCGACGGCAATCGCGGCGAGGAACAGGCCGGTGAGGCCGCCGATGGTGAACAGGCCGATGAAGCCGTAGGCGTAGAGCATCGGCGTTTCCCACGACACCGCGCCCTTGTACATCGTCGCCGTCCAGTTGAAGACCTTCACCGCCGAGGGAATCGCGACGAGGAAGCTGAGAATCGAGAAGATCAGGGCGGCGTACACCGACTCGCCGGCGACGAACATGTGGTGGCCCCACACCAGGAAGCCGAGGACGGCGATCGCGAGGCTCGCGAAGGCGACGAACGAGTAGCCGAACACCGGCTTGCGGCATCCGGCGGCGACGAGCTCGCTGATCACCCCCATCGCCGGGAGGACCATGATGTAGACGGCCGGGTGCGAGTAGAACCAGAACAGGTGCTGGAACAGCACCGGATCGCCGCCGACCGCCGGGTTGAAGAAGCCGAATTTGAAGACGCGCTCGGCCGCGACGAGCAGGACGGTGATCGCGATGACCGGCGTGCCGAGGACGTTGATCAGGCTGGTGGCATAGGTCGACCACAGGAACAGCGGCATGCGGAACCAGGTCATGCCGGGCGCGCGCATCCGGTGGATGGTGACGATGAAGTTGAGCCCGGTCAGAATTGACGAAAAGCCGGTGACGAAGATGCCGAGCGCCGTCGGGACCACGTTGGTCGTCGACGACACCGTGCTGAACGGCGCATAGAACGTCCAGCCGGTGTCGACGCCGCCGGTGACCAGCGCGTACAGCGTGAACATGCCGCCGATGATGTAGATGTACCAGCTCAGAAGATTCAGCTTCGGAAACGCGAGATCCTTGGCGCCGATCATGATCGGCACGAGGAAGTTGCCGAGGACGGACGGAATGACCGGGATGAGGAAGAAGAACACCATCATCACGCCGTGCATCGTGAACAGCTTGTTGTAGGTCTCGTCGCTGACCAGGTCGCCGGCCGGAGTGGCGAGATCGAGCCGGATCAGCACGGCCATCGCGCCGCCGACGAAGAAGAAGAAGGTCACCGCCGCGAGGTACAACAGGGCGATGCGTTTGTGATCGCGCGTCAGCAGCCACGAGCGGATGCCGTAGCCGTCGTTCAGATAGTGCCGCGGCGGCATGAAGAGTGTCGGCGTCGGACTGGCCATGATTACCTTGTTTCCGTCTGCGGAAGGGCTTTGAGCGATTTGACGTACTCGATCAGCTCGAGGAGCTGCTCTTCGGTGACCAGCCCCTGGAATGTCGGCATGATCGGCTGGAACCCGGCCGCGACCTTCGCCGACGGATTGATGATCGACTCCCGCACGTAGGCCTCGTCCACCGTCATCGTCTCGCCGCTCTGAAGTTGAACGGTCTTGCCGAACAGCCCCTGCAGCACGGGGCCGCGGCCCTGGGCATCGGGTCTGTGGCAGGTGTTGCACGCCAGATCCTGAAACAGCTTTTCACCGGCCGAGGCGAGCGAGCCTTCCTGGGCGCCGCCGCCGAGCCAGGTCTGGTACTCGGCCGGGTCCATCACGATGACCTCGCCGATCATGCCCGAATGGCGCGTGCCGCAGTACTCGGCGCAGAACAGGTGGTAGCGTCCGGGCTTGGTGGCGCGAAACCAGATGCTCACGTAGCGTCCGGGGATCACGTCGGCCTTCATCCGGAACGCCGGCACGAACAGATCGTGGATGACGTCCTCGGACGTCGTGATCAGCTTGACGTCGCGCCCCACCGGGACGTGCAGCTCGTTGATCTCGCGCTGGCCGTCGAGGTGCTGGAACTTCCACATCCACTGCTTGCCGACGACGTAGATGTTGATCGTCTCGTCCGGCGGCCGGGCCATCGCGAAATAGACGCTCGCGCCCCAGACGAAGATGACCATCGTGATCAGGAACGGCACGATGGTCCACGTCAGCTCGAGGATCATGCCGCCGTGCACGGCGGCGCCGACGGCGTCCGGCCGCTTGCGGTGGTACTTGACCGCGTAATAGACGATCAGGCCCGCGATCAGCACCGAGAAAAAGACCGACAACGCGAGCAGGAAAAAGTACAGCGCGTCGACCCGACCGGCCATGGTCGATGCGCTCTCAGGAAATAACGGAGTGCCGGACCACATGGCCTACGCGGTACCTTTCGAGGTGCGGGGAGCGGGGGGCGAGGTGCGGGGGCCGGAATACGACGTGCGGGGGCCCCGACGCTCGCGTCGGACCATGACCACGATGAAGGTGCCGAGCAGAACGACGGTGGCGACGCCGGCAAGGCGCATCGCGCGCATGATCGCCAGGCCGTAGCGGCCGGTCATCGGGTCGTAGTGATAACAGTAGAGGAGCAGCGAGTCGACGGGCGTGCCGGCCTTGCCTTCCGAGGCCTCGACGATGCCGAGCCGCAGGTCGCGCGGTCCGTACTCGATGCCGAACAGATACTTCGACAGCCGGCCGTCCGGCGTCAGGACGATGACGCCGCTCGGGTGGGCGTACTGCTTGGTGTCGGCGTCCCACGCGTAGCGGAACCCGGCGGCCTTCGTCAGCCGCTCGATCGAGGGCTCGTCGCCGCTCAGGAAATGCCACGATTCGGCCGCCCCGGGCCGGCGATAGCGCTCCAGATACACCGCTTTTTTCGCCGTCGCGGTCGCCGGCGTGTCCTTCGGGTTGAAGCTGACGGTGACGATCTCGAAGTCGACGCCCGGCTTCAACGACATCGTCCCGAGCGCGCTGGAGAGGCCGTTGATCACCTGGGTGCACAGCATCGGACAGTCGTAATACGCGAACACCATCACGACCGGACGCTTGCCGAAGTAGTCACCGAGCCGCACCGTCCGCCCCGCCTCGTCGCGAAACGTGGTGTCGAGCGGTACGCGCTGGTCGATGTTCTGGTCGAAGCCGATGCCGCGCAGCACCGCCGGCATCGCGGACGAGACCATCCCCGGCTCGCGCTTGTAGCCGGCCGTCGACGGTCCACCAGCCATCTGTGCTGACACCGCCTGCGCCGCGCCCAACACAAAGGACACCAAGGACACAGAGAGGAACATTTTCATTGGAACCGTTTTCGGCCTTGGCGTCCTTCGCGTCCGCTGTGGTGATTCGGCCCTGATCATGGCTTTGCCTGTCGTGCGGGGAGACCGCGCTCGAGCGTCAATCGCATCGCGGTGTCGATCGGAATGCGGACGACCCCCGCGTTCTTGTCGACCCAGCCGTACGACGTGAGCTGCCCGTCTTCCCGGGCGCGCAGGTCCGCGAGATCCTCGCGCGGGTTGGTCTGCAGGCGAGGTTCCGGCGGCACACGGTCCTGTTGTCCGACCGCGAGCGGATACTCGGCGACCCTCTGCACGCCTTCGCGGCTGTTGAAGTAGCCGAACAGGACGTAGATCACCAGGTGGATGATCACCGCCACCACGATCAACCCGCCGGCGAATCCGAGGATCGCCAGGAAGTTGACGTCGCTGTGCTCGTGGTGGACCTCGGGGTTCGCCTGCGGCTGCTCGTGCGCCATGTCAGTGGGCCGTCCTCGGCGGCGCGCCGCGCTCGATGATCTTGCCGAGCGCTTCGTCGAACTCCGGATCGTGGATCGGCAGAATCGCGCGGCCGCGCAGCTGCCAGACGAAGCAGCCGAGCCAGATCGCGCCCATCGAAAGCGGCAGCACGATATCGAGCCAGCTGACCACGACCCCGTGCTGGTGGAACTCGGGCGCAATCAGCCAGAACAGGTCGATCAGCCGCACCATCAGCACGAAGACGGCGACCTTCATCAGCAGGTCCGGCTGGCGCTTGACCTGCCGCGACAGCAGCACCACGAACGGCGCCACGAAGTGCGCGACGATCAGCGTGACGCCGACCGGACGCCAGCCGGTCTGCAGGCGGTGGAGGTACCACGAGATCTCGACCGGCAGGTTGCCCGACCAGATGATCAGGTACTGCGAGAACGAGAAGTAGGCCCACAGCATCACGAACGCGAGCATCAGGTTGCCGAGATCGTGGAAGTGCGCCGGCACGACGATGCGGTCGAGCGGCGGCCGGCGGCTGAGCCACACCAGCACGACGATCAGGAAAGCGAGCGCCGACAGCCCCTGGCCGCCCATGATCAGCACGCCGTAGATCGTCGAGAACCAGTGCGGTTCGAGCGACATCAGCCAGTCGAACGACGCGAAGGTGATCGTGATCCCGTACGCCAGCAGTCCGCCGCCGCTGAGCAGCTGCATGCGGCGGGCGAGCTTCTCCTCCGCGGTCTGGTCCTGACGCAGCGACCAGGTATTGAGGAAGTAGGCGAGCGCGTTCCAGACCGCGAAGTAGATCGCGGCGCGGATCAGGAAAAACGGCGTGTTCAGGTAGAGGTGCTTGTGCTGCAGCATCTCGTCGTGCGCCACCAGATCGGCGTTGGTCCAGATGTACAGCCGGCTCATGCCGAGCGCGATCGGCAGGAACAACAGCGTCATGACCGGCAGCGTGCGCGTCGCCGCGCCGATCGGCCGGCGAATGACGACGCCCCCGGCGCCGCCCGAGAGCTGATGCACCATGCCGTGCGCGAGGCAGCCGAGCGTCACGCCCAGGCACAGCATGTAGGCCATCAAATACGACTGCAGAAACTGCTGGCCGTCGTTGGTGACGAATGCGACCAGCGACACCGCCGCGCCGGCAGCGCCGCCGATCAGCAGGCGGCGCTGGAGCCCCGCCAGCTCCGGAATCGCGACGTCAGCCGTCTGCGTAAGCGGCGTCACTGGATGCGGCTCCGATCCGCCGCCGGCACGTCGGCGAGCGTCGCGTGTTCGCTGAGCTGCAGCGCGCGGATGTAAGCGGCGATCGCCCAGCGATCGCCGGCCCGGATCTGCGCGGCGTAGTCGGGCATCGCGCCGAACCCGTTGGTCATCACGTCGAAGAAATGGCCGACCGGCGCGTTGCGCAGCCGATCCTGGTGCATCGACGGCGGACGCCGGTAGCCGCGCAGGACGATCATGCCGTCCCCCTGCCCGGTGCGGCCGTGGCACGGTGAGCAGTAAATGTTGAACCGCTCCTGGCCGCGCGCCATCACCGCGGCGTCCACGCGCATCGGAAACACTGTGGCGTCCTCGCCCTTCACCTTCCCCGTGAACATCAGCTCATCGTCGTGCAGCTGCCCGCGCGCGACCGTCCCCTCGACGACCGGCCGCGCCGAGCGCGCATCGTTGAAGAAGGACGATTGCCGCAGCGGCACGTACTTCGGCTGATCGTGCATGTCCTGGCGGCAGCCTGTGAGGAACAGCGCCAAGGACACAAAGGTTGCAAAGGACACAAAGGGAACACGGCGAGCCCGCTTCCGGGCAGCCTCTGTGTCCTTTGTTCTTCCCTTTGTGTCCTTGTTGTCAGTCCGCAACGGTGGACACCTCGCGCGGGTCGAGCGATTCGAGGAAATGGCGCGTCGCTTCGATATCGAACTTCGGATCCTTCGACTCGATGCACAGAAAAAACCTGTTGCGGCTGGCGAGCGCGAACCGCGGCAGGTTGAAGACCGGGTGATACGGCATCGGCAGACCGTTGAGCGCGAGCATGCCGAGGACGCACGACAGCGCCGCCGCCAGGATCGTGCATTCGAACGTGACCGGGATGAACGCCGGCCAGCTGTGCGGCGGCTTGCCGCCGATGATCAGCGGATAGGTGATCGCCGACGCCCAGTACTGCAGCAGGTAGCCGCCGATGCAGCCGACCAGGCCGCCGATCAACACGATCAGCGGCAGCCGGCTGTGCGGCGCGCCGAGCGCGTGATGCAGCTCCTCGATCGGGAACGGCGAATAGGCGTCCATGCACCGGTAGCCTTCGCGATGGGCGCGTTCGGTCGCCGATACCAGCGAGGTCGGATCCTCGAACTCCGCCATGATCCCGTAGATCACCGTCGACTTCATTCGTCACCCACCTTCGCCTCTGGCAGGATCGTCCGCATCTCGAAGATCGAGATCATCGGCAGGAAACGCAGGAACAGAAATAGCAGCGTCAGAAACAGGCCGATGGTGCCGAGGAACGTCGACACATCCCAGAACGAGGGCTTGTACATGCCCCACGCGGACGGCAGAAAGTCGCGGCTCAGGCTGAGCACGATGATCACGAACCGCTCCAGCCACATGCCGACGTTGACGACCAGCGAGATGACGAACAGCGCCGGGACGTTGGTCCGGATCTTCTTGAACCACAGCAGCTGTGGGATGACGACGTTGCACAGGATCAGCGCCCAGTAGTACATCGCGTAGGGCCCGAACATGCGGTTCATCGGCACGAAGCCTTCGTACTTGTCGCCGCTGTACCAGGCGATGAACGCCTCGGTCGCGTAGCCGTAGGCGACGATCAGCCCGGTGACCAGCATCACCTTCGCCATGTTCTGGAGGTGGCGCATGGTGATGAAGTCTTCGAGGTTGTAGACGGCGCGAATCGGGATCGCGAGCGTCAGCACCATCGCGAAGCCGGAGTAGATCGCGCCGGCGACGAAGTAGGGCGGGAAGATCGTGGTGTGCCAGCCGGGGACGATCGCGACCGCGAAATCGAAGCTGACGACCGTGTGCACCGAGACGACGAGCGGCGTCGCCAGCCCGGCGAGCAGCAGGTACGCGGTCTCGTAGCGGTGCCAGTGGTGCGCCGATCCGCGCCAGCCCATCGCGAGCATGCCGTAGATGAAGCGCCCGGTCGGCGACTGCGATCGGTCGCGCAGCGTCGCCAGATCCGGGATCAGGCCGACGAACCAGAACAGCAGCGAGACGGTGGCGTAGGTCGACACCGCGAACACGTCCCAGATCAGCGGGCTGCGGAACTGCGGCCACACGTTCATCGTGTTCGGATACGGCAGCATCCAGTAGGCCAGCCACGGCCGGCCGGTATGGAAGAGCGGGAAGATGCCGGCGCACGACACCGCGAACAACGTCATCGCCTCGGCGAAACGGTTGATCGAGGTGCGCCACGTCTGCTTCAGCAGCAGCAGGATCGCCGAGATCAGCGTACCGGCGTGGCCGATGCCGATCCACCAGACGAAGTTGGTGATGTCGAACGCCCAGCCGACCGGAATGTTGTTGCCCCAGATGCCGATGCCCTTCGTCACCAGATAGGTGAGCGAGACGAGCAGCAGGCCGGTGAACAGCAGCGCCGTCCCGAACCCGGCGTACCAGCCGAGCGGCGTCTTCCGCGTCAGCACGATCGAGCTGATCTTGTCGGTGACGGTGCCGAAGGTATGCCCCGGCGCGATCACCGGCGGACGCCCCGCGCCGACCACCGCCTGGTTCGGATCCTCGATCGGTTCGAGGCTAGCCATCGCCGAGCTCCGGGTTCACGTTTCGTAGCGCGGCGAGGTAGGTGGTGCGCGGCCGCGTGTTGAGCTCGCCGAGCAGCGCGTAGTTGCGCACCTCGCTCTGCAGCTTCGCGACGCGGCTGTCGGGATCGTTCTGGTTGCCGAACACGATCGCGTCGGCCGGGCACGCCTGCTCGCACGCGGTCTTGATCTCGCCGTCGCGGACGCTGCGCCCTTCCTTCTCGGAGTCGATCTTCGCCGCGTTGATCCGCTGCACGCAGTAGGTGCACTTCTCCATCACGCCGCGGCTGCGGATCGTGACGTCGGGGTTGCGTCCGAGCTTGAGCACCGGCGTCTCGAAATCCTGGTAGAGCAGGAAATTGAAGCGGCGCACCTTGTACGGGCAGTTGTTCGAGCAGTAGCGCGTCCCGACACAGCGGTTGTACACCATGTCGTTCAGCCCTTCGTGGCTGTGCACGGTCGCGCCGACCGGGCACACCGGCTCGCACGGCGCGTTCTCGCAGTGCATGCACGGCACCGGCTGGAAGAACGTCTCGGGGTTCGCCGCCTCGCCGCGGTAGTAGGTGTCGACGCGAATCCAATGCATCTCGCGGCCGCGCAGGACCTCTTCCTTGCCGACCACCGGGATGTTGTTCTCCGACTGGCAGCCGACGACGCAGGCGTTGCAGCCGATGCAGGAGTTGATGTCGATCGCCATGCCCCACTTGTAGCCGTCGTACTTCACTTCGGGATACATGGTCAGCGTCTTGGCCGGCGGCGGTTCGATGCCGGGGCCCTCGTGCACCGACTTCGGATCCTTGAGGTACTCCTCGCGCGTCGTCGCGCGGACGGGGGCGCGGCCTTCCATCAGGTGGTGATATTGCGTGCAGGCGAGCGAGAACGTTTCACCGGTCCGCGTGATCTCCACGCCGCTGCCGAACTCGAGCGCGTCGGTCGTGCGGATCGCGTTGGCGTTGAACCCGGCGCCGGCGGCGATGCGGCCGCCGCGCGCCCGGCCGTAGCCGAGGTGCACGGTGACGCAGTCGTCGGGATGGCCGGCGATGGCGAAGAGCGCGCCGCGCACCGTGCGTCCCTTGAACTTCAGCTCGACGAGATCGGTGACCACCTGGCCGTGTTCGCCGCCCTGGAACGCCGGCCGCTGCGAGGCCTTGAGCCTGTCGGCGGTCGCAGGACTGGTGATCACCGCGTTGTCCCACGTCAGCCGCGTCATCGGCTTCGGCAGTTCCTGCAGCCAGCCGTTGTTGCTGAAGCGGCCATCGAGGACCGACGGATCATTCCTGAAGGAGATCTCGATGCCGCTCGACGGAGGCGCTGCGGCCTGCGAGCTGACGGCTGAAAGCGCGACGGTCACCGCTTTTGGCGGAAACGCCGTGTTCGGCATCACCCCGTCGTGCAGCCAGCGCCGCCACGCCGCGTCGAACTCCGCCGTCGCTGGCGTCCGGTTCGAGCCGCCGGACCAGAATTCGCGGACGATATCGTGCCCGGATCGTTCGGGGCGATCGCTGAGCGCCGCCAGCACTTCGTGCGCCGATTTACCGCCGTAGAGCGGTGCGATCAGCGGCTGCACGATCGAGACGGTGCCGTCGTGGCCGCGCGCGTCGCTCCACGCCTCGAGGAAATGCGCTTCCGGGATCTGCCAGTGACACCGCGCCGAGGTCTCATCGTCGTAGAGGCCGAGATGCACGCGCAGCTGCACCTTGTCCATCGCGTCGGCGAACCGGAGATCGACTGGAGCGGAGTAGACCGGGTTGCCGCCGACGATGACGAGGAGGTCGACTTTGCCGGCGTTCAGGTCGGCGACGAGATCGCGGATCGACTCGAGCTGATTGACCGGTTCCGCTTCCGCGGTCTGCGTGTAGACGACGGTCTTGCCTGCATTGCCGAGCGCCTGGTTGATCGCGTGCGCGAGCACGTGCACGGCGGCAGGCTGGCCGTCGCCGGCAATGACGAGGCTGCGGCCGCGGTGCGCCTGGAGATCCCTGGCGACGGCGGCGATGAACTTGTCGGAGGCACCGGCGCCAGCCGGCGTCCCGGCCGCACCCGCGACACCGACGGCGCCTGCGAGCTGCGCCGCGAGGCCGGCGATCTGACTGGGCCGGGCCGGAAGGCGATGGTCGGCGCGGGCGCCGGTCGACGTCGGCATCGGCTCGACGACGTACAGCCGGTTCATGCGCTCGGCGTCCTCGGGACGCCGCCGCGCCGCGAACGCCTTGGCGTAGCGGAGGGAGCCCGGTCCGCAGCCGAGGAAATCGGCGTCGAGTGAGAGGATGACGTCGGCATCCTCGAAGCGGTACTGGGCGTCGACGAACGACCCGAACGCTCGCTGCGAACCGACGCGCGTGTTGTCGCGGCTCGCCGGATCCCACTGGTGCCACTTCGCGGCCGGGAAGCGGGTCAGCAGATCGCGGATCTGCGCGGCGAGCGTCGGCGAGCTGATCGATTCGGTGAGGATGCGGAGGCCGGCGCCCTTGACCGCCCGCTGCGCGGTGAGCGCGGCGTTCATCGCGCCGAGGAACGCGGACCACGGCCGGATCTCGCCGAGGCTGCGCAGCGTCTGCGAGCGATCGGGATCGTACAGCCCCAGGATGGCCGCCTGCGAGAAAACGTCGCTCGCGCCGAGGCTGCCGGGGTGCAGCGGGTTGCCTTCGATCTTCGTCGGCCGCCCCTCGTGGCTCTCGACGAGCAGGCCGGTGGCGACGCCGCCGAGCGGCATCGCGGTCGCGTAGAAGAGCGGCTTGCCCGGGATCAGTTCTTCCGGCTGGCGTACGTACGGGACGATTTTTTCCGCCGGCTGCTTGGTGCAGGCGGTGACGCCGGCGAGCGCCAGCGACGCGCCCATCAGCTTGAGGAACGTGCGCCGGGCCACCGGGTCCGTGATCGCCTCGATCTGCGACGGAAACTCGTTGTACAGGAGCTCCTGAAACGCCGGGTCGCCTGCGCGCTCCTCCAGGCTCCGCCAGAACCCGTCGCGCTGTGCGTGGTCGTCGTTCATCGGTGGCACGTTGAACAGCTCGTGAGCTTCTGAATTTGATATTGCGCGACCAGGCGTTTGCCCAGCTCGGCCTGATCCGGCGGGGCGACATAGTCGACGCGGAACACCGCCTCGCGGGGCCGGACGTAACGCTCCGGGTTGCGGTGACAGTCGAGGCACCATTCCATCTGCAGCGATTTCTCCTGCCACATCAACGGCATGCGATCGACCTGGCCGTGGCAGGTCGTGCAGCCGACGCCCTTGTTCACGTGAATGCTGTGGTTGAAGTAGACGAAGTCGGGCAGATCGTGGACGCGGGTCCACTCGATCGACCTGCCGGTGCGGAAGCTGTCGCGCACTGGTTCGAGATACGGGCTGTTGGCGAAAATCTGCGAGTGGCAGTTCATGCAGGTCTTCGTCGGCGGGATGCCGGCAAACGACGAGTCCTCGACCGACGTGTGGCAGTAGCGGCAGTCGATGCCGTTACCGGCGACGTGGCGTTCGTGGCTGAACTGAATCGGCTGGTCGCGCGCGACGCGGGCGTCAGTTACCCACGGCGATCGATTGACCTCGGCGAAGAGTCCCAGCAGCCCGGCGACGAAGAAGATCGCGCCGAAGATGCTGACCCGAGCAATCGTGTTGGCGCTGCGATGAAAGATCTGCGACATCGACGGTTACGTGACGCCGGACAATGGAGCGAGGGCAAAAAGCAGCTTACCGCTTTCCCTTTTCCGGCGTGGCGATTTCTATTTTGTGAAATTTTTCACGTAGCTGTCAAACTGCACCGGCAATTCGCGGATCAGCTGGGGGATTTACGAGGCGGGCGCTTTTTCCCAGACGTAAGCCCGGCCGTTGATGTACTTCTCGAACCACTCGAGCTCGACGTTCGCTTTGCGCAGCAAATGCGGAATCGCGCCCCACACGTGCCCTTCGTTCGGCGCCACCACCAGCTGCGTCGGCACGTTGAGGCTGCGCAGCGCCCGAAACATCTCGACCGACTGCTCCTTCGGCACCCGCGTGTCCGCGTCGCCGGCGAAGAACAGCGTCGGCGTGGTCACGCTCGACACATCCTTGATCGGCGAGCTGTTCCAGAAGAGATCGAACGGCGCGTCCTTGCGCCACGGCGTGCCGCCGAACCACGTGCGCCGGAACGAAGTGTTGTCCGTCTGGCCGTAGAGCGAGATCCAGTTCGAGACGCCCGCCCCTGACGAAGCGACCTTGAACCGATCGGTCATCGTCACGATCTTATCGACGAGCGTGCCGCCGGCGCTCCATCCGGTCAGGACGAGGCGATCCGGATCGACCAGGCCGCGCGCGATCAGGGTGTCGACGCCGCGCAGGACGTCCTGCGCCATCTGGTGGAAGTAGCCGTCGTTGACGTCGCGGGCGAACGCCGCGCCGTAACCGGCGCTGCCGCGATAATTCGGCCGCAGCACGACGTAGCCCTTGCCGGTCAATACCGGCACGTAAAACAGCGTCGAGCTCCCGCCGATGCCGAACTTGTCCGACTCCATCGGGCCGCCGTGCAGCTGCACCACGAGCGGGTAGCGCTCGCCGGCGCGATAACCGGCCGGGTAAAACAGCACGCCCTCGACGGTGGTGCCGTCCGCCCCTTTCCACTCGGCTTTTTCCTGGCGCGGGATCGCGAAGTCGCGTTCGAGGGTGTCGAACTGCCCGGTGACGCGCGTCGGCGATGGGCGATCCCCGGCCATCGGCAGCGTCCAGACCTCGCCGAATCGCGAGGGCTCGTCCATCTGATACACGATCCTGCCGGCCGACGTGGACCATCCGGGCGGGATGAAATGGGGGCCGTCCGTCAGCTGGTGCGCGCGTTTCGCCGCGACGTCGACGCGGAAGAACTCGGTGTGCACGCCCATGTTGACGTTGGCGAAGATCGACTTGCCATCGGGAGCCCAGACCGCCTGCTCGATCGCGACCTTGAGGTCGGGCGCCGCGAGCCGCGGGGTGCCGCCCGCCGCCGGCACGATGAACAGGTTCGTGGGGTAGTAGAACTCGAACCGCTCGTTGGTGTCGGCGGTGAACAGCACCTGCGTGCCGTCGGCGGAGATCTCGAGCGATTTCTCCTCGACACTGTTGCTGGTCAACGCGCGCGGGTTTTCGCCGTTGGCGTCCATGACCCACACTTCGCCGCGATACGCGTCCATGTCGGACGGCGTCGGCGCGCGCTGCACCGCCAGGCGCCTGCCGTTGGCCGACAGGCTGTAGCTCTTCACCGTCGATTCGCCGCTGGTCACCTGCGTCTCGGCGCCGGTCGAGACGACGATCTTCCACAGCTGGCGCTGCCGGAATGTCTCGTCGAACGTAAACACATCGTCCCGCACGCGCGCGCGGTCGCGATCCTCGGCGCCCGGCGCGTCCGCGGCGATGAAGTAGACGGCGGTGCCGTCGGCCGACCAGGTGGGCGCCGACGGTGGAGTCACGTGCTTCGTCAACGCGCGCGGCTCGCCGCCGGCCACCGGCAGCAGCCAGAACTGGCCGTCGCGGATGAAGAGGATCGTCCTGCCATCCGGGGACCACTGGAGGATCGGCGTGTCTCCCCCTTCACTGAACGTGAGCTGGACCGGCGCGCCGCCCCCGATGTCCTGGCGCCAGAGGTGATACACCAGGCGCCCGAGTTTCCAGTCGGTGACGCTGAGTCCGTAGACGAGCGTCCGGCCGTCGGGGGAGAGCTGCGGTCCGACCGCAATCCGCTGCAGGTTGATGAGGTCGACGAGCGACATCCGCTTCGGCTGCGCGGCCGCTTGCAGCGCCGGCCGCACGATCTGCGCGGCGGCCACGACGGACGGGTACCCGGAACCTCCGGCGACGCTGCTTGCCAGGAGGGCGGCGATCGTCGTGCGGAGCGCGTCGCGAACGGTTCCCATCCAAACAGAATAGTACTGTGTGGTCGATTATTGGGGCTGGTCGCTGCTGGCGCGTGGTTCCTTCTTCTCGTCGCCTGGAGCCCGTTCGGGCGTGAATGGGCGTTTGGTGGCGTATCTCTCGAACCACTCGATCTCGGCGTTCAGCTTCGAGAGCTGATGGCGCAGCTCGCCCCATCCGTGCGGCTCGCGCGGCGCGACATAGAGATGCGTCGGCACCCCGAGGCTCTTGAGCGCGCGGTACATCTCGATCGATTGCGGCATCGGGACGCGCGGGTCGCGCTCGCCGACGAAGAACAGGGTCGGCGTCTTGACGCGCGCGACGTCCTTCAGCGGCGAGTTGTTCCAGTAGGCCTCGATCGGCGCGTTTTTCTGCCAGGGCGTGCCACCGAACCACGGCGTGCGGTACGAGCGGATGTCGCTCTGTGCGTACATCGACATCCACTGCGCGACGCCGGCCCCGGTTGCCGCCGCCTTGAAGCGATCGGTGACGGTGATGATCTTGTTCGTCATGTGGCCGCCGGCGCTCCATCCCATTTTCACCATGCGATCGGGATCGGCGACGCCGCGGCGGATCAGTTCGTCGACGCCGGCCAGCACGTCGAGGTGCGCGTTCTGGAAGTAGTGTCCGACCATGTCGCGCAGGAACGCATCGCCGTATCCCGTGCTGCCGCGATAGTTCGGCTGCAGGCTGACGTAGCCCTTGCCCGCCAGCACCTGGATCTCGTACGCCATCGAGCCGATGCTGTATTTGTCGGCCGCCTGCGGTCCGCCATGCGTCATCACCGCGAGCGGGTACTTCTGCCCGGCCTGGTAATCGACCGGATAGGTGACCACGCCTTCCACGGTGACGCCGTCGGCCCCCTTCCAGGTGATCGCTTCCTGCCGTCCGAGCGTGAACGTCTTCGCGAGATCGTCGAACACGTGCGTGACTTGCGTCGGCGCTGCGTCGCCCGCGCGCATCGTGAAGACGTCGCCCGCACTGGCCGAGCCGCTGATCGTGAAGGTGAAGCGATCGGGGCCGGTCAGCGACAGCGCGCCGAGATTGTGGCGGCCGTCGGTCAACTGCCGTGGCGTGCCGCCGGCGGCCGCCACGACGAACAGCTCTTCGTGCACGCCCAGATTCGCGAGGAAATAAATCGACGTGCCGTCGTGCGACCACACCGCGCGATCGACGTCGAGCGGCTCGGTCTCGCCGGCGACCACGCGGGCGGCGCCCCCCGCGGCGGGGGCGACGAACAGGCGGCCGTTGTAATACGTCTCGAACGTCGCGTTCGATCCCGAAATGAACAGGACGGTGGCGTTATCCGGCGACAGCGCCGCGTTCGTCTCCTGGACCGTGTTCTTCGTCACCTGTACCGCGTTCGTGCCGTCGGCATCGGCGACCCAGACCTCGCTGCGATCGCCGTCGCCGAGCAGCGGCGAGGGTGCGCGCAGGTACGTCATCTTGCGGCCGTCTTGCGACAGGTCGTAGTCGGTGACCGAGAAATCGCCGTCGGAGATCCGCGTCTCGGCTTTCGACGCCACGGCTACCTTCCACACGTGCGTCTGCTTGTAGTTCTCGTCGTAGAGATAGACGTCGTCTTTCGCGCGCTCGCGCGCCTTGTCCTCGGCCGTCTTCGCGTCGGCGGCGGTGAAGTAAATCGAGGCGCCGTCAGGCGCCCAGGTGATGCCGGCGCCGCAGGTGCCGCCGCCGCACACCGCGCTGCCGTGCGTCGTCAGCTGACGCGCCTCGCCGCCGTCGATCGGCAGCAGGTAAATCTGCGCGAACTCGTTGTCGCCGCGCTTCGCGGTGAAGGCGATCGTCTTGCCGTCGGGCGACCAGCGCGGCGCGTTCTCGCCCTCGGCGCCGCTGGTCAGCTGCGCCGGCGGGCCGCCGTCGACCGGCGCACGCCAGATGTGCGATACGCGCCGGCCGCTCTTCCAATCGGCGTCCGCGCGCGTGTAGAGGACATCGCGGCCGGAGGGGGAGCGCTGTGGATCGCCGAGCCGCGGCAGGCTGAGCAGATCGACGATGCCCATCGGCCGCGGCGCTTGCGTGCGGACACCGGCGGTGGCCCCCACGACGAGGATGACGGCGGCGAGCGGCAGGCGCCAGCTGGAAGTAGCCATGTGAGATATTAGAACCGAATCAAGGAGCGCCCGAATGAAGGTATTTGCAAGGTCGGCCGTCTTCCTCCTGGCGTCACTGATTGTCACGCCGGCGCTCCGCGCCGCCGACGTCCCGCCGGCCATCGAAGCCGATTTCGCCCTCCGCGATTTCCGCTTCGCTTCCGGCGAGATCCTGCCGTCGCTCAACCTGCACTACCGCACGATCGGCACGCCGCGGCGCGACGCGTCCGGCGTCGTGCGCAACGCGGTCATGATCCTGCACGGCACCGGCGGCACCGGCGCCGCGTTCCTGTCGCAAACGTTCGGCGGCGAGCTGTTCGGCGCCGGGCAGGTGCTCGACGCGGCGCGGTATTTCATCATCCTGCCGGACGGCATCGGCCACGGCAAATCGGCCAAGCCGAGCGACGGCCTGCACGCGCGCTTCCCGAAATACAACTACGACGACATGGTCCGCGCCCAGCACGCGATGCTCGTCGACGGCCTGCAGGTCAATCACCTGCGGCTGGTGCTCGGCACGTCGATGGGCGCGATGCACTGCTGGGTCTGGGGCGAGATGTACCCGGACTTCGTCGACGGCCTCGTTCCGCTCGCCAGCGTGCCGGCGCAGATCGCCGGCCGCAACCGCGTCATGCGCACGATGATCATGGACAGCATCACGCGCGATCCGGCGTACAAGCACGGCGACTACACCGAGCCGCCGCACGCCGGCATGGTCGGCGCCGTCAACCTGCTGATGATGATGACGAGCAGCCCGATCGGCTGGCACAAGGCGGGGCCGACGCGCGACGCGGCGGACAAATGGTACGAGGATCAGCTCGCGACGCGGGTTGCCGCCAACGACGCCAACGACATGCTGTACCAGTTCAACTCGTCCCGCGACTACGATCCGTCCCCGGGCCTCGAGAAAATCACCGCGCACCTCCTCGCCATCAATTCCGCCGACGATGTGGTGAACCCGCCGGAGCTCGGGTTGATGGAGCAGCTGATGCCGCGCGTCAGGCATGGCCGTTACATCCTGCTGCCGACCACCGAGCAGACCCGCGGCCACGGCACCCACTCGCTGCCGGCGATCTGGGGGAGGCATCTGGCCGATTTCATGCGGGAACTCGGGGAATGATCCGGTTTGTCCCGCGACGTCGCTTACAGGGATAGGAGGAAGTGATGAAGACGAAGATTGTTGGAATGGCGCTGATGGCCGGCCTGTGTGCCGCGTCGCTCGGCGCCCAGACGGCGAAACCGGCAGCGAAGAAATCCGCAGCCGCGGCGCACGTGATTCTCACCCCGTCGGACATGAAATGGGGCCCCGCCCCGCCGGTGCTGCCGGCCGGCGCCCAGGTGGCCGTGCTCGACGGCGATCCGTTCAAGCCCGGGTTCTTCACGCTTCGGCTGAAGTTCCCCGACGGCTACAAGATTCCCGCGCACACGCACCCCACCGACGAAAACATCGTCGTCGTCTCGGGCACGTTCAAGGCCGGGATGGGCGATACGCTCAAGGAGTCGGAGCTGCACGAGTTCCCTGCGGGATCGTTCCTGAAGATGCCGAAGAACATGCGCCACTTCGCCGCCGCGAAGGGTGAAGTGGTCGTCCAGATCTACGGCAGCGGCCCGTTCGTCGTGAACTACGTCAACCCGAACGACGATCCGACGAAGAAGTCGAGCACCGCGACCCGCTAGGCGAGGCCGAGCAACCGCTCGCCTCCGGCATCACGAAACTTGCGCGCGGCCTCGTCATGACGACGATGGGCGCGCGCAAGCGCGTCGACGAACCGCGGCTCTCCGCGCACCGGCTCCAGCCACGGATCGCGCGCGAACGTTGCGTGGTTCAGGAATCCCATGTCGACGGCACGCTCGAACTGGGTCAGCGCCGCGTCTACCGCGCCGAGCCGCGCGTAGGTGCGGGCGATGTGGTACACCGATTCCGGGTCGGGGTTTTTCGGCGCGAGCTCGTCGAGCAGGCGCAGGCACTCCTCCGTCCGGCCTTCCAACAAGAGTGGCAGCACCGACTGATACGACCGGGTGGTCGGATCGCGGACGACCTCCGCCGACGCGCGGGCGACGGCGATCGCCTCCGCGTCGCGGCCGAGCGAGATCTGCGGCAGGCCGACGAAGAACCCCGAGAAGCCGCCGGTGATCGCCCCCTCGTAGTCGCCGAGCATCCAGTAGGTCGGCCCGACGCTGGTCGTGATGTGCGGATCGAGCTGGCGCGCGCGGACGTGCGCGGCGACCGAGGCGTCGAGCAGCCCGCAGTAGCGGCAGGCGTGCACCAGCCCGGCGTACAGATCGGGATCGGCGCGGCGCTGTCGCGCGCGGCGGACCAGACGCAGCACCGCTTCCTCGCCGCGGCCCAGGTCGGTCTCGAGGTTCGTGTAGAGGTGGTGCGCGATCGGCAGATCCGGATTCAGCGTGAAGGCCTTGCGGAACGCGACTTCGGCGCGGCGCAGGTTTTCACGCACGTCCTCAATCGTCGCGGAGCGGAACTTCGCCGTCAGCCGATAGCAGCGGCCGAGGCGGGCCCAGGCCGGCGCGAACCCGGGATCCTCGGCGACGCACTCGACGAATAGATCGCGCGCGACCGTCCACTGATCGGCGTCGTAGAAGTGATTGTTGCCGCGCAGGTACAGCTCGTAGGCGCGCGGGCTGGCCGGCGTGTCGCGATGCAGCATCTCCTGGTCGCGCGGCGTCAGCGGCAGCGCCAGCGAGTCGGCAATGCGCTCGGCGAGCTCGTCCTGAATCCGGATCACGTCGTCGATCGGGACGTCGATGCGCTCGGACCAGACGATGGTGCCCTGAGGGGCGGACAGCAGCTGCGCGTTGACGCGCAACTGGCCGCCGACCCGCAGCAGCGTGCCGGTGAGCACGGCGTCGACCTGCGCCGCGGCGGCGATTGCGGGCAGATCGATGGTGTCGCCGGTGAACCGCACGGCGGTCAAGCTCGATCGCACGATCATCGAGTCGAGGCTCGACAGCGTGGTCGCGATCGCGTCGGCCAGGCTGAACGCCAGAAAGTCGATCTCGGCATCGGCCCGGAGCAGCCGGAACGGCATCACGATCAACCGCGTGCGCGCGGCGTTGCGGCTGCGCGGCGTCGAGGATGTCTCCGGCGGCGCGGCGAGACCGGCCGCGGCGGGCAGCGCGTCGGGCTCGCCGCTGTCGAACTGGCGCGCGAGCGCGGTGAGATCAGCAATCAGATCGGCCATGGTCGCGCAGCGTTCGAGGCGGTTCTTCTTCAGCGCGCTGGTGACGATGCGCTCGAGCTGCGGCGGCGCGGCCGGGGTCTGCAGCGTCAACGGCACCGGCTCGACGCTGACGATCGCGCCGATCGTGTCGGCGTGCGTGGCCCCCGCGAACGGCGGCCGCCCCGCCACCATCTCGTAGATGAGCACGCCGAGGCTCCAGATGTCACTGCGCGCGTCGACGTCCTTGCCCCGCGCCTGCTCGGGCGACATGTAGCGCGGCGTCCCCATCACCATGCCCGGTTGCGTGTCGGGGTCCGACTCCGCGGCGCCGCGGCGTTCGCGCGCGACCAGCTTGGCCAGGCCGAAGTCGAGCACTTTGGCGTAGCCGTCGCGCCGCAGCATCACGTTCTCGGGTTTGATGTCGCGGTGGACGAGGCCGCGGGCGTGCGCGGCGGCCAGCGCCGCCGCGATCTGCAGCGCGATCGTGACTGCTTCGGCGATCGGCATCGCGCCGCGTTCGAGCCGCTGCCGCAGCGTCTCGCCTTCGACGTACTCGGAAACCATGAACGGCCGGCCGTCGAGCTCGCCGAAATCGTGAATGACGAGGATGTGCGGGTGGTTGAGGGAGGACGCGGCGCGCGCCTCGGCGTGAAAGCGGCGCAGCCGATCCGCGTTCAGCGCCAGATCGCGCGACAGCAGCTTGAGCGCGACCGGACGATCGAGCTTCGCGTCGCGGGCGAGATACACTTCGCCCATGCCGCCGGCGCCGATGCGCCGCTCGATCGTGTAGGTGCCGACGATCCGCCCGGCGAGATCGACCGGCGGGGCGGGCAGGGTCGCCGGGGTTTCGAGAAAGGTCCCGGTCTCCTGGTGCGCACGCAGCAGGCTGTCCACTTCGTGGCGCAGCGCGGCGTCGTCGGCGCACGCGGCGGCGACGTAGGCGGCGCGCTGCGCGTCCGGGAGATCGAGCGCGCCGCCGACGATCTCTTTCACCCTGTTCCAGCGCGTCTGCGCGGTCATCGGCCCTGCAGCTCCCGATACAGCCAGGCCTTCGCGATCACCCATTCACGCTTGAGGGTCCCCGAGGAAATGTGCAGCGCTTCGGCCGCTTCGTCGATCGTGAGACCGGCGAAATAACGGAGCTCGACGAGGCGCGCCTGCCGCGGATCGATCTGCGCCAGCCGCTCGAGCGCCTGATCGAGCGCGAGGACGTCGACCTCGCCCACCGGTGCGGCGAGGTCGGCGTCGAGCGAGGTCATGACGACGCCGCCGCCGCGCTTGTCGCGCGCGTGGGCGCGGGCATGATCGACCAGGATGCGGCGCATCATCGTCGCCGCCATCGCGAAGAAATGCGCGCGGTCGTTCCATTCGAGCCGGTCGACGTCGGCGAGGCGCAGATACGCTTCGTTGACCAGCGCCGTCGTCTGCAGCGTGTGGCCGGCGCGCTCCGTGCGCATGTAGTGATGCGCGAGCCGGTGCAGTTCGTCGTAGACGATTGGCACGAGCGCGTCGCGCGCCGCCGGATCCTGGCGGGTCCACGCCTGGAGGAGCCGCGAAATGTGCTCGCGTGCCGGCGGGGCGGGAGTGTCGTCGGCCATGCGCTCAGCCCGCCATGTTAGCCCAGCGCTGCAAACGGACGTTGCCAGCGGATGGAGCGGGATGATGTAATCGCCTCATCGATGAGTGACGAGCGTAAGTACCGGCAGCGCGGCTACCAGGACGAGAACAAGCCGCGCGGACCGAAGGGGCCGGCGGCGGTGCGGCCGCCGAAGCAGGACCGCGCGCCCGGCCGCCAGCTGCAGGATGCCGCCGGCCCGAAGACGCCGAACCTGATGGCCGCGCATGAGGTGTGGCGCTGCGCGCGCTGCGGCACGCTGTTGTCGCTGCCGGTCGCCGAGGACAGCACCTGTCCAAAATGCCAGGTCGATCTGCACAGCTGCGTCCAGTGCGTGTCGTTCGACACCAGCGCGCGGTGGGAGTGCACCCAGAGCGACAAGCTCCCGGCGCGTGTCGCGCCCAAGGACGCCCGCAACACCTGCCGGTTCTTCACACCGCGGACCACGATCGAGCGCCAGACAAGCACGCCGCAGAATCGGGACGCCTCCAGCTCAGGCGGTTCCGCCAACAGCGCGAAACAGGCGTTCGACGACCTGTTCAAATAGCGGGGCTACCGCCAGGCACGAGGTGCTGGACGCTGGGTGCTGGTGCCGGGCGCTAGCACGCGGGTGCGCGCGGCTGTCATAATCGGTGAATGGCGCTGCTCTCTCCGGCCGATCAGGAAAAGCTGCGGGAGTCGTTCGACGAGATGACGACTCCGGTGCGCGTGCTGTTCTTCACCCAGACGCTCGAGTGTGAGCCGTGCGTGCAGACGCGGCAGATCCTCGACGAGCTGCCGCCGCTGTCCGGCAAGATTGCGATCGAGGAAGTGAACTTCATCCTCGAGAAGGACAAAGCGGCGCAGTACGGCATCGATCGCGTCCCGGCGCTGGCGCTGCTCAGCGAGAATGCCGCCGGCGAATCCCGCGACACGCGCATCCGTTTCCTCGGCACCCCCGCGGGCTACGAGTTCATCTCGCTGGTTCAGGCCGTGATGCTCGCGGGGGGGCACGCGTCGCAGCTGACGCCCGAGAATCGCGCCCGCGTCGAGGCGGTGACGACGCCTACCGTCATTCAGGTGTTTTCGACACCCACGTGACCGCATTGCCCGCGGGCGGTCAGCCTCGCGCATGAAATGGCCTTCGCGAACGAGCACATCACCGCCTATGCGGTGGAAGCGACCGAATTCCCCGACCTCGCGCGCAAGTATCGCGTGACCGGCGTCCCCAAGACCGTCGTCAACGAAGACATCGAGATCCTCGGCGGCATTCCGCAAGACGACTTCATCGCCCAGGCGTTGGGCAATTCACAATTGTGAATTGACAAGTTACACAGTCAGGTTGCGTCTTGTTACAAAGGTAGGTTGCGCCTCGCGTCAAATTCCTAACTGTCAATTACCCGCGGCGGCCGCCGCAGCAGCCAGAAAACCAGCCCGCACGTGGACCATGCGGCGAATGCGGTCCATTCCGCGCGCGTGAAGCTGCCTGGCACCGAGGGAATCACCTTCATCAGGATGATTGCGATGCTGACCAGACAGCCGAGCCAGGCCATCAGCGGCGAGGTCGCACGGTCGGTCGGATTGCCGCTGCGCCGCAGCAGATACGCGACGCAGGCGGAGAGCCAGCCGACGCCGACCGCGAGCGAGCCGACCTCGGTGATCGGCACGAGGATGGCGTCGCCGAACATCGCCGCCGCCGCCGTCAACAGCGCCATCAGCACGATCGCGACCACCGGCGTGCCGTAGCTCGCGTGCACGCGGCCGAGCGACGGGTGGACGAGATTCCGGCGTCCAATCGCATAGAGCATCCGCGTCGAGGCGACGAAGTTGCCGTTGAAGATCTTCAGCAGCGACAGGAACGCGCCGAACAGAATCAGCTGCGCGATCCGATGCGAGCCGAACGTCCGCTCGAACGCCACTTCGGTCCGGACGTGCCCGGACACGATTTCCTGCCACGGGTACACGTATGTGACCACCGCGATGATCAGCACGTAGAACAGGAAGCCGGCGACCAGCGCGGCGTAAATCGCCTTCGTGAAGTTGCGCGGATCGAACCCGGCCTTCGCCTCCTCGGATCCCTTCGCGACCGACTCGAAGCCGGTCATGAAGTAGGGCACGATCTGAAGGACCAGGAACACAGACAGCCACGGCGTCTGCCCCGGCGCGAACAGCGGCTGCATGTTCGACGACGCGCCGTTCGCGAAGCCGAGCAGCGTGAAGATCGCGAACGTGATCAGCAGACCGAACGTCATCACGTCCTGGAAGATGCCGCTCGGTTTGATGCCGCGGTAGTTGACGCCGGCGACCAGCGCCGTGAGCGCGAGACCGACGGCGAGCCGCGGCGCGTAGATCGGGCTGCCGCCGATCACATAGAGCTGATAGCTGTTGAGCGCCGGAAAGACCCGCGCCAGCAGGTTGCCGGTCGCAACCGCCTCCCACGGACACACAATCGCGTACGACAGCACCATCGTCCAGCCCGCCGCGAAGCTGACGGGCGGCGGCATCACCCCTTCGGTGTACGCGATCTCCGCCCCGGCATCCTGAATCCGCTGCACGAGGCGGCCGTAGGTGTGCGCGATCGGAAACAGCAACAGGCCGCCCAGCAGGAAGCCGAAGATGCCGCCGGCCGGTCCGCCGCGCGTCAGCCAGTCGTCCATCAGGACGAGCCAGCCGACGCCGATCATCGTGCCGAAGCCGAAGGTGAAATATTCGACGGTGCTGAGGCTGCCGTGGAGGCGCTCACGCGCCATCAGAACTTGAGCCGCAGCAGCACGGGCCGCCCTTCTTTCTGGGGAATGACGATGAACAGATTGTCGTATTCGTCTTCGGCGACGGCGACGGTCTCCTCGACGTGCAGCGCCCGCAGCAGTTCGGGCACGGTGTTCGAGTGGCCGACGACGAGGACGCGATCGCGCGGACCGGACGCCGCGATCGCCTCGGCCAGCGCGTCAGCGGTGGGCATCACGCGCGGCGTCACGTGGACGGCGGCGGCGAGCGGCGCCGCAGTGTCGATGGTGCGCCGCAGCGGCGAGGTGAAAATTTTTGTCACGCCGGCGTTGCGCAGCAGGTCGCGCAGCGTGTAGGAGCGGCCGATCCCCGCGGTCGACAGGGCCGAGTCGGCGGACTGATCGGCGCGCTCGGCATGCCGGACGACGTAGATCGCCTCTTGCGCCCAGGCGGCGCGCGCCGGCGCGAGCAGGATGACGATGGTCAGAGCAAGCCATCCGGTGCATCTCATGCCGCCACTATACAATCGCCTCCCTGACGCATCAACGCTCGAGCTCGGCGAGTTCGAGACCATACGAGCCCCTGCGCTCAGCCCTAAGCCCTGAAAGCCGTACGCCGTCCGCCATGGCATGCTTGTAGTGTGAAACGTATCGTGTGCCTTGGCGACAGCCTGACATCGGGGCACGGCATCGGCACCGCGGCGGCATTTCCGGCGCTGCTGCACCAGCGCGTGCGCCGCGCCGGCCTGCCGTTCGAAGTGATCAACGCCGGCGTGTCGCGCCAGACGTCGGCTGACGCGCGCGCCCGCCTCGATCGCGCCCTCGAAGGCGATGTCCGTGTCCTTATTGTCGCGCTCGGCGCCAACGACGGTCTGCGCGGCGTCCCGGTCGCGCAGCTCACCGACAACCTCGGTCACATCATCGAGACGGCGCAGAAGCGCGGCATTGCGGTGCTGCTGTGTGCGATGGCGGCGCTGCCGATTTACGGCTGGGAATACACCGCGGCATTTCATCAGGCCTACATCGCGCTGGCGGCCCGCCACAACGTTCCGCTGGTGCCGTTCTTCCTGCAGAACGTGATCGGCGACGCGCGGTTGATGCAGGGGGACTACGCCCATCCGAACGCCGACGGCGCGCGCGCGATTGCCGACGTCATCTGGCCCTATCTCGAGCAGTTGCTCGCGACAGGTGTCGGTCGCCCATCGGCGGTCGCCCCGCAGCCATGACCGTGCGTTGACCGTGTTAGCATCGCCTGCGGAAATGAAGCGCCTGCTCGTTCTCGTCTTTTTCGCTGCCGCCTCGGTCTCGTTTCACGCCGCCGCGCCCATCCGCTATCGCTTCGCGTTTCCGGAGCCGCAGCATCGCTGGATGCAGGTCGACGCGTCCTTCCCGGATGTGGGCAACGGCACGCTCGAGTTGCGCATGAGCCGTTCGTCCCCCGGCCGCTACTCGCTGCACGATTTCGCCAAGAACGTCTACGACGTGCATGCGTTCGCCGCCGACGGCCGCGAGCTGCAGACGACGCGGCCGGATCCCTATGGGTGGAACGTCAGCGGCCACGGCGGCAGCGTGACCGTGAGGTACAAGGTGTTCGGCGATCGCGTCGACGGCACCTACCTCGCGGTCGACACCACGCACGCGCATCTCAACATGCCGGCGGCGATCATGTGGGCGCACGGCCTCGACGATCGGCCGGCGACGGTGACCTTCGAGCAGCCGGCGGGGATGCACTGGCAGGTCGCGACGCAGCTGCATCCGGGATCGTCGCCGCTCGAGTTCACCGCGCCCAACCTGCAGTACCTGATGGACAGCCCGTCGGAGTTCGGGCCGGTCACCATTCGCCAGTTCACGGTCGGCTCGCGCACGTTCCGATTCGCGGCGCACCATACCGGCACCGCGGCCGAGCTCGAGGCCTACGTCAAGGACGTCGAGAAGATCGTGCGCCAGGAAGGGGCAATCTACGGCGAGTATCCGGACTACGAGCCCGGCACCTATACCTTTCTCGCCGACTACCTGCCGTACGCCAACGGCGACGGCATGGAGCACCGCAACAGCACCGTGATCACCGCCGCGGGATCGATCGGGACCCGGCGCGACAGTCTGCTCGACACCGTGGCGCACGAGTTCTTCCACTGCTGGAACGTGGAGCGCATCCGCCCGAAGGGGCTCGAGCCCTTCGACTTCGATCGCGCGAATCTGTCGGGCGAGCTGTGGCTGGCGGAAGGATTCACGCAGTATTACGGGCCGCTGTCGATCCAGCGCGCGCAGCTCGCCGACCTCGCATCGACGGCGCGGACGTTCGGCGGCCTGATCGAAAGCGTGTCCGCGTCGGGCCATCTGGTGCGCTCCGCCGAGGAGATGAGCCGGATGGCGCCGTTCATCGACGGCGGCCGGTCGATCGATCGCACCAACTGGTCGACGACGGTGATTTCGTACTATCCCTACGGCGGCGCAATTGCGCTGGCGCTCGACCTCACGCTGCGCGACAAGACCGACAGCCGGCTGTCGCTCGACGATTTCATGCGCGCGATGTGGACGACCTACGGCAAGCCGGGCGGCGCGCGCGAAGGCTACGTCGATCACCCGTACACGATCGCCGACGCCGAGGCGACGCTCGCCGGCGTCAGCGGCGACCCGGCGTTCGCGCGCGATTTCTTCGCGCGCTACATCCAGGGGCATGACATCGCCGACTACGCGCGTCTGCTCGCCCGCGCCGGGTTGACGCTGAAGAAACGCAATCCCGGGCGTGCCTGGCTCGGCGATCTGCGCCTCGAGTCGCGAGATGGCTGGCGGATCGGCGCGCTGGTGCCGCCGACGTGGCCGATCTATGCCGCCGGCCTCGACGAAGACGACGAGGTTCGGCAGGTCGACGGTCAGTCGATCACCGGCGGCGATCTCGCCGCGATCGTGCAGCGGCACAAGCCGGGCGACTCGGTCTCGATCGTGTTCGTCGACCGCACCGGGACGACGAAGACCGCGAGCATCAGGCTGGTGGAAGATCCGCGCACCGAGGTCGTGCCGGTCGAGGCCGGCGTGCTGACCGCGGCGCAGAAGACGTTTCGCGATCGCTGGTTGGGGGCGAAGTGATGCCGGTGCCGTGGCTGCAACTCATCGACGCGGCGCTCGGCGTCGCCAATTTCGCGCGCGGCCGCAAGGCAGAGGCGC
>JAOBWF010000132.1 GCA_025463215.1 Acidobacteriota bacterium | reverse complement strand
CGCGGAGGATGACGTCGAGTGTCTGCTTCAGTTCGTCGGGCGACTGCTCCAGGGTGTCGGTGATCCCCTTGATCTTGAGCTTCAGCTCCTTGGTCTGGCGGAGGAAGTTCTTCTTCTCTTCTTCCTTGAGCTTCGACTTCTTGTTCTTCGGGTTCAGCAGCCGATCGATCGCGTCGACCTCGCGCTGCACGACGCGGACGCTTTCGACCGCGTCCTTCATCTCCTCGATCAGCCGGCGCTTGACCGCTTCGGTGAACTCGATCTTGCGAATGTACTGCGAGACTTCGACCAGCGCCCGCATCGTCTGGATCTTGCACTTGCGGTACTTGCGCTTGTCCTTGGTGGTCGCGCCCTTCGGCGTCTCCTGCAGCTTCTCGTCGAGCTTTTCGTAGATCGCGCGGGCCTTGCGCACCAGGTCGATCTGCTTCTGCACCTGCTTCGAGCGTTCGATGATGCGCTCGTCGGTGATTTCCTCGTCGTTGAAGATCACGAGCTCGCGGATGGTGCGGTCGCCGGTGTGGAGCTGGTCGCCGAGGTGGATGACCTTCTTGGAAATCAGCGGCGTGCGTGAGATCGACTTGATGACCGCGAGCTTGCCGCGCTCGATGCGGCGCGCGATCTCGACCTCGCCCTCGCGCGTGAGCAGGGGCACGGTGCCCATCTCGCGCAGGTACATGCGGACCGGGTCGTTTGTCTTGTCGAGCGCGCCGGGCGTCAGGTCGAGCTCGAGCTCCTCCGCGCCTTCGGAGGTGCGATCGATCGGCTTGACGTCGTCGCGCAGATATTTCTGATCGGAGTCGATGACCTCGATTCCGGCGCTGCCGAAGATGCTGAGGAGCTCGTCGAGCTCGTCAGGCGACGTGATGTCCGCCGGCAGGAGCTCGTTGACCTCGTCGTACAGGAGGTAACCTTTCTCCTTGCCGATGTTGATCAGCTGCCGGACCTCGTCGTACCGCTCCTCGATCGAGAGGTGCGGGGCGCCGGCCACATCGGTACCCTTTGAAGGCGTGAGTTTCTTTTCCGCTGCCATAGTTAATCTCTTCTACCTGTGATGTCCCGGTCGAGCTGCACCGCTACAGCCGTGAGCCGCCGCGATAACACGTTTATCTCGTCGCCATGCAGGCTGGCACCCAGCTGCTGGAGACGATCGATTTCCCGTTGGAGTGCTGCACGCTCTCGCTCCCACCGAAGCCGTTTGAGTGCCCGGGCCGCCTCGGCGGCGGGCGCGGATGGTTTGTCAATGGCCGCGATACTCGTGACGAGCTGGGCTTCCCCTATACTTAGACGCTGCAAAAGCGTCGAGGGTAAGAGCTCCAGCGGCTCGTCGTGCAGGCTCCGCGCCATTTCCAGGATTTGTCGTCCCGCCAGCCCGTCCAGATCCGTGTCGTCGAGGCCGGCGACCGCACTCATTGCGTCGCTACTATTGTGGATCAGTCCCCAAATCAGTGCTTTTTCAGCCGGTTTCAGCTGCCCGAACGACGGCAATTCCCGCGTGGTGACGACCGTTTGCCGGTTCACGGCCGCCTTTCGGATTTCCGATCGAACGACGTCTTCCGTCACTCTCGCCTTGTGCGCGATCCGGTCCGCGAATTGATCCCGTGCAGCGGCGTCCGGAATCCGCGCTGCGACGGTGAGCATCTTGCCGAGGAATTGTCGGCGGTTGTCATCGTGGTTCAGGTCCAGCCCCTCAGCTGCCTGATCCAGCAGGTATTCGAGATACGGCCGCGACGACTTGAGCCGCGCCCGGTATTGATCCCCGCCATTGCGTCTGATGAAAGTATCGGGATCTTCGCCCTTGTCCAGCACCACGACGTTGACGTCAAAGCCTTCCGCGACCAGCAGTTCACAGGATCGCACCGCGGCGCCAAGCCCGGCCGCGTCCGGATCGAAGCTGAGCACGATCTTCGACGTGAACCGTCGCAGCAGCTGCGCCTGCTGCGGCGTCAGCGCGGTGCCGCAGGAGGCGACCGCCGGGGCCGCCTGCGACTGAAACACCTGCGCGAAGTCGAAATAGCCTTCGACCAGGACCGCGAACCCGACCTTCCGGATCGCCGCCTTCGACAGGTGCAGGCCGTAGAGCGTCCGCCCCTTCGAGTAGATCGGCGTCTCCGGCGAGTTCAGGTACTTCGGGCCGCCCTGATCCGCCTCCATCTGCCGGCCGCCGAAGCCGATCACCGACCCGGTATCGCGACAGATCGGCACCATCAACCGGTTGCGGAAGCGGTCGACCACCTCACCGCTTTCCCGCTGCACGATCAGGCCGCTCTGGAGTAAGACGCCTTGCGCGAAGCCTTGTTTCAGCAGGCGCTGTTTCAGGCCGTCGCGCGAGTTGGGGGCGAAACCGAGGCCCAGCTGCTCGATCGTCTCCTGCGTCACGGCGCGGTCGGCGAGCTGCGAGCGCGCCCGGCCGCCGGCCGGCGCGGCCAGCTGTTCCTTGAAGTACGCCGCGGCAATCTCGTGCGCCTTCAGCAGGCTTTCGCGCAGCGCCGAGTCGCGCCGGGCGTCGTCGCTGCCGCCGTCGGCCATCTCGGGCAGCGCGACGCCGAACTTCGACGCGAGCATCTTGACCGCGTCCTGGAAGCCGACCTTCTCGTGCAGCTCGAGGAACTTGAAGACGTCGCCGCCGACGCCGCAGCCGAAGCAATGGAAAAACCCCTTCTCGGGATGGACGTTGAACGACGGCGTCTTCTCGTTGTGAAAGGGGCAGTTGCCTTTGTAGGTCGTGCCGGCCCGCTTGAGCGGGACGTACTCCTGCACCACCTGCAGGATGTTCGCCTGCAGCCGGAGGTCGTCGATGAACGTTTGGGGGAACAGACCCATGGCCGTGTCAGTCCTTGAGCTCCACCACAGTCACTCCGCCACCGCCTTGTTCCGGGGGCGCCGTCGCAAACCTGGCGACCAGCGGATGCTGCTGCAGGAAGGCGGTGAGCGCGCGCTTCAACTGGCCGGTGCCGTAGCCGTGAATCAGCCGGATGACGCGCTGGTCGGTCAGGAGCGACTCGTCAAGAAACCGCTCCGCCCGGGTCAGCGCCTCGTCGACAGTGCAGCCGATGACGTTGAGGTCGGACGAGCTCGTTCCCCGCGGCTGCAGCTCGACATGGACATTGACGCGCGCCGCCGGCGCCTGACCGCCGATCACCGTCAAATCGCGGACGCTGGCGCGCATCCGCTTGCCGCGGACGTCGAGATCGGCGGTGCCGTCGTGAACCGCGGTGACGATCGCCTCGAGGCCGAGGCCGCCGACGATCACGCGCGATCCCACCGCGACAGGGCTGATGGCTGATGGCTGATGGCTCGTGGACGACGGCTCATGGGCCGCGGCACCGGCGTTTGCGCGCGCGGTGATCGCCTCGACCGCGGCGCGCGCTTCGGCGCGGGCCGCGCCGGAATCACCGGTCGACACCAGCCGTGGTCCGCGTGCGATCGCGTCGGCTTTCGCTTTCAGATCAGCGATGACCTGATCGATCTCCTTCCGCGCGGCGCGGACCTGGGTTTCGAGCTCCTCGTTCAGCCGCCGCTTGAACGTCTCTTCGCGCTGCCGCAGCGCGTCCTCGCGGTGGTGCATCTGCGTCTCGGCGGCTTTCAGCGTGTCGCGCTCGCTGGCCGCGAGCCGGTGCTCGTGCTCGAGTGCGCGCATGTCGTGGTCGATCTTGGCGAGATGCTCGGCGAGCTGCGCCTCGCGGGCACTCAGGTTCTCGCGCGCCGC
>JAOBWF010000124.1 GCA_025463215.1 Acidobacteriota bacterium | reverse complement strand
GTGAAGATCTCCGACGTCGGCAAGCTGAAATACGGCTCGAAGCACTTCAACGTCACCGCCGATCGCACCTTCCCGACCGGCATGGCGACCGTCGGCTTCGACGACGACGGCGTGAAGGCGCAGAAGTGGCCGCTGGTGAAGGACGGCATCCTGGTCGGCCTGCAGACCAACCGCGAGACCGCGCACCTGGCCGGCGAGAAGGAAAGCCGCGGTTGCACGTTCGCGAATCACTGGCGCAACTATCCGTTCCTGCGCATGCCGAACGTGCAACTCGAGCCGGGCCCGAAGGGATCGCCGACCGTCGACCAGATGATCGCCGACGTCAAGGACGGCGTGCTGGTCGAAGGCGAGGGCAGCTTCAGCATCGATCAGCAGCGCTACAACGGGCAGTTCGGCGGCGACGCGTTCTGGGAAATCAAGAACGGCAAGAAGACGCGCATGGTCACCGACTTCACCTACAACGCGATCACCACCGATTTCTGGGCCAACCTCGACGCGGTCGGCCCGCCGGAAACGTGGGAGCATCATGGGTTGACCGGGGACGCCAAGGGGCAGCCGGTGCAGTCGAACCATCCGTCGCATGGCTCCGCGCCGTGTCTGATCCGCAAAATCATGGTGGGAGCGGCGTACGCGTAATCAGGGCCGAGGGTGGAAGCTGTGAGCTACACGCGCGAGGAAGTCAAAGCGATCACCGACAAGGTCCTCAACATGGCGAAGGCCGACGCCGTGGAAGTGCGCTTCTCGGGCGGCGAGCGTTCGGCGACGCGCTACGCCAACTCGACGATCACCGCCAACCTCGTCGAGCACGATCAGGAAGCGCTGATCACCGTCTACTACGGCCAGAAATCGGCGACGACGTCGACGCACCAGTTCGACGAAGCGTCGCTGAAGTCGGCAATCGAGCAGGCGCAGGAGCTCGCGAAGCGGCGTCCGGACAATCCCGAGTTGATGCCGCTGGTGAAACCGCCGCAGGACTATCTGCCGATCGACGGCGCGCTGCCGCAGGCGGTGGCGTTCGGCCCGGCCGAGCGCGCGCGCATGGTCAAGCAGAGCGTCGACGTCTGCGAGAAGAAAGGCGTGCTCGGCTCCGGCTATATCCCGAAGCTGCACTGGACCGACGCTCTCGCCAACTCCGAAGGGCTGTTCGCCTATTACCGCTATGCCGAGGCGAGCTTCATCCTGACCTGCCGCACGGCGGACGGCACCGGCTCGGGGTGGGCGGGGACCACCGGCCTGAAGGACATCTCGCGGATCGACGCGGCCGCGCTCACCGAGATTGCCGCCGACAAGGCGCTGAAGTCGCGCAAGCCGAAGGCGCTCGAGCCGGGCAACTACACGGTGATCCTCGAGCCGCGGCCGGCGGCGCGGTTCCTCTCGCTGATGATGTTCGCGCTGAACGCGCGCGCGGCCGAGGAAGGCCGCAGCTTCATGAGCGGCAAAGAGCGGGGCGCGACCAAACTGGGCGAGAAGATTTTCGGCGACAACGTCACGATCCGCAGCGACGTCGGCAACGACCTCCTCCGCCAGACGCCCGTCGGCCCCGAGGGGCTCGCCGCCCGTCCGATCACCTGGGTCGAGAAAGGTGTGGTCAAGAACCTGTTCTACGATCGGTACTGGGCCAGCAAACAGAACAGGCCATTCACCGCCACCAACCCGAACCAGAGTGTGGTGATGGACGGCGGCGACGCCACTATCGAGCAGATGATCAAGTCGACCAAGCGCGGGCTGCTGGTCAGCTTTTTCTGGTACATCCGGCCGGTCGAGGCGATGACGCTGCTCAACACCGGCATGACACGCGACGGCCTCTTCCTGATCGAGAACGGCGAAATCACCGGTCCGGTCCAGAACTTCCGCTGGAACGACGGCCCGGCACGCGGCTTCAACAACATCTCGATGCTCGGCCGCCCCGTGCCGATGCACGTCGGCGAGGCCTACGACAATCCGGGCACCGCGCTGGTGCCGGCGATGAAGATCGAGGATTTCCGGATGACGTCGATCTCGCCGGCGGTGTAGTGGATGACTCCGAACGCGTTCCGCGGGATCGCGCTCGGATGGACGGGGTGACCGAAGGGTCGCAGATCGCCGGCACCTACCGGCGGTCCCGGGCGGGGCCGATAACCCGACCGACACATGCGCTCACTCCTGAGACCCCTGCCGCGGGCAGTCACGCGGCCGGTTTCGCTCCTGCTGCTCGCCGGATGGGTGGCGGTGATGGCGATCCTGATCAACCGCTCGTACCTGCAGGCCTCGACCAGCCTGGCGGCCGACCTGGCCCGATACGGGTCCGCGGCGACATGGCGCGGCGTCTACTATCGCGGCGAGAAAATCGGGTTCACGGTCAGCCAGACGCTGGCAACGCGGGACGGGTTCGATCTCGAGGAAGACGGCCGGCTGCAGATGTCGCTGCTCGGCGCGACGACCGCGGCCACCCTGCGGACCACGGCGCACGTCGACCAGGCGTTTACGCTGCGCGCCTTCGAATTCTCGCTCGACCCGGGCACCGGGCCGATCGAAGTCCGCGGCCGCATCGACGGCCGTCGTCTCGCGCTCGACGTCAAGACGCCGAGCGGCACACGCAGCGAGGTGCGCGAGCTCGACGAACCGCCGGCGCTGGCGCAGAACCTCTCGCGCCGGCTCGCCAACGGCAGCTTGAAGACGGGCGCGAAGTATCAGTGGACCGTGTTCGATCCCGCGACGCTGCGCAACGCGAAGGTCAACGTCGAGGTCGGCCGGCGTGAGCTCGTGCGCGGCGCCGGCGCCACCCCGCTCCCGGCGTTTCGCGTCGAGATGGAGTTCGCCGGGCTGAAGACATCTTCGTGGATCACCGACACCGGCGAGGTGGTGCGTGAGGAGAGCCCGCTCGGTCTGATCACGGTGCGCGAGTCGGCAGACAGCGCCCGCGCCATGGCGGTGTCGCGGCGCATGCAGGTGGATCTGCTGCAGGCGGCGGCGGTCGCGCCGCGGATGCAGACGCCGATCCCCGAGCCGCGCGATGTGCGCCTGATGCGCATCCGCCTGGGCGGCGCCGATTTCTCCGCCCTCGATCTCGAGGGGGGCGCGCAGCATGTCGCCGATGGCGTCCTCGAGCTGCGTGACCCGCAGGATCTCGAGCCGCAGCGCGCCGATCCGGACGTCGCGCGCTATCTGCTCCCGGAGGCGTTCATCGAAAGCGATGCGCCGGAGATCGTCGCCGAAGCGCACAAGGCGGTCGGCGGCGTCGCCGGAACACGCGCCCGCGCGGAGCGGCTCACGCGCTATGTCAACGCGCTGCTGGACAAGAAGCCGACGGTCAGCCTGCCGTCGGCGCGCGAGGTCCTCCGCACCAAAGTCGGCGATTGCAACGAGCACACCGCGCTCTACGTCGCAATGGCGCGCGCGCTCGGCATCCCGGCGCGGATCGCGGTCGGCCTCGTCTACATCCACGGCGCCTTCTACTACCACGCGTGGCCTGAGGTCTACATCGAGGAGCCGTTAGGGACCGGGAACTCGGGGATGGCCGCCAAGGGGCTCTGGCTGCCGGTCGATCCGACGCTCAACGAGTTTCCCGCCAACGCGACGCACCTGCGGCTGGCGCGCGGCGGGCTCGACAAACAGACGGTGATCCTGCCGATGATGGGACGGCTGACGATGGATGTGCTCGAAGTGAAGCTGGCGCCGAATACGACGCCGATCCTCGTCGGCAGACAGCCGCTCGATCTGGGCGCGCTGGCGATCCCGATTCCGCGCCGCGAGTCGGCCTGCTGCGCGTGTCGGCGATGATCGCAATCCACGATCTGGTCAAACAGTACGGGACGTTCACCGCCGTCGACGGCGTCAGCCTCGACGTCACCCCGGGGGAGATCCACGGCTTCCTCGGACCGAACGGTGCCGGCAAGACGACGACGCTGCGGATGATCGCGGGACTGCTCAAGCCGACCTCGGGGCGCATTCTGGTGAACGATTACGATCTCGCCACCCATCCGGAAGACGCCAAGATGTCGCTGGGGTTCATTCCGGATCGCCCCTTCATCTACGAAAAGCTGACCGCCGGCGAGTTCCTGAGATTCCACGGCGGCTTGTATGGGCTCGGCGAGCCGGGGATTGGCGCGCGCGTGCGGGAGATGCTCGAACTGTTCGAGCTCGGCAAGTGGGAGCACGAGCTGGTCGAGAGCTTCTCGCACGGCATGAAGCAGCGGCTGGTGATGTGCGCCGCCTTCCTCCATCGCCCTCGCGCCGTCGTCGTCGACGAGCCGATGGTGGGGCTGGACCCGCGCGGCGCGCGGCTGATCAAGGACGTGTTCCGCAAGATGAGCGAGCGCGGCGTCGGCATCCTGATGAGCACCCACACCCTCGAAGTGGCGCAGGAAATGTGCGATCGGATCAGCATCATCCTGAAAGGAAAGATCATCGCCCGCGGCACCGTCTCGGACATCCGCGCCATGGGCGAGCACGGGGACGATCAGCTGACGTCGGTGTTCCTCAAGCTCACCGGCGGCAGCGCGCTGCAGGAAATCGACGAGATCGTCTGATGGTTCGTCCCTATCCGTATCTGCTGCTGCCGCACCTGCTGTCGTCGCGCAACCGCGCGCGGCGGCGCGAGCGCGGCGACTTCTCGCGCGGCCTGCTGTTTGGCGGCGTCGGGATCGCTGTCTGCGCGGTGTTGTATCAGGGATCGTTCTGGTTGACCGGGCATCTGCAGGACTACGCCGAGCTCGGCGACTTCCTGCTCCGGATGGGGCTGTCGTGGCTGTTCCTGACGTTCCTCTCGTTTCTCGCCTTCAGCGGAGTCGTGACCGCGCTGTCGACGTTTTTCCTGGCGGACGATCTCCGGCTGCTGCTGGTCGCGCCGGTGGCGACACGGCGGCTGTTTCACGCCCGGTTCCTGCGTACGGTGGTGCAGGCGTCGTGGATGGTCGTCATCTTTCTCGTGCCGGTGCTGATCGGCATCGGCCGGGCGAAGTGTGCGAGTTTGTCGTACTACGCCGTTGCGCTGCTGACGGTGATTCCGTTCTCGATCATTCCGGTCGCGGCCGGCACCGCCGCGACGCTGGTGCTGGTGAACACGTTCCCGGCCAAGCGGGCGCGCGACATCCTGATGCTGATGGGGCTGCTGTTCGCGGCAAGTCTGGTCATCGTGCTGCGGTTCATCAGGCCGGAACAGCTGCTGAAGGTCGAGTCGCTGCCGGATCTCACCGACTTCTTCGCGACGCTGCAGTCGCCGGTCACGCCGCTGCTGCCGTCGTTCTGGGCGGGGGAGACGCTGTTCGCCAGCCTGCAAGGGGGGCGCGATCTGCTGCACGCGGGGGCATTGTGGACGACCGCGCTCGCGTCGGTGGTGCTGCTGCGCGCGGCGAGCGAGCGCTGGCATTTTGCGGGATACAGCCGATCGCAGGAGGCGCCGAAAGCCCGGTTCACCAGGTTCCGCGCCCTCGACGTGATCGCCAGAACGCTGCCACTGTCCACGGTCAGGCAGCAGCTGCTGATTAAGGATCTCAAGATCTTCTTGCGCGACGTCAGCCAGTGGTCGCAGCTCCTGCTGCTGTTGGCGCTCGTGCTGCTCTATCTCTACAACTTCCGCGTGCTCGATCTCTCGAAGATCCCGTACATGAGCGGCTTCCTGAAGAACATCTACGCGTTCATCAATCTCGGCATGGCCGGCATGGTGATGGCGACCGTCGCGGTGCGGTTCGCCTTTCCCGCGGTGTCGGCCGAAGGGGCATCGTTCTGGATCATCCGCACGGCGCCGATCACGCTGCGCGACTTCCTGTGGTCCAAATTCTGGACCGCGTTCGTGCCGGTGCTGGTGCTGACCGAGCTGCTGACGATCGCCGCCAACCAGTTCCTCGGCGTGGATCCGTTCCTGAAGGTGGTGACGGCATTGGCGATCGTGTTCATGACCTTCGCCCTGGTCGGCCTCGCGGTCGGGCTCGGCGCGCGATATCCGCGATTCGGCGCCGATCCGAGCCAGGTCGCCGGCTCGTACGGCGGCGTCGCGTTCATGATGCAGGCGGTGCTGTTCGTGATTGTGATGATGGTTTTGCTCGGCTGGCCCTCGTCTGTGTATCTGACGCAGCAGGTGCGCAGCCGGCCGCTGTCGACGCCGCAGGCCGCCCTGATGACGCTGTGCTTCACGGGCGCGATCGCGATGAGCCTCGCGATCTGGATCGGGTCGATGCGTTCAGGCGTGCGGGCGCTTCGCGCCATGGGCGACTGAGCACGCCTGCAGCGCGCGTGACGGAGGATCGTCGCTGTCGGTCAGCTCGCGAGGACCGCGTCGGCTTCGATCTCGACCAGCATGTTCGGATCGATCAGCGAGCGGACTTCGAGCATCGCGGTCGCGGGGCGTACCTGGTTGAACACCTCGCCGTGCGCGAGGCCGATCGCCTCCCAGTCCCTCGCGATGTTGGTGACGAAGATGCGCGTGCGGACGACATCGTCGACGCTGGCCCCCGCTCTGGCGAGCGCCGCGGCGATGTTCTTCAGGACCTGCCGCGCCTGCGCGTACGCGTCGCCGATGCCGACCAGCGAGCCGTCGGCGCCGGTCGCCGTCGTGCCCGCGACCCACACCTGCTGCCCGACGCGCACCGCGCGCGAATAGCCGACGATCGGCTCCCACTTGGTACCGCTGGAGATATTTTGACGCGGCATGATTCCTCCCGGTCGCGATCATACCGCTCATGCCTGAGGTGTGGGTGCATACAGCCGCGGTGCAGGTCTTGCACGATCGTGACGTCGCCATGAGGTTTTCCACCGTTCTTGCCCCTTGTGTCCAACCGATTACCGCTTTGCGGACATCGACGTTCGAACGGTTCGGCACCTTCGTCAACACGCACCCGCTGCGGCGCTGCCAATTGTGATCATGAGGAGAACGCTCGCCGCCGCCGCGGTCGCCGCGCTGTGGCTGGCGACGGGGCGCGCCGCACCGGCCACGTTCAAGGTCGCGTTCTACAACATCAGATCCGGCAAAGGGATTCAGCCTCTTCGCGGCCGTGCCGCGCCGTTCGCCGAAACGGACAACTGCACGGATCGCGGCCGGCCGGTCAATGCGTGGGGGGCCGGTGTCGTCCAGCGCGAGCTGATCGAGCGCCTTGGGCGGGACCAGACGGTCATCGCCCTTGGTCTTGCGGAGGCGTGGAACTGCGCCTCGCCGGAGCAGGTCCGCGCCGCGCTTGGCTGGAAGGCACACACCGCGGAGCGGAACGGCACCGGGATCGTGACGCGCTACGGGACGGCCGGGGCGCCGCGGTGGGTGCAGCTCGACACTTCGCAGAACACGAACCCGAAGGACACGATGTGGGTCGTCGGCGTCTCCGCCTGCCTCGACGCGTCGTGCGCGAAGACGTTCGACGTCTACGCGACGCACTGGTCCGGCAACGGCCCCAACGGGGCGCAGACGTTCGACCAGCAGGCGGCCGACACCCTGCGGACCATGTCGCAGTCGAAGGGCCCGCGCGTGCTGGTCGGCGATCTCAACGTGTTCGAGAGCGCATCAGAGGCCTGTCACCAGCGTCCGAACAACCAGACGCTGGAGCTGCTGCGGCGCGCGGAGTATGTCGACGCCTGGCCCCGCATTCACGCGGGCGCCGACGGCTTCACCGGCATGCTCAATCGCGCCGGCTGCGGACGCCCCGAAGGGGCGACGTGGAAGCGTATCGACTACGCATGGTCGCACGGCGTCGTGCCGTCTGGCATCGAACAGTTCGGCGTCGTCGCCGCCGGCGAGGCCGGGCCGTCGGATCACTACGGGATCGTCGCCGAGTACCCGATCGCCGCGACGTCTTCGACACGGTGATGGCGCCGCGGGCGATCGGGCGGCTCGGGCGCGGGGGGTTGGCGTGTCAGCGTGGTGCGGTCATCCCATCACGTAGACGACGATGTTGACCGCGAACTTGGTGTTGTCTTCGCGAAGAAAGCGCTTGTTCCGCCAGTCGTAGTCCCACTCGCAGCCGTAGTCCTTGCTGCTGTACAGCACCGCGACCCGGCCGCGGCGCTCGATCCCCTTCAAGTATTCGTGGACGATATTGTCGCCCCAGCCGTTCAGCTCGTGGGACGTCTGCGGCGGCCCGCCTTTGAAGGTGAAGAAGCTGCGGTACAGCGGATGCGAGGCCGGCAGCTTCGCGAGCGGATCGCCCGGAAAGACGATCGTCATTTCCTGCTCGAACGTCTTCGCATAGAGGCCGTTGACGTCGTGGTTGCAATCGTCGGAGAAGAGCAGCCCGCCGGCGTCGGCGAAGCGGCGCAGGTTCTCGCGCTCGGCGCTGCTGAAGCGCACCAGTTTGTGCCCGGTCATGAACACGAACGGAAACGACAACAGCTCGCCGGACGAGGCCGCGATCACCACTTCCTCCTTGTAGACCGGGATGGAGGTGTACTGAACGACCGAGTCGAGCACGTTGGCCGCGACCTTGGGGTTGTAGTCCCAGTCCCCCGAGTCGTAGCGCAGGCGCGCGAACACGAATTCCGAGCCGCGCGGCTTGCCCGTGCGCTGGACCGCGGCCCCGGCGGCGAACTGCAGGAACTGCCGGCGGGAAATCATATAAAATGCGGGTCTCCGTGGAATATCACATCACCCAATACGAGCTCGAGCAAGGTGCGCTCGAGATTCAGTACATCGAAGAGTACTTCGGCGAGTTCCCGCGCAAGAAGACCGCGGCGGAGATCGTCAACCGGCTCGAGGGGCGGTCGCACCTGATCCTACTCGCGACCGCGCCGCTGCCCGACGATCCCGGCTCGGTCGTGCCGGTGTCGTTCAAGGTGGCGCACGAAGTGAAGGTGCCCGAGACCGAGCCGAAGCTGGTCGATCTGACCCATCGCCTGAGCGACAACGTCCAGTTCGCCGGCCGCCGGGTGCTCTATACCTGGATTGGCGGCACGCGGCGCGACTGGCGCGGCCAGGGCTTCTTCCGCGCCCTCACCGAGCAGCAGGAGCTGTGGGCGATCGAGCACGGCTTCGACGAGATCGTGGTCAAGACCAAGAACAAGTTTTACGACATGCGCGGCACGCTCGATCATCTCCGGTTCGAGGTCGTGCGCTACGAGCGCAACCTGACCGACAACGCGGAATCGAAGGTCTATCTCAGCAAGAAGCTCCTCCCCGAGATGATCTCCACCCATCGCAGCAAGAAGGCCGTCGTCCAGAGCCCGGTCTAGCTCGGATTGCAACTTTTTCGGCGGCCAAATCGTCGAAAACCTTGTCCGGCTGTATGCGTGACGCATATAGTCGGCGCACACCGATATGCCGCTGCGTCCTGTCGAATTTCACATCCTCCTCGCCCTCGCCGCGGAAGAGCGCCACGGCTACGGCCTGCTGCAGGAGGTCGCCACCCTCACCGAGGGCGAGCTGCAGCTCGAGCCCGGCACGCTCTATCGCGCCCTGCACCGCATGCTGAAAGACGGCTGGGTCGCCGAATCGGCCCGGCGTCCGGCGGCCGATCAGGACGACGAGCGTAGGCGCTACTACCGGCTGACGCCGGCCGGCCGGCGCGTCGCGTCGGCCGAAGCGGAGCGTCTGTACCGGCTCGTCACCCTCGCCCGCGCGCACAGGTTGCTGTCCCGTGCCTGATCTGCAGCGCACCGCGACCACGGCGAAGTCGGACAGGCGGTTCGCGTGGTGGCTGGCGTGGCTGTATCCGCCAGCCTTCCGCCGGGACGTCGGCCTCGGGCTGGTCGACGCGCTCGACGATTCGATGCGCGCCCGCCGCGCCGCCGGTACCTCGACCGCCAACGTCCGACTGCCCGCACTCGCCGACACGCTGCGCAATGCGCCGATCGCATGGATCGCCGCGTGGCGCGCCTTGCGCGTCGAGGCACGTATCCCCGCGACCCGACAGCGAACCATGAGCGACACACTGATGCAGGACGTCCGCTATGCGCTGCGCCTCTGGCGGAGGCGGCCGACGTTCGCCGCGACCGCGATTCTGACGCTGGCGCTCGGCGTCGGCGCCAACACCGCGATGTTCAGCATCGTCAACGCCGTGCTGCTGCGGCCGCTGCCCTACGCGCACGCCGACCGGCTGATTTCGGTGTACACCAGGAGCCAGAACTTCCGCCAGGGCCTGCTGTCGTACCCGGAGTACGAAGAGATCCGGAAGCAGAGCGCCAGCATCGAAGCGATTGGCCTGTTTCTCGGCCAGAGCGTGAACATCACCGGCTCGAACGAGCCGCAGCGGCTGGTCGGTACGTTTGCGAGCGGCAGCTTCTTCGACGTGCTCGGGCTGCAGGCCGAACGCGGCCGGCTGTTCAGCGAGGAGGACAGCGCACCGGGGACGGTGCAGCCGGTCGTGGTGCTGAGCGATCAGCTATGGCGTCAACGCTACAACGGCGCCGACGCGGCGATCGGCCAGACGCTGACCGTGAACGGCACGCCGCTGACGATTGTCGGCGTGATGCAGCCGCCCTACGAGGCGGCGCAGTCTCCGGCGGACGGCTATTTCATCGGCGGCGTCGACCTGTTCGTGCCGGTGGCGCAGTACCCGGCGCCTGGCGGGCTGAGAGCCGCGGGCGGGCAGCTGCTCGCGGTCGGCCGGCTGAAGCCTGGCGTCGACGTCGCGGCGGCGAACGCGGATCTCGCGGTCATCGGCAAACGCCTGCTCGCTGCAGATCCCAAGACACAGGCGGGGCGTGACATCACCAGCGAGCTGGCGCACGAGACGGTCGTGGGGTCGTCGCGGCCGGCGCTCCTGCTGCTGTTCGCATCGGTCGGGGTCGTGCTGCTGATTGCCTGCGTCAACGTCAGCCAGCTGTTGCTGGCGCGCGCGCTCGATCGCCAGAAGGAGATCGCGCTGCGCGCGGCTCTCGGCGCGAGCCGAACCGCGGTCACCCGTCAGCTGACGGTCGAAGCGGGGTTGATGGCGTTCACCGCGACCGCGCTCGGATTGCTGCTCGGCCGGTGGGCGCTGGCGGCGCTGGCGTGGCTTCAGCCGCCGTCGGTGCCGATCCCCACGGTGATCCCGCTCGATTCCACGGTGCTGCTGTTTACGGCGGGCACGGCGATCGTTGTCGCCATGCTGTGCGGTCTGGCGCCCGCGCTGCGCTCGTCGCGTCCGGACATCAGCCGCGTGCTGCAGGCCGGCTTCCGCCGCGCGTCGGGTGAAGGGCGGCGGCTGCGCGACGTCCTGGCGGTCGTCGAGATGGCGATGTCGGTCGCGCTGGTCGCGGTGTCGGCGCTGCTGATTCAGAGCCTGCTCGCGGTGCAGCAGGTACCGCTCGGGTTCGACCCGTCGAACGTGTTCACGCTGCAGTTCCGCCTGCCGCAGACCAAGTACCGCACGCCGGAGGACATCGCACGCTTTTTCACGCGTGCGATCGAGAACGTGCGCGCCGTGCCCGGGGTGCAGTCGGCGGCACTGGTGCGCGCCGTGCCGTTCAGCGGCAACGGCGGTCTGACCGGTTACGCAATCGAGGGCAAGCCGTCGCCTGGTCCGGGGCAGCTGCCGCAGGCGCGGTTCCACCTCGTGACACCCGGCTATTTCAAGACGCTGCGGATCCCGCTGCTGAAGGGACGGGATTTTTCCGATCGCGACGATCTCAAAATGCCGCTGGTCGCCGTGGTCAACGAAACGTTCGCCAGACGGGAGTGGCCTCACGAGGATGCGATCGGCAAGCAGTTCACGACGCCGAATACCTCCGGCGTCGTCACGATCGTCGGCGTGGTCGGCGACACCAAGCACTACACGGCGACCGAGGCGGCGATGCCGCAGCTCTACGCCGCGCACTACCAGGTGCCGCTGATCTTCTCCTCGCTCGTCGCCCGGGTGGCTGGACCGCCGATGGCGATCACCAACGACGTGAAGAAGGCGATCTGGGCGGTCGACAAGGATCAGCCGGTATGGGCGGTGCGGTCGCTCGACACGCAGGTCGACGCCACTCGAGGGCAGACGCGTTTTCTCGCGCTGCTGCTCGGCATCTTCGCCGGCGTGGCGCTCCTGCTCGCCGGGGTCGGGATCTACGGCGTGACCTCGTACGGCGTGTCGCAGCGCACGCACGAGATCGGGATCCGCCTCGCCCTCGGCGCGTCGAGCGATCGTGTCTTGCGCGAAGTGGTCGCCGGCGGCATCCGGCTGACGGCGATCGCGGTCGCGATCGGACTGGTTGCCGCCGTGGCGATGGCGCGCCTGGCCGCGGCGGTGCTGTTCGGCGTCACGCCGCTCGACCCAGCCGCCCTCGCCGGCGCGGCATTCGTCCTCGGCGCGGTCTCGATCGCGGCGTGCTACATTCCGGCCCGCCGCGCCTCGCGGGTCGATCCTGTGGCGGCACTCGCGAACGAATAGAACGGCGTCGTTCGTGGTGGCCGCGAATCGTTTCGCGGCTCAGCACGTAGAACGTCGACCGTCGAACGACTATGATCGGCAGCGATGCCACCGACCACGCCCTACACCCTCGACCTCGACAACCGTGAACCGATTGCGGCGATGCGTGAATCGGTCGCGCGCATTCGCGCCACCGTCAGCGCCTGGCGTCCCGACGAGTTCGACCGGACGTATGCACCGGGAAAATGGACCGCGCGGCAGATCCTGACGCACCTCGCGCAGAGCGAAATTGCGCTCGGCTACCGCGCGCGCATGGCGCTGACGACGCCAGGCTATGCGTCCCAGGCGTTCGACCAGGACAAGTGGATGGCGCGCGAATCGGCGACCACCGGTCACGATGCGCTCGACGCCTTCCTCGGCACCGCCGCGTTGAACATCGCGCTGTTCGCCTCGCTGTCCGAGACCGACCGCGCGTCGACCCTGTCCCATCCCGATTACGGATCGCTCACGGTCGACTGGATCGTCCATCAGATGGCAGGGCACCAGATCCATCATCTGAAGCAGCTCGAGCAGATCGCGGGACGGTAGGCGGACGCAGGGGCGGACGCCCTGGACCGGCGGGGTGGGTTGGATTGTCGGCCGAACATAGCCGGAGAACAAAAAGGGGCGGAAAGGTTTCCCTTTCCGCCCCACCTGCCTATCTTGCCGAAGCGGCGGGCCCGAACGGACCCGCCCTATCCACTAAAACGTGAAGCGCAGGCCGAGCTGACCGACGCGCTGCTCGGGCCGCCGGAAGTCGCCGGAGAAGGTGGTCGGCTGGAGCAGTGCGGGGTCGGCCACACCGGTTGACGGGATGTTGACCCGTGCGCGGAAGCCGCTCGGGTTGATGTTGTTGAACACGTTGAAGAGCTCGCCGATGGCTTCGACACGCGTCCGGCCGGTGAGGCTGAACACCTTCGAAAAGCGGACATTGGTCGACGTCTGGTACATCCCCCGGCCGCAGTTCACGGTGGCGCAGGTGCCGAGGCTCTTGAACGTCGTCACACCGGTGTCGGCGTTAAACGTGTCGACGCCGTAGGCGGTCGCGGGAATATCGACGGCATCGCCATCGAGGTTGAGGTCGCGGCCGTCGATCAGGTTGACCGGGAGCGCCGACCGGAAGAAGAAGATCGGCGCGACGCGGACGCCCCACGGCAGCTGGAACGTCGCGCTGAGGTTGATCAGGTGGCGCGCGTCGGTCGTCAGGTTTGGTCCGAGCTGACGCGGATCGGCGAACGGATTGTTCGGATCCTGGATGTTCGCGGTGTTCAGCTCGTCGGCCGCTGAACCGATCGTGCTGACGCCCTTCTGCAACGTGTAGGACGCGGTGAAATCGATGCCGTGCGAGAGACGACGACGCAAGCTGAGGATGAGCGCGTTGTACTCGCTCTCACCGCGGCTGACCGTCGGACGCGTCGCGTTGGTATTCGGGGTGATCGTCGGCACGATCGCGAAGAGCCGGCGCGGGTTCGAGAGATTGCCGGGGATGCGCTGGTTGACGCGCGGCCGGAAATTCAAGTCGCGTCCAAGCGAATTGACGTAGTCGGCGCTGATCACCATGTCCGACGTGACCTCGTGCGACCAGCCGGCGTTGCTCTGCATCTGATAGGGCTGCTGCAGCCGCGGATCGACGAACTGCCCGAACAGCGGGAACGCGCCGGCCGCGACCTGATTCTGACTGGCGATGTTCGCGAGCGGCTGGCCCGCCTGGTAGAAGCTGCCGTCGGGATTCCTGATGCCGGTGGTCACCGGTCCGACGCTGAACACCTGACCGAACCCGCTGCCGGTCGAATCGGCCGCAGCGAACAGCACGTTCGAGTTGGTGTAGCCGACATCGGTGTAGATGCCCCAGCCGCCGCGGATGATGTCCTTGCCGTTGCCGCGGGCGTCGAACACGCCGCCGATGCGCGGCTGGAAGTTGTTCCGGTCTTCCTGCGGCGTCAGGCCGAAGTTCTCGAGTCCGACGATCCCCGCCAGCTTGCCGGCGGCGCCGGCGGCCTGCACGGCGACGAAGTTCGGGTTCTTCGACTCGTCGAACTGGTAGCCGGTCATCAGGTCGTAGCGCAAACCGACGTTCAGGGTCAGGCGATCGCTGACGCGCCAGTCGTCCTGAATGTAGGTCCCGAACTGCTTCATCGGAATGTTCGCGCTGGCGTCGCCGTCGCTGACGGTGACGGTTGAGATCGGGCCGCTCAGGTCATTCGTGATGTGCGTGTTGAACACCGCGCCCTTGCCGGTGTTGAACGTGATGAACAGGCGCGGCTCGTTGATGAAGTTGACGCCGACCTTGAAGTCGTGGCCGAGACCGCCGCCGCCGCTCCTGTGCCAGGAGAAGTCGTCGCGGAACTGGTACTTGGTCTGCTCGGTGGTCTGCGGCGTGTTGACGTTGGCACCGATGCTGACGCCGTTCGGGAACGTCTGGTTCGGCGCGGAACTGCGCGACAGGATCTGGTTGCCGAAGTTGGCGTACTGGAAGATGAACTCGTTCAGCTTCGACCCGCTCATCACCCAGTTGTGGTTGACGTTGATCGAGTTGTACTTGTTCGTGCTGTCGCCCCAGTTGTCGAACGTGCTGTTCGGCGCTGCGCCGTACGGCTGCGAGTTGGTGTCGCGGCCGTAGCGGACGGAGAGGAACTGGCTCGGCGACAGGTTGGCGGTCACCTTGCCGGTGAACGGCGTCTCGCGGTAGGGCACGGCGAACACGCCGTTCTTGTCCGGAAACAGCCCTTTGGTATCGACGGTCTGGGTCGTGTCCTGGTTCGTCCGTTCGATCGCGAAAAAGAAGTGCGCCTGGTCCTTGGCGATCGGGCCGCCGAAGCTGCCGCCGAACTGGTTGCGGCGGTAGTCCCCCTTGACCGGCGTGCCGGTGCCGGCGGCGAGCTTCTCGGTCTCGGTCAGCGCGTTCATCGACTTGTCGCGGAAGAACTCGAAGGCGCTGCCGCTGAGGATGTTGGTGCCACTCTTGGTCACGACGCTGAGGACGCCGCCGTTGCTGCGGCCGTACTCAGCCTTGAAACGCTGCGTCTGGAAGTTGAACTGCTCGACCGCCTCAAGCGGAAACGCCTGCAGCTGGCCACCGACGGTGTCGTCGTTGTTGTCGCCGCCGTCGATCTGGTAATTGATGTTGCGCCCGGCGCCGCCATTGACGAGCGGCGCGTACTGCGTGCTCTTGGTCGGGTCCGAGTGGAAGCTGAGACCGACGCCGGGCACGGTTGCCGCGAGGTTGGCGAACTGGCGGCCGTTGAGCGGCAGGTTCTCGATCCGCTTGACGTCGACGATCGCGCCGACGCTCGACGCGGTGGTCTCGATCAGCGGCGTCGCGCCGGTCACGTTCACCGTCTCGGCGAGTTGTGCGACCTGCAACGGAAAGTCGACCGACTGCGTCTGGGCGACGTTCACTTCGACGCTTTTCTTCGAGATCGTTTTGAAGCCCTGGAGCTCCGCGGTCACGTCGTAGACGCCGACCGGCAGCGCCGAGAGACGATAGACGCCTTCCGAGTCGCTCACTTCCGTGCGCGTGAAGCCGGTGGCCGCGCTCTTGGCCGTGACCGTCACGCCGGGAACCGCCGAGCCCTGCTGGTCGAGCACGCGGCCGGTGATCGTGCCGCTGGTGCCCTGCGCAAACAGATTCGCGCACGTCAGCAGCAGAACCATCGCTGCTCCGAACAATTGCCTTCTCATCCCACGCCTCCAAAATGTCACAAACAAACCATGTCCGTTGCGGGACGCTGCGCGATATCGATCAGTGGTTGCAATCGGAACACCAGAGTTTACTTGGTAATCCCCGCCGCGCAACCCCTGATTTTGGTGTGATTTGTGAAGAACGGGCGATCGTGCGGCGATGAGAAGCCGCGCGCAAATATTGGATTGTCGCGAAATGTAATCCTATCAGATGGATCGAGGACTATTGGACCGCTCGAAGCAGCCGTTCCACTTCGGGACGTTGGGGAGCCCCGGCGGGGAGCCGCGCGAGCAGATCGCGCGCCGCGCCCGCCGCCTCGGCCCGCCGGCCGGCCTTCATGTAGGCGAGCGCGAGGTTGAATCGCGCCTCGTGCAGGTCCGGATCGCGCTCGAGCGCCGCGGACAGCGATCCGATCGCCCTGGTGTAGTCCCCCCTGGCGGCCTCGACTAGACCCAGATTCGCCCCAATCACCGGATTACCGGGCTCGCGGCGCTGCGCCTCGTGAAGGACCCGTTCCGCACCGGCGACATCGTTGCGGCGTCCGAGGCAGGTCGCCAGGCCAAGGTGGGCGTCGGCGGTCGGCAGGCCGCCGCCGATCGCGGCCGTGAATGCCGCCTCGGCGCGGCCGCAGTTGCCGGCCTCGAGCAGCGCGAAACCGAGGCGCAGCTGCGCCTGCACGTTGCGCGGCTCGTCGCCGACGATCCCCTCGAGCGCGGTCACCAGCGCGGCGCCCGACAGCTCGCCCGACGTCACCTGCGCGATCCGCGCGGCGACATCCCGCCGGTCCTTGGGGTCGGGGCGCGAACCGCTGCTCGTCGGCGATCGTAAATTGCTGATGGAACTGCCCGAGCTGTAGCCGAGCGCCCGCAGCCGCTCCGCCGCCTCGCGATCCGCGGCGGCGGCGCTTGGCAGATCCGCGCCGCTGTACCGACTCACGCGCCGCTCCAGATCGCGTGACAGCGTCGGCTGGGCGTCGATCTGATTCCGTGTTTCGCCCCGATCGCCGGCGACGTCGAATAGCTCGGGCTTGGGCGCCGCGATCAGTTTCCACGATCCGGATCGGAGCGCACGCAGCGGCGCCCAGCCGAATTCGATCAGCGGCGCGAACGATTCCGCGTACAGCTCGCGCTGCGGCAGCGGCGTGCGTGCCCACGCCGGCGACAGATCGATGCCGTCCACGTCGGCCATCCGCCCCCCGAGCGCGTGCATCAGTGTCGGGGCGACATCGGCGAGCGTCACCGCGTCGGTGACGCGCGTCGCCGCCGGAATGCCCGGGCCGGTCATCAGCAGCGGCACGCGCAGCGTGGTGTCGTACACGAAGATGCTGTGCGCGTACTCGCCGTGCTCGCCGAACGCCTCGCCGTGATCGCCGGCGGCGACGATCAGCGTCCGGGCGGCAGCGGGGCCGAGCGCCGCGATCAGCCGGCCGATTTCGCGATCCGCGGTCGC
>JAOBWF010000103.1 GCA_025463215.1 Acidobacteriota bacterium | reverse complement strand
CATGTTTCCCGTCGTCGCAGCAAACAGAGAACGCGTCCGCAACTTCAATGGGCCTCGCCCGAACATCGTGGCGATTTTCGTGCTCGCCGTTCCCATTCTCGCGGGATTGGGACTGCTCATCGCCACCGGGAATCCTTTCTGGTTCATCGGCGGAATCATCGTGGGGCTGGTTCTGATGCAGTCGCCGAAAGTGGCGAAGCAATGGGAGAAAGCAGTCGTCCTTCGCCTCGGACGGTTCGTCGGCCTGCACGGCCCCGGACTCTTCTGGATCGTGCCGTTCATCGACACCGTCTCCTCGTGGATCGATCAGCGCGTCATCACGACGAGCTTCGCCGCCGAACAGACGCTGACGTCCGACACCGTGCCGGTCAACGTCGACGCCGTCCTGTTCTGGATGGTCCATGACGCGCAGAAGGCGGCGCTCGAGGTTCAGGAGTACGCGCAGGCGGTGAGCTGGGCGGCGCAGACGGCGCTGCGCGACATCATCGGCCGCACCGACCTCACCGATCTGCTGCGCGGCCGCGAGAAGATCGAGGCCGAGCTGCAGGCGCTGATCGATCAGCGATCGAACCCGTGGGGCGTCACGGTGTCGTCGGTCGAGATGCGCGACGTGGTCATTCCCACGGCGCTGCAGGACGCGATGTCGCGCGAGGCCCAGGCGGCGCGCGAGAAGGCGGCGCGCATCATCCTCGGCGAGGCCGAGCTCGCGATTGCGCATTCCTTTTCGGAAGCGGCGAAGGAATACCAGAACAATCCGACGGCGCTGCACCTGCGCGCGATGAACATGCTCTACGAAGGGCTCAAGGAAAAGGGCGCGATGATGATCATTCCGAGCAGTGCGGTCGAGTCGATGGGCATGGGCGGTCTGATGGGCGCGGCGGCGCTGGCGCAGCAGCAGCTGACGAACAGCAACACGAAGAGCTAGGAGGCATGCGATGGCTGGTCTGAATCCGAACTACATCGATGCGACGAACCTCAAGGCGCTGGCGATGCTCGCGGTGGTCGGCGCGCTGGCCTATGTCGTTGTCGGCGGCGTGCCGGTCGTGGTCGGCGGCGTCGCGGTGGCCGCGGCGCTGACGATTTACCACCACGCGCTGTGAACATCACGATCGGTTGTCGCGCCTGCTCGCCCGTTCCTCGCGCGATGGCGAGCGACGGCATCGACGCGCTCAGATGGCCGCAGCGGCGCAGCGGGCCGGGCGCCTGTACACTCGCCGGCGTTGCGCGTCGGCGGACGCTCTGAACCTCAGGGCTTATGCGGAGGATCTTCTTCGTCATCGGCAGTTGAATGCCGGTACTCTTTAGCGAGTGAGCGATCCCAGCACCCGATCGACGCCGGCGAGCCGGCTGCGGTTCATCGGCTCGGGCGTGCTCGTCCTCGGCCTGACCGCCGCCTACCTGTTCTATCGCCTCCGATCGCAATCGGTCGGGCCGACGCTTGACGATTTGCTGCCAGGATATTCAGAGCGGAGGGCGCGTCAAACCGCCATTGTGATGGGCGGCTTCGTGGTCTCGCTGCTGCAGGGGGCCGACAAGCTGAAGGAACCGTTTACGCAGGCGCTCATTATCTCGGGCGTGGCGGTGGTCGTGGCGTTGTGCTGCTTCAGGGTCGCGTGGCTGATGGATCGGCCGGCCGATGACGGCCCCGGCACCGGATCGGACACGCAGGCCTGAAGGAGTGCACGACGAATCCGAAAAAAACCCGCGGACACCTTTCGGCGCCGCGGGTCACGGATTCTGAATTCTTAATTCTGAGTTCTTAATTCTAGTAGCGGTAGTGCTCCGGCTTGTACGGTCCATCGACCGGCACGCCGATGTAGTCGGCCTGGTCCTTCGACAGCTTCGTCAGCTTGACCCCGAGGTGATCGAGGTGCAGCCGGGCGACCTGCTCGTCGAGGTGCTTCGGCAGCATGTAGACCTTCTTCTCGTACTTGCCGGTGTTGGCGTGCAGCTCGAGCTGCGCGATCACCTGGTTGGTGAACGACGCCGACATCACGAAGCTCGGGTGGCCGGTCGCGCAGCCGAGGTTGAGGAGACGCCCCTCCGCCAGGATCATGACGCTGTGGCCGTCGGGGAACTTGAACTCGTCGTACTGCGGCTTGATGTTGATCCGCTCGACGCCCTTGTATTTCTTCAGGCCGGCCATGTCGATCTCGTTGTCGAAGTGGCCGATGTTGCCGACGATCGCCTTGTCCTTCATCTGCGCCATGTGGGCGGCGGTGATGATGTTGTGGTTGCCGGTCGCGGTGATGAAGATGTCGGCGTCCTTGATGACGTCCTCGATCGTCGCGACCTGGTAGCCTTCCATCGCCGCCTGCAGCGCGCAGATCGGGTCGATCTCGGTGACGATGACGCGCGCGCCCTGGCCCCGCAGCGCCTGGGCGCAGCCCTTGCCGACCTCGCCGAAGCCGAACACCACCGCGACCTTGCCGCCGAGCATGACGTCGGTCGCGCGCGCCAGACCGTCCGGCAGCGAGTGGCGGCAGCCGTAGATGTTGTCGAACTTGCTCTTGGTCACCGAGTCGTTGACGTTGATGGCGGGGAAGAGGAGGGTGCCCGCTTCCATCATC
>JAOBWF010000080.1 GCA_025463215.1 Acidobacteriota bacterium | reverse complement strand
CGCTCTGGGGGACGCTGGCGATTCTCGACTACGGCGACGAGCCGTTCGTGTTCGAGGAGCGGCGCAAGATTCCGCTCGGCGCCAACTTCGCGATCCGGCGGTCGCTGTGCGAACGCATCGGCGGCTTTGATCCGTGCCTCGGCCGCAACAGCGACACCGTCCTGCTCGGGCAGGAACTGCCCGAATTCTTCGCACGCGCCCGCGACGCCGGCTTGCGGGGACGCTACGTGCCCGCGATGAGCGTCCGCCATCATGTCCCGGCGAAACGGCTGCGCCCCGAGTACGTGCGCCGCTGGTGGTACGGCAAAGGCGTGTCGCGGGCGCGGATGGAGCGGCTCCATCCCGTCACCGAGCTCGGTCTCGATCTGCGCACCGTCCCGACCGTCGCCGGGATTCCGCGCTTCCTGTTTGGGACCGCCGTCCGGGAGGCGCTGCGGTGGGGGGGCGCGCTCCTCCGCCGCGATGTCGGGCGCAAGCTCGCCGCCGAGACGCAGCTCTGGTACTTCGCCGGCCAGGTGCGTGAGCGCCTGCGCCGCGGTGCGAGTCGCGTGGCGAGCTGTCGGTCATCGTGCCCGCCTTCAACCGCACGACGCGTCTGGCAGCGCTGGTCAAAGATCGCTGCCGCCATTACACGGGGAGCTCGCGCACGCCGTGTATTCGTCGATAACGCGCTTGACCCCCTGGTTGCTCGAAAGCGAGACAACCAATCGCGCGAGCGGCGCGGAAGCAATATACAGGATCGGATACCGGCATTGTCCTTGCGGTATCCGGAGTGGAACGATGACGAGCGGTGAACATTGGATGAATCGCGCCACATGGTGCGCACGCGGTAGATTGACAGGCGACGAATGGCTCACGATAACAAGTTGATGCGCCCTGTCAGCAGGCACAATCAAGGGCGCTTTCTGAATGACATCCTCGACTCAATCACACGCGTACGGGTCCCCTGGCTGTCCGCGATCGCCGGCGCCATCGGGACGTCACGTGCGACGGGATGGGCGCCGGATCGTTCTGTCGGATGGGCGACCGCTGATGCGACCCGGTATGTCCGCCGGCGGCATCACGGCGGCGGTATCGTCGCGCAGGTCGAACGTATCAAGCACTTTTGGCAAGGGTCGGTGTCGCTGCGATCAGACGGCCCCACTGTCATTCACCGGACGCCGCAACTGGCGTTCCGGGCGTCGGCGGAGATCGCCGCCGACGATTTAATACGAACTGTGTTCGCGCATGCGTGCACCGGTCACGATTGCGGCGAGTGGGTCGCGTGGCCGTCCGGGGGAGCGGCACACGAGTCGGATTGAACCGACCTTAGTCATCCGGGTCAATGCCTCGGTGGACACCCCAAGACCGACCAGTGATCGACAGCTGAACACCGCCCATTCCCGGTAGCATCGAGACGTTGACGAAAGCGATGGACGTGCCTGGCTGGCAGGACTCGATGTTTGAATTGGGATGGAGACCCGCACGCTGCTGAGGGTGCGGCGCCCGTCAGCGCGAGGACCCGCTGACCAGTGGACCGACTGCCGCTGTGCTGATCCAGCCCGAATCGCGCGACGCCGTGCCGGCACTTCAATCCGGACGCCACGCCGCGGCGTCAACGCCTGGCGCTGCGGCTCGTGCGGACCGCATCACCACGCTGATCGATCCGTTGTTTTCGAGAATCGCGGCTTGCACCTCTTCGGGACATGTGCAGCCAGCCTGGCGCAGCGCGGCGTTCAGCTCGTGATGCGTCAACTTGGCGTGCCGCATCACATCCTGAAACACGCGGCCGTTGTGAATGATCACCTGTGGCCGCCCTTCGATCAGCCCTTCAAGCCGTTTACTCTTGAACGTCGCGTACCCGATGCCGTAGTTCAGCGCGACCAGTGTGACCGCGGAGACCAGGCCACCGACGAGCGAGTTGTCCCCGCCGTTCATCGAGTTCTGCACCGCGTTGGAGAGCACCAGCAGCAGCACCAGATCGAACGGCGCCAGCTGCCCGATTTGCCGCTTGCCTGTCAGGCGCAACAGCGCGATCAAGAAGCCGTAGACGACCGCAGATCGGAGCATGAGCTCCCACACCGGGATAGCGAGGTTCCACATATTGGCTGCGCTGATCTTATCTGCGGATCGTCGGATTGACGCGTCGCGTAAGAAAGGTGCAAAGCACTGCACCCGTGCGGTCAACGCCAAGCGGTGAGCAGGAACAGGCGGACGCCGCGCAGGCCGAGAATCGCGGCACCGCCCGAGATGACACGTGGCGCCGCGAGCGCGGCGACCGCGCCGAGGGCAATTGCGACCTGCAGCAGCATGACGCTTTGGCAAACCGATGATGGCGCTCGAGCAGCGCGTCGGCCTCGTGCGACTTCTTGTCGCGCTCGTGTTCGTTCTCGCGCGCAGCGCGTTCGATGTCCCTCTGCTCCGCGGTGTATCGCTGGATCGATGTCTCGTACGAGCATTCATCGGGCCCGTGCCGGTCCGCGCTTCGCGGCCTGGCGTTGTCGGGCATGGACTCCGTGTTCGCCGAGGATATTGCCGACCACGACCGACACGCCCGCGAACGCCGCCAGGCTTGGAGCGCTCGCACTCAGCCCAACCTGTACTCCGCCATCGATCGCCCAGCGCGGATTGAGCACGTAGATCGCGCCAGCGTCCGTGGCGATGACCGGCCCACCGTCCGTGTCCTGCCGTGAAATCCAAAAGGCTTCAACGTACGGGGTGACGGGGCCTGGCACTTCGGCGCTCGCTGACACCGACACCAGATGCTGAGCGAATCGAGGGACACCCGTGCCGGCGCCGATCAGGCCGATGCCATAATTCAGGTCAACATGGCCCCGCGTTCGGATATCCGTGCCCGTGAGCACTGCCACTGTCACATCCGCCTGCCCAGAACCGAATCCCTTGGCCTCGCTCGCCGTCGGCAGATTGACCGTCGGGAGGATTGACAACACTGGAATACCGCCCGGATCCGCCCACAACCGGAGTTTCATTCCGAGCTGTAGGTTCCCGATACCCGACTCGCGGCCGTGCGGGTCCTGGGACACAAGCCAACCATCGCCGCCGATGCGCATTTCGAGCCAATCGCTCAGACCGACCCGCGCCGTAACCGGCGTTCCGCCGTTTCGACGGTCTCCTGACGCCTTGCTGAAGAGCGCACCGACTTCGATTTGCAGCAGGCCAATATCGACAATGTGGGTGCCGTTGGTGACGTCAGGCCGGTCCGGCTCGAGCGGCGGTTGGGGGACCACCTCCGGCGGAATCACAACCACGGGAGGCCGAGGCACCTGACACCACGCAGGCGGCGTCGAGAGCAGCAACAGGACACAAATGCCGACCGCGGTGCGGCGACGATTCGCGATGAGACCGTGACGGCGATACGTGCTGTGGCAATTCATGACGACAGCCATCGCGTTGGTGGTCGCCCGAGGTCGTTCACAATTGTGCCGGGTAATTTCGGCAGCGCTGCCACCATCGTCGTGTGAATATCGACGTGACCGCTACACTGGCTGTGGCCATCCGGGACGTCAATGACATGCTGCGCAATTGGTGATGGCGAACTTCAAACCGACCGGTCCGCGTAACCAAGATCATGCTCCTGCGGGTCAGCAAGACAGCGAGGGGCTCCGGCTTTTTCTGGCCAAAGTCAGAGTTACTCTGCAGCGGGTTCCATCGTCAACCGGGCGTATTCATCGGGGCTGAGACCCTTGAGAGCGCGGTGAGGATGATTCTCATTGTAATCCCATCGAAAGGTATCGATCTTCGCCACCGCGTCCTCCAGCGACGCAAACCAGTGACCGACTTCCGCCGACCTCGGACTGTGGTGACGTCAGTCACGGGCGGGTGATCCGATTCGCCTGACCACCGGGGTCGGAGAGTACGCCGAATCTCCAATCTCGGCGGACGGTCGATCGGTCGTCGCAACGCTGACGTCGACCATCGACGCCGGCGCGCAGCAGAAGCCGAGTTCGCGCGAGAATGCGACCTCGCTGTCGGACAACCACTCGCTCGTGAATTGTGACCGCCGTCGCTGCGTGAACGGCGTCAGCGATACGCCGACACTACCGCTCGATCTCGCGGACGAATGGAGCGAATCGTCCGCGCGGTGAACGAGCGACCGCTCATATTGATCAATGTCACGCCCGAGCCCGCGCGTTGAGGGAACACCCGAGATTTGAACGATGCGAACAACAATGAGGTGTGTCTCTCGCCGGCTCGCCTCGATGTATCAGCGATGTCATGGCGTTGGCACTCCGAGCCATCCGCCGCCCAATGCCTTCACGAGGACAACGGATGCGACCCTGCGCTGCCCGCTGATTTGCGCGGCGACCCGTTGGTTCGCCAGGAGCGTCTCTTCGGCCACCAGCACATCGAGGTAGCCAACGAGCCCGGCATTGAACCGGTTCGTCGCGATCTCAACGGTCTGCGTGGCGTCGGCGACGGCGTCGGCCTGCGATTCGGCCTCACCGGACAGGATCCGCAGCGCCGCGAGCTGATCCTCCACCTGCTGATATGCCGTGAGCACGGTCTTCTCGTATTGCGCGAGCGACCCGCGGAACACCGCCATCGCCTGGTCGACGCCGGCACGGTTACGCCCGCCGTCGAACAACGGGGCGATCACGGACGCCGCGAGCGACGCCATGGTGTTCTGCCACGCGAACAGGCTGCCCAGGCCAACGCTTTCGAAGCCAGCGAGGCCGGTCAGCGAGATGTGCGGTAACGACGCCGTCTTCGCCACGCCAATCTGCGCGGTGGCGACGGCAACGTTGCGATCCGCTTCGGCAATGTCAGGTCGGCGCGCCAGTACATCGGCCGGCAGCCCCGGTGGAATCGACGGCGGCACGCCGTCCAGCGGATTCGGCGGCAGCGAAAAGTCCGAGGCGGTACGGCCGGCAAGCACGGCGATGGCGTGCTCTAGCTGAGCACGCTGCACGTCCAGCGCCTGCGCCTGCGCGTTCGTCTGATCGAGCAGCGTCTTCGCCTGCTTGACCTCGAGCTCACTCGAAATCCCGCCGTTGAAGCGATTCGTCGTCACGTCCAGTGCCTGCCGTAGCTGGTCGATCGTCGTGTCGAGAATGTGCCGTTCGGCGTCGTTCTCGCGCAGGCTGAAGTAATCCACCGCGACGCTCGCCTCGATCGACAGGCGCACGAAGCGGAGGTCGGCCGCCATCGCCTGTTGCACACCGCGCGCGGCCTCGAGCGAATGCCGTACCCGGCCGAACGCGTCGACCTCGTAGCCGAAGAATAGCGGCAACTGGAAGTCGTTGTAGGTGGCCGCCAGTCCGCCGGTGTTGCCGTTGTTCGGACGGTTCTGCGCCTCTCGGTTCCGCGACGCGCTGGCCCCGACGTTCACGCTGGGATACATCGACGACCGCGAGGAGCGGACGGCGGCTTCCGCCTCATCCACTCTCGCCACGGCGACCCGAATGTCCTGATTGGCGCCGTCCGCCTCGCCTTCAAGACCGTTGAGCACCGGGTCGTCGAACACGCGCCACCAGTCGCTGTAGCCGATCGGCGCGGTGGCGCCGACCGACGATGCGGACGATTCCTTGAACGTCGGCGGCACGGGTGCGGCAGGCCGCTGATAGTGTGGGCCAACCGCGCACGCCGACGACGCGGCGACGGCCGCAGTGAGTGCGACAGCGCTCAATCGGATCATGACATCCTACTTTCCGCCCTGGGTGGGCTGCACGCTGACCGCGATGCCGTCGACCAGGTAGTCCGGCGGATTCGCGATCACCGCGTCGGTCTGGGCGATGCCGCTCACCACCTCGATGCTGGTGCCGAAGTCCCGGCCGAGCGTCACCTGCCGGAGCTCGACGTGGCCCTGGTCGTTCACGACGCCCACATGCGGCCCCTTCGCCTGAAACAGAATCGTGCTCCCCGGCAGCACCAGCGGCACTGTTTTCGTGGTCAGATGGAACTGCACCCGCGCATACGCCCCCGGCATCAGCTCGCCCTTCGGGTTTGGTACGTCCACTTCCGTCAGCAGCGTACGCGAGCTCACGCCGATGGCGTGGCTGGTGCGCGCGACCTTGCCGCCGAACGTGCGGTTCGCCAGCGAGGCCACCGCCATCGAGGCCGGCACCCCCGGCGCGACACTCCCGCTGTACGTCTCCGGCACGTTGACGTAGACGCGCATGGTCGCGATGTCCGAAATGCGGAACAGCTCCGTTCCGGTGCCGCTGTTGCCGGCGTTGACGAGGTCTCCGACCTGGGTCTTGCGGGCCGTGATCACGCCGTCGAACGGCGCGTAGATCTTCTCGAACCCCTGCATCTGCTCGAGCCGGCCCACTTCCGCGGTCGCGGCCTCGACGTTCGCGACCTGCGCGTTCAGATTCTGATTGTTGTTGTCGACTTCCTGTTGCGACACTGAATGCGATGTGATCAGCTCGCGGTAGCGCGCCGCGGTGACGGTGGCGAGATCGCGCGTCGCCCGCGCCTGCGTCAGCATCGCGCGCGCGCGGCTCAGTTCCTGGTCGATCTCCGGCGCATCGACGATTGCCAGCAACTGTCCCTTCCGGACGCGGGCGCCGAGGTCTGCCGTCCAGCTGCGCACGTAACCGGTGATACGCGCGTACACCGGCGACTCGGAAAACGCCTGAATCGTGCCGGGCGCCGTCAGGTCGGTCACCGAACTGCCGGCTTGCGCGTGAAGGACGTTGACGTTCAGCACGGCGAGCGTCTTGGTGGTGGCGGTGACGTTCGCGCTGCTCACGCCGCGCGCATGCACCGTGACCAGGGCCGCGCACACCAGCAGCACCGGCACGGTCAGGAACCACAGCAGCCGTCGTCCCTTCGGTGGTGGCGGCGGTGGTGGTGAATCCGCGAGCGGTGGATTCGCGGTTGCGGACGCTTCTGGGAGTTGAGTCATACAGTTTCCTTCCGGCTTCGCATCATCGCGAACACGACGGGGACAAAGAACAGGGTGGCGGCGGTGGCGAACAGGAGTCCGCCGATGACGGCTCGGCCGAGCGGCGCGTTCTGCTCGCCGCCTTCGCCGAGGCCCAGCGCCATCGGCACCATGCCGATGATCATCGCGAGCGCCGTCATCATCACCGGCCTCAGCCGGGTGGAGCCGGCTTCGAGCGCCGAGCGGAACGCATTCTTGGTCGCGTCGAGGCGTTCGTTCGCGAACGTGATGACGAGCACGCTATTGGCCGTGGCGACGCCGATGCTCATGATCGCACCCATCAACGAGGGGACATTCAGCGTGGTGCGGGTCAGGAACAGCATCCAGCAGATGCCGGCCAGCGCGCCGGGCAGCGCAGTGTTGATGATGAACGCCTCGGTCCACGACTGAAAGTTCACGACGATAAGCAGGTAGACGAGAAGAATCGCGAAGGCGAGCCCGCCGAGCAGGCCGATGAACGACGACCGCATCGTCGCAATCTGCCCACGCGTCACCACGGTGCTGCCGGCCGGGAGCTGCACCTGTGCCGTGATGCGCGCGATGTCCGCACCGACAGACCCCATGTCGCGGCCTTGCACGCCGGCGAAAATGTCGAGCACCGGAAGCACGTTGTAGTGGCTGACCACCGCTGGCTCGCCCACGCGCGTCATCGATGCGACGTTTTCGAGCAACTGCGGCGCGCCCTGGTTGCCCGCGTTCACCGGAATGCTCCCCAGCGCGTCGAGCGAGTCGATGGTGTACTGCGGCGACTGCACCGCCAGGCTGTAGACCACCCCGTTGCTGGAATTCAACCAGAAGCTGGGGGTCGTCTGGAAGCTGGAGCTGAGCGATACGAGCACGTTGTTCGCCACATCGCGCTCGGTGAGCCCCACCTGGCGCGTCTTGACGCGATCGACCGCGTACTGGAACCGCGGCTGATCGAGCGCCTGCTGGATGTGCACGTCCACCGCACCGGGCACCGAACGGATCTGGTTGGCGATCTTCGTCGCGGCGGCAAAATTGTTCGTCACGTCCGGTCCGACGATCTGCACGTCGATCGGCGACGGCAGGCCGAAGTTCAGAATCTGGCTGACGATGTCGGCGGGCTCGAAGAAGAACGAGGTGCCGGGAAACGCCTTGGGCAGCAGCAGGCGCAGCCGCTCGACGTACTGCGCGGTCGGCTGGTGATTCGCCACGAGCGAGATCAGGATCTCGGCGTCGGCCGATCCAATCGTGCCGCTGTTGCTGTACGACAGGTTGATGCCGCTGGTCGGCAGCCCGACGTTGTCGAGGATGCCGCCGAGCTCGGCGGCGGGTATCTCCCGGCGAATGACGCTTTCAATCTGATCGCCGAGAGCAGCAGTCGTCTCGATTCGGGTGCCCGTCTTCGCGCGTATGTGCAGACGGATCTGGCCGGCGTCAACCGACGGGAAGAAGTCCTGGCCGAGGAATGGCACCAGCGCGAGACTGGCCAGGCAGAACACGAGGAAACAGGCGGCGAACG
>JAOBWF010000019.1 GCA_025463215.1 Acidobacteriota bacterium | reverse complement strand
CCGGCTACATCTTCGAGAACGAGACGACCGGCGGCTCGATCCCGAAGGAGTTCATCAAGCCGATCGACGAAGGGATCAAAGAAGCGCTGACGCGCGGCATCCTCGCCGGCTTCCCGATCGACGACGTCCGGATCGAGCTGTACGACGGCTCGTACCACGACGTCGACTCGTCGGAAATGGCGTTCAAGATTGCCGGCTCGATGGCGTTCCAGGACGCGGCCAAGAAGGCCAAGCCGGTGCTGCTCGAGCCGATCATGCGCGTCGAAGTCGTCGTCCCGAAGGAACACATGGGCGACGTGATGGGCAACCTCTCGAGCCGGCGCGGCCAGATTCAGTCGCAGGAAGACCGCGGCGGCACGCAGATCATCAACGCGCGGGTGCCGTTGTCGGAGATGTTCGGTTATTCCACCGACCTCCGCTCGCGCACTCAGGGGCGCGCGACCTACTCGATGCACTTCGACCGCTACGAGCAGGCGCCGCCGAACGTGAGCGAGGAAGTCGTCGCTCGCATGCAGGGTAAATAACGATGGCAACCGCATCTTTCAACGAGAAGATCCGCATCCGGCTCAAGGCCTACGACTACCGGGTGCTGGATCAGTCGACGACCGAAATCGTCGAGACCGCCAAGCGCACCGGCGCGCGGCTGGCCGGCCCGATTCCGCTGCCGACGTCGAAGAACAAGTGGACCGTGCTGCGCTCGCCCCACGTCGACAAGAAGTCGCGCGAGCAGTTCGAGATCCGGACGCACAAGCGGCTGATCGACATCTTCGAGCCGACGCCGCAGACGGTGGACGCGCTGATGAAGCTCGACCTGCCGGCCGGCGTCGACGTCGAGATCAAAGCCTTCGGCAAGGAGCACAAATAGGGTTCGCAGGGTTCTGAAGGTGCTCGTGGTGCTCAGGGTGCTCGTCGTGCTGACGACGCCCCGAACCCCGAGAACCCCGAGAACCGCGACACCTAGAGAACCTTTATGGTGACAGGAATCATCGGCCGCAAAGTCGGCATGACGCAGATCTTTGACGCGGACGGCACGGTCCATCCCGCGACGGTGATCAAGGCGGGCCCGTGCGTCGTCGTCCAGTCGAAGGACGCGCAGAAGGACGGCTACGAGGCGGTGCAGCTCGGCTTCGTCGAAGAAACCCCGGCGAAGTCGAACAAGCCGACGGCGGGGCACTTCAAGAAAGCGAACGTGCCGCCGACCCGGGTCAAGCGGGAAGTATCGCTGGCGGCGGGCGCCGAGAAGCCGAACGTCGGCGACCAGGTGCTGGCCTCGATCTTCGCCACCGGCGAGCGCGTCGACATCGTCGGCACCGGCCGCGGCAAGGGTTTTCAGGGCGTCGTCAAACGCCACCATTTCGCCGGCGGCGCGGCGACGCACGGCTCGATGTTCCATCGCGCGCCGGGCTCGATCGGCGCGTCGTCGTTTCCGTCGCGCGTCGTCAAGGGCATGCGCGCCGCGGGGCGGATGGGCGGCAAGCGGATCACGATTCACAACCTCAAGGTCCTGCGCGTCGATCCGGAGAACCACCTCCTGATCGTCGAGGGCGGCATCCCGGGCGCGCCGAGCAGCTACGTGATCATCCGCAAGGCGGTCACGCTCAAGAAGCTGAAGGTCGCCCAGGTCGAGAAGCCGAAGAAGGGCAAGAAGTAGCCATGCAACTCGATGTCGTGAACCACGAGAACAAGAAAGTCGGCACCGTCGACGTCAACGACGCGGTGTTCGGCGGCCGGATCAACGGCGACCTGATCTGGGAGTCGGTCGTGCACGCCAACGCGGCGGATCGCAGCGGCACGCACGCGGCGAAGACCCGCGCCTTCGTCAGCGGCACCGGCAAGAAGCCGTGGAAGCAGAAGGGCACCGGCCGGGCGCAGGTCGGCTCCAGCCGGACGCCGCTGTGGCGCCACGGCGGCACCGTCCACCCGCCGCGGCCGCGCAGCTACGATTTCAAGCTGTCGAAGAAGGTCGAGCTCGGCGCGCTGCGCTCGGCGCTGACCGAGAAGATGAAGGCCGGCGAGTTCGTGGTGGTCGAGGCGCTGAGCGCGACCGAGATCAAGACCAAGGCGGCGGCGGCGATGCTGAAACAGCTCGGGATCACCGGCAAGGCGGTCCTGGTCGACGTCGCGGCGGACGAGAAGCTGTCGCGCGCGCTGCGCAACATTCCCGGCGTGACGCTGGTGCCGAGCGCACGGCTGACGGCGCGCGACGTGATGGGTGCGGGGCGTGTCGTGGCGACCCGCGGCGCGCTCGAAAAACTCCAAGAGGCGCTGGCATGAAACTCACAGACGTTATCCGCCGGCCGCTGATCACCGAGAAGACGTCGCTGCTGCGCGAAGACGGCCGCACGATCGTGTTCGAAGTGGCGATCGGGGCCAACAAGATCGAAGTCAAGCGCGCGGTCGAGCAGTTGCTCGGCGCCAAGGTCGACAGCATCCGGACGACGATTTCGCACGGAAAGATCAAGCGGCAGGGACGGTTCGCCGGCCGCCGCTCGGACTGGAAGAAGGCATACGTGAAGCTCCGCGAGGGCGCGAAGATGCCGGAATTCCTGGAAGGCGCGTAATCATGCCATTTCGCAAACTCAAACCGACGTCGCCCGGCACCCGCTTCCAGACGGTGCCGATCTTCGACGAGATCACGACGCAGGAACCGTACAAACCGCTGGTCGAGCCGCTGCGCAGCACCGGCGGCCGCAACAACGCGGGGCACCTCACGTCCTGGTGGCGCGGCGGCGGCCACAAGCGGATGTACCGGATCATCGACTTCAAGCGGAACAAGTTCGACATTCCGGCCAAGGTCGCGACGATCGAGTACGACCCGAACCGCTCGGCGCGGATCGCGCTGCTGACCTACGCCGACGGCGAGAAGCGCTACATCCTGCAGCCGGTCGGCCTCAAGGTCGGCGACACGATCGTCTCGGGGCAGAACGTCGACATCCTGCCGGGCAATTCGCTGCCGCTGAAGAACATCCCGCTCGGCACGCTGCTCCACAACGTGGAGCTGAAGCCGGGCAAGGGCGGGCAGATCGCGCGCAGCGCCGGATCGTCCGTGCAGCTGGTCGCGAAGGAAGGCGATTACGCCTCGGTGAAGATGCCCTCGAGCGAGATCCGCAAGATCAATGTCGAGTGCTTCGCGACCATCGGCACGGTCGGCAACATCGACCACGAGAACGTGTCGATCGGCAAGGCCGGCCGCAGCCGCTGGAAGGGCCAGCGTCCGCACGTCCGCGGCGTCGCGATGAACCCGGTCGACCACCCGCTCGGCGGCGGCGAAGGCAAGACCTCGGGCGGCCGTCACCCGGTGACGCCGTGGGGCATGCCGACCAAGGGCTACAAGACGCGCAACAGCAAGACGACCGACCGGTACATCGTTCAGCGGAGACAGAAGTAAATGGGCCGCTCACTGAAAAAGGGTCCGTTCGTCGACACCCACCTTCTCGAGAAGGTCGAGGTGATGAATCGGCAGGCGGACAAGAAGGTCATCAAGACGTGGTCGCGCCGGTCGACGGTGATTCCCGAGATGGTCGGGCACACGCTGGCCGTGCACAACGGGCGCAAGTTCATCCCGGTGTACGTGACCGAGAACATGGTCGGGCACAAGCTCGGCGAGTTCGCGCCGACGCGGCTGTTCAAGGGACACACGACCAAGGTGGCCGAGAAGGCCTCGTCGGTCGCGCCCGGCGCCGGCGCGCCTGCGGCCGGCGGGAAGAGCTAGGTAGGGCATCATGATTCAGGCAGAGGCCACCGCACGGTACGTCCGGACGTCGGCGCAGAAAGCCGGGCTCGTGCTCGCGCTGATCCGCGGTAAGGACGTCAACCAGGCGCTCGCGACGCTCAAGTTCACGCGCAAGGCGATCGCCGAAGACATCTCGAAGGTGCTTCGGTCGGCGATTGCGAACGCCACGAACAAGGAAGGCTTCAGCGGCGACGTCGACAAGCTGTTCGTGTCGGCGTGCTACGCCAACCAGGGGCCGTCGGCCAAGCGGGTCCGTCCCGCCCCGATGGGGCGCGCCTTCCGCGTGCTGAAGCGCACGGCGCACATCAGCGTGCACGTCTCGGAGCGGCCGGGAAAGATTGTCGCGGTCGGCACGACGCCCGCCGCCGATGCGCCGCGGCCGAAGCGCGCGCGCGCCCAGAAGTCGGCGACGACGCCGTCGAAAAAAGCACAGAAGGCGAAGGAGTAACCGTGGGCCAGAAAGTTCATCCGGTCGGATTCCGGCTCGGGTTCAACAAGACGTGGCGGTCGCGCTGGTACTCCGACCGCGACTACGCGAAGCTGCTGCACGAGGATCTGGCGCTGCGCTCGACCCTCAAGAAGCGC
>JAOBWF010000017.1 GCA_025463215.1 Acidobacteriota bacterium | reverse complement strand
TTCTGATCTTCCTTGCGGCCGGTGAGCTTCACCTTCTTCGCGTTCACGATGACGACGTGGTCGCCCGTGTCGATGAAGGGGGTGTAGGTCGGCTTGTTCTTGCCCTGAAGTAAGCGCGCGGCAACGGTCGCGATGCGCCCGAGCACCTGGCCGTCGGCGTCGATGATGTGCCAGTGGCTACCGGCGGCCGCCGAGTCAGCGCTGGCCATGAACGTAGACATCCCTGAAAAAGCCCTTTCGAAAAACCCACGAACCGATGTTGGGGGATTTCCTGCCCGGACGCACAAGCTGTCGGTCAGGTCCGAGCAACGGTAAACCCAAATCATACCGGCGTTTCTGGGCACTGTCAAGGGTAACGGCACACCTCTGATGCAGCGCCCGACTGGGGCCGATAAGCCAGACCGGCGAGGGTGAGTTGCGCTCGCTCCGATCTGTAATCCGCTGACGATATTGTAATCGCATCCATGCCAGTTTTCGTCGGTTAACGCCAGAATTCGACGGTTTGATCGCGGTTGAGGCGGGTACCAGTTTTGCGGAACAGCCGATCTTCTCGCAGTTAGGACATAACACCGTGTTTGGTCTCGGCAAATCAAAGTCGGTCGTCGGCCTCGACATCGGATCGAGCGCCGTCAAGGCTGTCGAACTGAAGGCCGTCGGCAAGGGCTTCAAGGTGGTGGCGTTTGCCATCGAACCGGTGCCCCCCGACAGCATCGTCGACGGCGCGATCATCGACGGCGCCGCGGTCGCCGATGCGATCCGCCGCGTCTTCGAGAACAAGGCGTTCAAGACCAAGGAGGTCGCCGCCTCGCTCTCGGGCAACGCCGTGATCGTCAAGAAGATCAACCTGCCGGTGATGACCGAGGCGGAGCTCGCCGAGTCGATCTACTGGGAGGCGGAGCAGTACATCCCGTTCGACATCCAGGACGTCAATCTCGATTACCAGATCCTCAATGCCGGCACCGGCGCCGAGTCCGAGGGCACGATGGACGTGCTGCTGGTCGCCGCCAAGAAAGAAAAGATCGCCGACTACACCGGCGTGATCTCGCAGGCGGGGCGGCTGCCGGTGATCGTCGACGTCGACGCCTTCGCGCTGCAGAACGCCTACGAGACCAACTACCAGCTCGAACCCGACGCCGTCGTCGTCCTGCTCAACGCCGGCGCCAGCGCCATCAACATCAACATCGTCACCGGCGATCAGTCGGTCTTCACCCGCGACATCTCGATGGGCGGCAACTCCTACACCGAGGCGGTGCAGAAAGAGCTGAACCTGCCGTACGAGAGCGCCGAGCAGATCAAGCGCGGCGAGCCGGTCGACGGCGTGACCTTCGAAGAGGTCCAGCCGGTGCTCCACGCCATGACCGAGAACGTGCTGCTCGAAATCCAGAAGACGTTCGACTTCTTCAAGGCGACGGCGGCCTCGGATCGGATCGATCGGATCGTCGTCAGCGGCGGCGCGTCGCGGGTCGACGGCTTCACCGCGTCGCTGCAGGAGCGGTTCAACACCCCGGTCGAAGTGTTCGACCCGTTCAAGACGATTACGTTCGATCCGGTCAAGCTCGGGATCACCGATCCGGAAGGCCTGAGCGTGACCGCGGCGGTCGCGGTCGGACTCGCCCTGAGAAGGACGGGCGACCGATGATTCGCATCAACCTGCTCGCCGCGGAACGCGACAAGGCGAAGAAGAAGGCGGTGACGCTCGGCACGACCGGGCAGAAGATGACGGTCGGCTGCAGCCTGATCCTCATCCTCGCCGTGCTGTTCATCGGCTGGCGCTACTGGACGCTGACCCGGGAATCCAAACAGATCGACGCCGAGATCGGCGCCGCGCAGCAGGAAACCGTCCGGCTGCACTCGGTGATCCAGCAGGTGCAGCAGTTCGAGCAGCGCAAGGCGCAGCTCCAGCAGCGGGTCGTGCTGATCGAGCAGCTGCGCAAAGGCCAGACCGGGCCGGTGCACCTGCTCGATCAGATCAGCCGGGCGCTGCCGCAGATGCTGTGGCTGACCGAAGTGAAGCAGACGCCGGCCGGCAGCGACGTGATCATCGACGGCCGCTGCACGACGCTGACCGGGCTGTCGGAGTTCGTCTCCAACCTCGAGGCGTCGGGCTACTTCAAACGCTCGATCGAGATCATCGACACCAAGACCGAGGCGGGCACCGCCCCGGCCACCGAGCTCATTCGATTCACTATCAAGGCCATCTTTCAGCAGCCCGGGGAAGCGGCGGTCGCGGCCGCGGGCGTCAAGACCGGTGGCTAACCTGAGGGCATCGTGGGACACGCGCATTTAAAGGTCGTATGGGGTCGCCCCGATACGGCTCAGTAACGAAGATTCGATGCAACTGACACTTACCAAATTGCCGTGGTACGCCCAGGTCGGCGCGTTCGTCGCGCTCGCCGTGATCGGCTGCGGCCTGTTTTATTACTACTACGAGGAGCCGGTGCGCGCCGACATGGTGTCGCGCGACGCGCAGCTGCAGGCGCTCAAGGCCGACATCACCAAGGGCCTGACGACGGCGAAGAAGCTGCCCGAGTTCCGCCAGCAGGTCACCGATCTGGAAGGGCGCCTCGCCAACCTCAAAGCGATCCTGCCGGAAGAGAAGGATGCCGCCGATCTGCTCAACCGCATGCAGACGGTGGCGTCGCTCTCCAACATGACGATCAAGGGGTTCAAGCCCGCGCCGACGGTGGTCAAGCAGCTCCATGCCGAGTGGCCGATCACGCTGGAGCTCGAAGGCACGTACCACAACCTCGCGATCTTCTTCGACCGCGTCGGCAAGTTCACACGCATCGTCAATATCAGCGGCCTCGACGTGAAGAACCGCGAGCGCGCCGATGGCAGCGCCACGATCACCGCGACCTGCGTCGCGACCACGTTCGTGCTGCTCGACAAGCCGACCGCGGCGAAGCCGGGTGCCGGACGCGGCGCCGTGCCGCCGCCGCCGGTGAAGGGAAATTGATGGCCCCCGCGCGGCTCGCCCTGATCGTGCTGGGCCTCGTCTCGATCGCGGCGCACGCGGGCGCCCAGACGCCGGGACCCG
>JAOBWF010000278.1 GCA_025463215.1 Acidobacteriota bacterium | reverse complement strand
GCCAGCGAGATGACGGCGATGTCGGTGGTGCCGCCGCCGATGTCGACGATCATGTTGCCCGACGGCTCGGTGATCGGCATGCCGGCGCCGATCGCCGCGGCCATCGCCTCCTCGACCAGATGCACCTCGCTGGCCTTGGCGCGATACGCGCTGTCCTTGACCGCGCGCTTCTCGACCTGGGTGATCTCGGACGGCACGCCGATGACGATGCGCGGCCGGACCCAGACGTTGCGGTTGTGCGCCTTCTTGATGAAGTAGGTCAGCATCTTCTCGGTGACTTCGAAGTCCGCGATGACGCCGTCCTTCATCGGCTTGATGGCGACAATGTTGCCGGGCGTGCGGCCGAGCATGTCCTTGGCGTCCTTGCCCACCGCCTCGACCCGCCCGGTGACCTTGTTGATGGCCACAATCGACGGCTCGTTGACGACGATGCCCTTGCCGCGGGCGTAGACGCAGGTGTTGGCCGTGCCCAGATCGATGGCCAGGTCACTCGAAAACAGCGAAAGCATCGAACGAAGACTCAAAAAGGCTCCTTCCCAGTCGGCCGTGCGAAAGTGTGAATGGTGGTCAGACTCGTCTGCCGTCAGTTATCGGCAGGAGCGATGGCGGCCACGATACCGTTCTTCCCGGATTCTTTGACCTGATACATCGCCTTGTCCGCGGCCTGGACCAGTTCCTCGGCCGAGGCGGCCACGTCCGGCAGGGTGGCGACCCCCACCGAGCCGGTCAGGTGTATATCCAGGCCATCGGCCGCCAGAAACTTGTGGGCCGCGATTTTGTCGCGAACGCGTGCGCCGACGGCATACGCCCCTTCTGCGCCGGTGTCGGGCAGGACGATGGCGAACTCGTCGCCGCCGAAGCGGGACACGACGTCGGTTTCACGTGCGCTGCTGCGGATGACGGCCGCGGCTTCGACCAGGGCGCGGCTGCCGAACAGGTGGCCATGCGTGTCGTTGACCGCCTTGAATCCATCCAGATCGATGAACAGCAGGGAGAGCGGCCGGCCGCTGCGCGAGGCGCGCTTGGTCTCGCGGCGCAGGACCAGGTTCAGGTAGCGCGAGTTGTAGAGGTGGGTCAGGTCGTCGGTGACCGACAGCGCCTCCGCGCGCTTGAGCAGGAGACCGTTGTCGAGCGCGACCGACGCCGGCTCGAGCAGCAGGCGAACGGCGCGCAACATGCTCGCGGCCATGCGCGGCTCGCGCGTCGACGGCACCCGATCGAGCGCGACGAGCGCCCCGACCTTGCGGCCGCGGCAGCTCAGCGGAAAAGCGATGACCGCGCCGACCGCCGCAGCCGTGACACGTGTGTCCTGCGCCAGGTTCGCGGTCACGAACTCCTGGCCGCGGTGCATCACCCAGGTCGCGATTGCATAGACGGCCGGCCCCATGTCGGGCGTGAGCCCGCGGTCCGCGAGGACCGAGAACTGACCCGACAGGTCCGCGGAAACGACCGCCCAGCAGGGCGCCGGCACCCAGCTCGAGGCGCGATCGACAATCACCTCAGCGATTTTCTGCGGCTCCAGCGTGGCGTTGACGCCGCGCACGATATCGATGAGCGCATCGCGCCGCTCGACGCGGCTGCGCAGCGCCCGCTGGAAGACACGCAGACGGGTCGACAAATCCAGGCCGGGCGTCGTGAGCGAAATTTCGCTCGCGCGACGCAGCTTGGATCCGGTTTTACCGGCGGGACCGACCGCCTGGTATAACGCGACCGGTATCCGTGGGGCTCGACTGGCGGAAGACATCGGCTAAGTGCTTCTATCCTCTGCAAATATAGCACATCGGCCGCTTGTAACTGCTTGCCACATCGCAAGTTCCTAGCCTAAAATGAATGTTTCCAAGGTGCCTCAATGACCATGCTCGATCGGATGCGCCGCCACAGGGACTGGCTCAAATGGAGTCTCGGCCTGGTGTGCGTGGCGTTTGTCCTTTTCTACATTCCTGATTTCCTGCGCGGCAGCGGTGCCGACGCCGCCTCCGGCGACACGGTCGCCAAGGTCGAAGGGCGTGAAATTACCAGCGCTGATTTCCGGCGCACGTATCAAGCTCAACTGCAGGCGTACCGCTCGGCCTACGGCGGCAACATGAACGACCAGCTGCTCAAGCAGCTCGGGATCGAGCAGCAGATCCTGCAGCAGATGGTCGACGAGCGCGCCGCGCTGGCGGAAGCCGAGCGGCTCGGCATCAAGGTGAGCGATGAAGAGGTGCGGCAGCGCATCTTCGCGATGCCGGCGTTCCAGGAGAACGGCGGGTTCATTGGCGAGGCACGCTACCAGCAGCTGCTCCGCATGCAGCGGCCGCCGATGGTCGTCTCGGAATTCGAGGACAGCATCCGCCACGGGCTCGCGGTCGAGAAGCTGCGCGGTTCCTTGACCGACTGGCTGTCGGTCAACGACAAGGATCTCGAACAGGAATATCGCCGCCGCAACGACAAGGTGAAGCTTGCGGTCGTCAGCTTCACCGCCGACAGCTTCCGCACCCAGGTGAGCGCGAGCGATCCCGAGGTGTCGAGCTACTTCGACGCGCACAAGACCGATTTCAAGATCCCCGAGAAACGCAAGATCCGCTACCTGCTGGTCGACATCGAAGCGCTGCGCGCCAAGACCGTCGTCCCCGCCGCGGACATCGAGCGCGAGTACAACAACAGCAGCGAGCAGTACACGACGCCGGAACAGGTCCGCGCCAGCCACATCCTGCTCAAGACCGAGGGCAAAGACGAGGCGGCGGTCAAGGCCAAGGCGGAGGAGCTGCTCAAGCAGGCGCGCGGCGGCGCCGATTTCGCCGAGCTCGCGAGGAAGAACTCCGAAGACGAGGCCAGTGCGAAGAACGGCGGCGACCTCGATTACTTCGGCCGCGGCCGGATGGTGCCGGAGTTCGATCAGACCGTGTTCGCGATGCAGCCCGGCGCGATCAGCGACGTGGTGAAGACGCAGTACGGCTATCACATCATCAAGCTGGTCGACAAAAAAGCGGCGACGACGCGGCCGCTGGCGGAAGTGCGGCAGCAGCTGAACGATCAGCTCGCCTATCAGCGGGCGCAGGCGCAGGCCGCCGACCTGGCGCAGAAGCTCGAGAAGCAGATCAGCAAGCCGGCGGATCTCGACAAGGTCGCCAAGGCGCAGGGGCTCACGGTGCAGGAGTCCGGCTTCTTCGCGCGCGACGAGCCGATCCTCGGGCTCGGACCGTCGCCCGAAGCCGCCAACAAGGCGTTCGAGATGAAGACCAACGACGTCAGCGGCGCGCTGCGCGCGTCGCGCGGCTTCGTGTTCGAGACGCTGGTGGCGAAGCAGGATCCGCGTGACGCGAAGCTCGACGAAGTGAAGGAGCGCGTCCGCGAAGAGGTCGTCAAGCAGAAGGCGCGCGATCTGAGCAAGCAGAAGGCGGCGGAGATTGCGGCGAAGCTGAAGTCGGCCCCTGATTTCGAGAAGGCGGCGAAGGCGGCCGGCGTCGAGGCGAAGACCACCGACCTGATCGCGCACGATGCGCCGATTCCGGACCTCGGCGTCGCACCGGCGGTCGAAGACGCCGCCTTCGCGCTCGCGGTCGGCGCGGTCAGCGATCCGATCGCGACCGACAACGGCACCGCCGTGATCAAGGTGGTCGAGAAGAAAACGGTGACGCCGGAAGAGTGGACGTCCTCGAAGGACCGCTTCCGGGAAGAGCTGCTGACGGACCGCCGCAATCGCTTCTTCTCGGCCTACATGGCGAAGGCCAAGGCCAAGATGAAGATTGAGGTCAATCGCGAGTCGTTGCAGAGGGCCGCTAGCTAGGCCGATTCAACACCAATGACACCAAGGACCCAAGACGAAGGGTCTTCCGCCGGGTTCACCGCACGAACGTAAACGGCAGCAACGCCAGCGGCTCGCCGCGGCGGAACATCGCGAACGGGCCGCGCATGATGCGCAGCGCGTCGATCTCGCCGGTCGACAGGTTGGCGCTCAGCCAGGCGGTGACCGCCGCCGATTGCGCCGACTCCCCTGATCCGCTGAACTGCTCCGACAACAACTCGTAGAAACTCTTGCGCGGCGGATAGACGACCAGCTCCACGTCGCTGTCCGCGGCAATCTTGGCGCGCTGCTTGGCGATCGCCACCGCCCGGTCGAGGCCGCCGAGCTCGTCGACCAGGCCGTTCTGCTTCGCCTGACGGCCGGTCCAGACCCGCCCCTGCGCCAGCGCGTCGATCTTCTCGGGCGTGCTGTGCCGCGACTCGGCCACCTTTTCCACGAACTGATCGTAGAAGGACTGCAGCTGCTCCTGCAGCTTCGTCAGTTCGTCGGCATTGTAGGGGCGCGCCGGCCCGTTGATTTCGGCGCGCTTGCCGATGCTCGTCGACTCGATTCTGGCGCCGAGCTTCTCGTAGACGCCGCCGGTGACGAACTTGCCGCCGAAGATGCCGATCGATCCGGTCAGCGTCGACGGCTGCGCGACGATCACCTGTGCCGGCATCGCGATGTAATAGCCGCCGGAGGCGGCGAGATCCGACATCGACACGATCAGCGGCCGATCGGCGCGCTCTTTCTTCGTGATCACCAGCTCGCGCCAGATCGCATCCGACGCCGACGCCGATCCGCCGGGGCTGTCGACGCGCAGCACGATCGCCTTCACCGCGCTGTCGCGCCGCGCCTGGCGGATGTAGTCGATCAGCGTGTCGGAACCGGCGACCGGGCCGTTGACCGGATCGTAGCCGCTTCTGCCGCCGTTGATCGTGCCGTTGGCGTAGATCACCGCGATCCGCGGCCCCTTGTTCAGCCCGAGCGACGAGAGGCCGACGCGCGCATAGTCGTCGCCGTCGAGATGACGCCGCTGCTCGCCGGCGCGCAGCTTGTCGTCGACCTGATCCTCGTACGCCACCTCGTCGATCAGCCCCGCGCTCAGCGCGTCCTCCGGCAGGAACGGCCCTTCGTCAATCAGGGTGCGCACGTCGGCTTCGTTCTTCTTGCGGCCGTCGGCGATGCCGCGCACGATCTGCTCGTACAGATCGCGGTTCATCGACTCGTCCATCTCCTTGTGGGCGGCGGTGTAGCCCTTCTCCTTGAACGTGTTCACCGCGGTCTTGTACTGACCAATGCGATGGAGGTCGGGAATCGCGCCGATCTTGTCGAGCGTGCCGCGCAGAAACAGCTCGTAGGTGGCGACGCCGACCAGATCGAGCGGCGTCGACGGCATCAGGAAGACCTTGTCGGCCGCGGTGGCGAGGTAGTACTCGCGATCGCCGCCGTATTCGAGATACGCATACACCGGCTTGCCCGACTTCTTGAAGTCGAGCACCGCGTCGCGCACTTCCTGCACCTTGGCCCAGAACGGCGACTCGAACCCGGTCGGCTTGAGCAGCACCGCTTTGACGCGCGGGTCGATTTTCGCCTTGCGCAGATTGTCGACGATGCCCCGCACGGTCGGCGTCCGCGAGCCGCGGAGGTAGCCGACGACATCGGCCGGGGCGAGCTCGCTCAGCGACCCGCCCACCTTGAGGACGAGCGTCGAGTTGGACGGCACCGCCGGCTCACGGCCGAAGAGCAGATACATCGCCGTGAAGCCGACAATGGAGACGACGAGCGCGAAGCCGAGGAAGGAAAACAGGATTGCGAAGCCACGGCGAGCCATGGAATGAGTATAGCCTCGCCGCAAGGGCAGGCTGGCGCCGCTTTTCACTGCGGATCGGGCCGGGTACGCGCGTTGCAAGGTCTGCTGTTTCATGATGCTGACCCGAAGAATGACACTGCTCGCGCTCACGATTTGCGCCGCGTTCGCTGCCGCCTCCGCCTCGGCGCAGACGCCCGCGACACCTCCGCCACCACCGCCGCCGCTCTGGGACGCCCAGATTGGCGCATCGTTCGTGGGCACCAGCGGCAATTCCGATACGGCCTCGACCGGCGCCGATTTCAACGCGCACCGTCGCGGCGCCGTCTGGCAGCTCGAGTCGTCAGCCACCGCCGTACGCACCAGCGCCGATGGGGAAACGACGGCGGCCCGCTACCTGGGCATGTTTCGCGGCCAGCGCAAGCTGACGCCGATCATCGGCGTGTCATCGGGCATCCGGCTCGAACGCGACCGGTTTTCCGGCCTCGACTTTCGTTCGATTCTCGACGGCGGGTTGAGCTGGGCGCTCGTCCATCATCCTGAATGGACACTCGATGGCGTGACCAGCGTCGCCTGGCTGCACGAGAGCCGCCTCGCCGGCCCCGGTGTCGATGACCCGATCGGCGTGCTGCAGTTGCTCAGCCGGATTCCCTTCGGCGCCGCCGGCGACACGACGCAGCGCTTCACCTACTACCCGGACTTCAAGACCACCGCGGCGTATCGCTCGGAAGCGGAGATCACGGCCCAGGCGGCGATGAACGCGCGCCTCGCGCTGAAGATCAGCTATCTGCTGCGGTACTCGAACGCACCGGTGCCGGGATTCAAGAAGACCGACAACACGACGACCGCCTCGGTCGTGTTGCGGTGGAAAGCGACCACCGCCGCGCACTAGTCGAAATCGCACGCTGCGGTGCCTCACCGCATCGCCGCTTCGGCACGTCCCGCCGCCGCAGCGCGGTTCTCAACGCGATGTCCCGAACATTTGCGCGGTGGGATCCCTTCGCCCAACTCCGGGCTGGGAAGCAAGCCGCTGGACTTATCTGATCAGAGCGGTTTCAGTTATACTGAGGTTTCGGCCTGCGAGGTTTTTCTCACCCACTTGCGGAAGTGGCGGAACGGCAGACGCGCTAGCCTCAGGAGCTAGTTGGGGCAACCCAGTGGAGGTTCAAATCCTCTCTTCCGCACCAGCACCGTGCGCTACGACCGCAGCGAGCACCCGGACGTCGGCTCGGCGCTGGACACCGGCGGATCGATCGTCCTGACCTATTAGCCGAGTGAGTTCAGCCAGGTGCGCACGCGCGCACCAACTATGCGACTTCCTCGCCATCTCGATGGACCACAAGAAGGCGAAGGAGTCAGGCCTCAACGTGAAGTTGTGGGATTTTCTGTTTTACGC
>JAOBWF010000272.1 GCA_025463215.1 Acidobacteriota bacterium | reverse complement strand
CTGCGCACCGAGATCGAGCAGACGGTGGAAGTGAAGCCGTCCTACGGTCTGACTGTCGAACAGGTCGAGCAGATGCTGATGGACTCCTTCGAGAACGCCGAGGCCGACTTCGCGGCGCGGCTGCTGATCGAGGCGCGCAACGAGGCGGAGAACGTCATCCAGGCCACCGACAAATCGCTGCGCGCCGCCGACATCGACCAGATCGAGAAGGACGAGCTCGCCGCCGGCGAGCGCAAGAAGATCGAATCGGTCCTCGCCGGGCTGAAGATGGTCCTCAACTCGTCGGACCGCGAGACCATCCAGAAGTGGACGCAGGCGCTCAACGACACGACCCGGCACCTCGCCGAGGTGATGATGAACCGCTCGGTCAAGGCGGCATTGTCCGGCCGGAATGTCGACGATATCTGAACTCTGAAATCTGAACCCTGAAATCCGTTATGCCCAAAGTCACGTTCATCATCGACGGTGAAGAGACCGTCATCCAATTCGAGCACGGCCAGGTGCCGTACTCGAATCACGGCAAGCCCGAGTCGTTTCTCGATCTCGCCAAGCACTTCCACGTCCCGCTCGAGCACGCCTGCGGCGGCAGCTGCGCCTGCACGACCTGCCACATCATCATCAAAGAGGGCGAGCAGAACCTGAGCGAGATGCAGGACGACGAGGCCGATCGTCTCGACACCGCCTGGGGACTGACGTCGCGCTCGCGCCTCGGCTGCCAGGCGGTGATCAGCGGCGACGTCGTCTGCGAGCTGCCGATGTACACCAGGAACTACGTCCAGGAAGTCGGCGGCATTCAGCTCGGCAAGTCCGACAAGAAGGCCAAGGCCGCGGAGGTGACGCCGTGAAGTGGACCGACGCGGAAGACATCGGCATCGCGCTGGTCGAGAAATTCCCCGGGGTCGATCCGCTGACCGTGCGCTTCACCGATCTGCGCGAGAAGGTCACCGGCCTGGACGGGTTCGACGACGACCCGAAGCTGTCGAACGAGCCGAAGCTCGAAGCGATTCAGATGGCGTGGTACGAGGAATTCAAGGACGCGCACTAGCGTGAACGGCATCTTCCGTCCCGGCATGCGCGCCTACTTTGTCCCGCTCGTCGCCGGGATCGTGCTCGCGGTGAGCGCGTTCCTCCCCTGGGTCATCGTCGGCAACGTATCGATCCCGGGCGTTCCTGACGTCGAAGCGCTGTGGGTCGCGGGTCTCGGCGCGGTGGCCGCGGTGCTGGCGCTGCTCAGCCTGATCACGCGCAAGAACTCGCGCCACCCGCTGCTGATCATCGGCCTGTTCGCGCTCGGGATCACCTTCCTGTCGTGGCAGATCATGCCGAGGGCAGCCGGTGAGCGGGCGAAGACGATGGCGCAGGCGTTCGCGATCGTCGACGACACGCCGGCCGCGCCTGCGGCCGAAGCCATCGTCGGCATCGGGATTTATCTCGGCATGGCCGCCGCCGCCGCCCTGGTCGCCTTCGGCCTGACCATCGTCGTCAAACGCGCGTCCACTGTCTACGTCGTGTCGTCGCCGGACGACGACGTGTGACCGCTACGCCGTAAGAAGCAACCGCCGAGACCGCACAGCGCCAGCAGAGTCCCTTACGCTGCAAGGAAGGCTCGCGGTTCGCTCGACGCGGTTCTTTTTTATTCGAGAAACAGCGTGACGCCAGTGCGCGGAATGACGCCGCTTGCAGCGGCTGTGTCGAACAGCAGTTCGACCGCGCGGCGGCCTTCCGGCCCCAACTCCACCGAGTATTCGTTCACGTACAGGTCGATGTGCTTGTACATGACCTCGTCGCTCATCTCCTGGGCGTGCGCGCGGACGTAGCCGAGGCTCGCCGTGCGGTGCGCGAAGGCGTACTCGACGCTGCGGCGCAGCACGCGATTGACGCGCCGCTTGACCTCGTCGGGCAGCGAGCGCTTGATGACGATGCCGCCGAGCGGGATCGGGGCGCCGGTCGCCTGCTCCCAGTACTCGCCGAGATCGATGATCTTCTTCAGGCCCTTGGCCGCGTAGGTGAAGCGGTTCTCGTGGATGATCAGCCCGGCGTCGAACCGCTCGTCCTGTAGCGCGGTTTCGATCTCGGAGAACAGGAGCGCCGTCTTGTCCTGCGCCTTGGGAAAGGCGAGGCCGAGCAGAAAGTTCGCGGTCGTGTATCTGCCGGGAATGGCGAGGCGCAGTCCGCCGCCGGCGACCTCGTCCTGTGCGATCGGACGCTTGGAGATCAGCAGCGGGCCGCAGTTGCGGCCAAGCGCGCTGCCCGCGTCGAGCAGCACGTAGTTGTCGGTGCAGTAGGCGTAGGCGTGATAGCTCAGTTTCGTGACGTCGGCTTCGCCGGCGAACGCCGCCTGGTTCAGCGCCTCGACGTCCGCGAGGCGCGGGGTGAACGCCAGTCCTTCGAGATCGATCCGTTGATTCACGATCGCGTCGAGCATGAAGCAGTCGTTCGGGCAGGGCGAGAAGCCGAGGGACAGGGTCATGACTGGTCGATGATGCGAAGGGCCGAGACGCTCAGGTTGCGGATCGCGTCAGCCATTCTCCATGACTCGCGATTCCGGCGCTCGACCAGGTTGGACACCGCGCGCACCTGCGCGAACTGGACGCGGTGCATCAGGCACGCGGACATGAACGCCGCGCCTTCCATGCTCTCGACCTGCGGCCGGAATCGCGCGGAGACTGCGGCGATCGTCGGCGCATGGCCGTGTACGGTGTTGACGGTAATGCCGGCGACCGCCGGCAGTTGATCGATCTCGGGGTTCGACGGCGGATCGAGGTTGACGAACTCGCATTCGCCCGGCAACTCGAGCTCCTCGAGCGTCAGGAATCGATCACCGTCCTCGGCGCCGAGCTCCGCGAGCCGGTCCGACACGACGTGGACGACGGTGCCCGGCTCGATGAACTCGTCGAAGCTGCCGCAGATGCCAAGGTTGAGCGCGAGATCGTACGTGGTCTGGGTCAGCGTCCGGGAACACCACGACGCGGTGGCGACCATGCCGACGCCCGTGATCAGCACGTCGATCTCGTGCGCGCCGTGGGTGTAGGTGTCGACACACGGATCCTCGGTCGGCGTCGAGTACATGCGGCCGAGGATCTGGGCGACCTCCGGGTCGGTGGCCGCGACGATGAGGATGCGCACGAAGCAAGTTTACGCGAGCGACGCCAGGATCGCGTGCATCTGCCGGACGCCGTCGGTGAGGCTGGCCGGTCCGGGCTGCAGGATGTAGGTCGACTTGATTTCGAAGATCCGTTCGTCGCGTACGGCGCTCGTCGCATCCCAGCCTGGGCGCGAGCGGATCGCCGCTTTCTTCACCTTCTTGCCGCACCACGACGCGAAGATCACCTGCGGATCGCGACGCGCGACCTCGACCGGATCGACGATGCGGTCCCGGGCGAGCCCGGCGGTCGAGAGCTCCGGGAAGATCGGCTCGCCGCCGGCGACGGCGACCAGTTCCTCGACCCAGCGAATGCCCGAAATCAGCGGCTCGTCCCATTCCTCGAAGAACACGCGCAGCCGCGCCGGAAACCGGGACGCCGCCTCGCCGATCACGTCGAGCCCGGCGCGCAATCGTGCCGCGAGGTCCTCCGCCTCCCGCTGGCAGCCAATCAGCCCGCCGAGCATCGCGATCATCTGTAGAATTTCGTCGACGCTGCGCTGGTTGAAGACGACGACGTTCATGCCGCGGCGCACCAGCTCGGCGCACAGGTCGGCCTGCAGATCCGAAAAGGCGAGGACGAGGTCCGGCCGCAGCGCCTCGATCTTGTCGAACTTGGCGTTGATGAACGCCGAGACCTTCGGCTTCAGCCGCGCCTCCGGCGGGCGCACGGTGTAGCCCGAGACCCCGACGATCCGATCGCCCTGGCCGAGCAGGTAGAGCGTTTCGGTCGTCTCCTCGGTCAAGCAGACGATCCTCTCTGGATATCGGGGCATGTGGTGAATCCGGTAATCGGCTAATCGGGTAATCGGTTCGGGATTGTCAGGTCGGTGAACACGTAGCCGTCGCGTTCGACCGTGATGCCGGTCTCGACCGGCACGCGGTGGTTGAACATCGGTCCGTCGTAGGCGCAGGTGTGGAACTCGCCGCGCTCGGCGCACGGATCGACCGAGGGAGGCAGCTCGCTGAGCAAGGCACTGTCGAACTCGCGACCGGCGAACCGACGATCCATCACCTTCGGGTTCAGACACGTGATCCGCGCCCGCAGGCCGGCGGCAATCATCGTCCGCGCCAGTGCCGGCGTGTCGGCGTCGGTGCCGAACAGCGGAAACAGCGGCGTCAGCCCGCTGCCGGCCAGCCGCGCTTCGCGGTACGCGCGGATGTCCTCCAGGAAGAGATCGCCGAAGGCGGCGTGCGTGAAGCCCTCGGCGACCGCGCGCGCGACGACCTGCCGCATCGCTTCCTCGTAAATCTCGTTCGAGCAAGGCGACGGGATCGGCACCATCCACAGCGGAAACCCGAGCGCCTCGGCCTGCGCTTGGAGCACCTCGACGCGGACGGCGTGCATCGCGACCCGCTGCGCCGGCTCGTTGATGGTCGTCAGCAGCGCGCCGATCCCGGCGTCGCCGCGCTGCCGCAGCGTGTGGACCATCCATGCGCTGTCTTTCCCGCTCGACCAGGAGACGAGTGTTTTCATCGGAACGCATCCGGATGCAGCGCGTGCGCCAGCCTGCGCGTCGCGTCGACGACGCGCGGGCCGGGGACGACGAATTCGTCACCGGTGAGCGCGACGATGCGGTGCGCGCGGACGGCCGGGATCGACGGCACGGCATCCCACGCGCGCAGCTCCCTGGCGATGTCGGCGTTCTTCAGGCTGTCGCCATACAGCAGCTCGACGATCACGTCCGGCCTGCTCGTGATCAGCATCTCGGTGCTCGCCTGCACCGCCTGCTGCCTGATGCCGGCAAACACGTTCCGTCCGCCGGCGATCTCGAGCATGTCGTGCAGGAAGCCGTAGCCGCCGCTGGCGTAGACGTTGCGCAGCGAAGTCCGATCGCGCTCGAACACGAGCAGCGTCGCCGGATGCGGCAGGCCGGCGGTTGTCCGGCGAATCTCGTCGAGCGAGCGTTCCATCCCTGACGCGAGCGCGTCGCCGCGCGCCGCCGAGCCGATCCGTGCGCCGATCGCGCGGATCGTCGTCAGGATGTCCGGCAGCGCCTTGTGCTGATAGTTGAAGTAGGGAATGGCGGCGCGATCGAGCCGCTCGATCAGCTCCTTCTGTGTCGCGTAGACGATGACGAGATCCGGCTTGATGGCCAGGATGCGCTCGACGCTCGGATCGAGCAGGCCGCCCACCTTCGGCAGCTGCTCCACGGCGGCGGGGAAGTGATCGTAATTGCTCACGGCGGCGACACGCGAGCCATCGCCGATCGCATAGATCATCTCGGTGACCGCCGGCACGAGCGACACGATCCGCTGCGGCGCGGCCGCGGTTTGCGGCGCGGGACCGGCGCCTGGCCATGCCGCCGGCGACATGACCAGCAGCGCGATTGTCATCCACCGCAAGATCATCACTTCCTCGCCAGCAGCCACAGAAAGAACGGTCCACCGATCAATGCCGTCACGATGCCGACCGGCAGCTCACCCGACGACCACACCGTGCGCGCGACCGCGTCGCACGCGATCAGGAACGCGGCGCCGAACAGCGCCGATGCCGGCAGCACGAGGCGGTGATCGGATCCGACGATCAGGCGGACCAGATGCGGCACGACCAGGCCGATGAACCCGACCGGCCCGGCCAGCGATACCGCCGCACCCGTCGCCAGCGACGCGCTCGCGAGCGCGCGCCGCTCCGCCGACAGGACGTTGACGCCGCGCGCCGCCGCCGCGTCGGCGCCGAGGCTGATCAGATCGAGCGAGCGCGGCAGCGTCGCCAGCATCGCGAACGCGACCAGCACGATCGGCAGCGCCGCCAGGATCGGCGCGTAGCTGCCGACGTCGAGCGTTCCCATCAGCCAGCGCACGGTGCGAAACGTATCGGCGAAATCGGCGAGATACTGGGTGAACAGGATCAGGGCCTGGAAGAACGCCGTCATCGTGACGCCGGCGAGCAGCAGCACGATCGTCGACAGGCCGCGGCGGCGGGCCGACGCCAGCGCATAGACGATGCCGAGCGCGCCGATCGACCCGGCAAAGCTCGCCAGCGGAATCGAGGCGATGCCCGCGAACGCGAAGTCGAAATGGAAGGTGATCGCGAGCATCGCGCCGAGCGCGGCGCCGCTCGAGACGCCGAGCGTGTCCGGCGTCGCCAGCGGATTGCGCAGCAGCGCCTGAAAGACGACCCCGGCCGCGGCGAGCGCCGCACCGACGAGCGCGGCGGCCAGGACCCGCGGCAGCCGCGCGATGAAGAAGATCTGCGCGTCGGTGTTGTCGGCGAACGGGATCGAGCGATCGAAGACGCGCGCCAGCGAGATGTGCGTCGATCCGATCAGCGGTCCGGTCACCAGCGCCGCGAGCAGCAGCAGGCCGAAGCCGCCGATCGTCACGACTAGGCGCCGGCGGATCAGCGGCATCAGGGCACCCGCGCCAGCGCCGTCACCGTCAGGTGCCCCGCCGCGGGATGGCGCTGGATGTCGGCGTCGACGCCGTAGAGTTCGCGCACGGCGGCGGGCGTCAGGACGTCTTCGGTGGCGCCCTGCGCGAGGACGCGGCCGCCCCGCAGCAGGATCAGCTGCCGGCACAAGGCCGCCGCCAGATTCAAATCATGCGTCGACAGCACCATCGTCACGCCGCGATCGCGGTTCAGTCCGGCGAGCAGCAGCTGGACGTCGAGCTGGTGGCCGAGATCGAGCGACGCGGTCGGCTCGTCGAGCAGCAGCAGCTCCGGGGTCTGGGCCAGCGCGCTGGCGATGACCACGCGCTGTTTTTCGCCGCCGCTGAGGGTGGCGAACGCGCGATCTTCGAACGCCGACGTGCCGGTCGACGCGAGCGCCTGTCTGGCGATCGCGAGATCGTCCGGCCCCTCGAGGGCGAAGGTGCCGAGATGCGGGAAGCGGCCCATGAGGACGATGTCGAGGACGGTGAAGTCGAAGGGCGCGTGCGTTTCCTGCGGCACGAGCGCGATCCGCCGCGCGAGATCGCGCCGCGTCCAGTCGGTGAGCCGCCGTCGGTCGAATGCAATCGCGCCGGCCGACGGCGTCAGCGTGCCCGCGAGCATCTTGAGCAGCGTCGTTTTTCCCGATCCGTTCGGGCCGAGGATGCCGACCATCTCGCCGGGCGCAATCGCCAGCGACACGTCGTCGACGACGAGCGGCGCGCTCGCGCGGTACGCGAAGCTCACCCGGTCGGCTGTCAGCATTGCGGATTGCGGATTGCGGATTGCGAATGCGGATGCGGATTGGAAGGCACGAGATCCAGCGCCCAGCAGCCGGAGCGGAGCACGCGCTCGCCGTGCACGACGTCGATCGGCGCGCTGAACAGCGGGCTGCTGGTCACGGCCGTGTGGTATTCGCCGCGCTCGCCGCACGGATCGACGCCGAGTCTCGTCAGCTCGTCGCGCATCTCGGCGCGGAGCGGTCGTCCGAGCCAGCTGTCGTCGAGGAATTCCGCGCGCGCGGTGACGATGATCGCCTCGGCCCCCGAGGCGGTCCACTCGTCGAACAGTCGACCCGTCGGCGATCCGAACAGCGGTTCGACGGCGACCAGGCCGTGCGCCGCGCATTGCGCCTCGGCCCATTGGCGATGTTCGTCGAACAGAATGTCGCCGAAGACGACGTGCGTGACGCCGTCGGCTTTGACCGTCCGCAGCGCCTCGCTGAATGCGCCGTCATACGTCGGCCAGCTGCAGCGGCCGGCGTAGCGGCGCAGTCCGAGCCGCTGCGCCTGCGCATCGAGCAGTTCCGGACGCAGCCCGTGCGAGCGGCTGCGCGCCGCCGTCTCGTCCACCATCGTGATCATCGAGACGACGTCGTACTGGGCGTGGGTGCGGTGCAGCGCGGCGCAACTATCCTTGCCGCCGCTCCACGAAATGGCGGCGCGAGGCTGGCCAGTGGACAGGGTGTGCTCCTTCGGCGTTCTCCGCGCCGAAAAACAGGACGCCCCCGGTGGTCAGGTTTCCTGACTCGCGGCGTGAATCCGCTGCGCGCGCCTTCCCAAGCGTCGAGCTCAGTGGCGGACCCGAAGGTCCAAGCGAAGCGTAGCCGCTTACAGTGGCGGGACCGTGTGGGCATCGCACCCACTTCGCGTAACCGCCGGGGTCATCGTCAGTCGAGGCGCCGAGTATAACAGGTTGCCTGCTGTGGCCGGTTTTCGTAACATGGTTTGTTGCCATGAGCAAGAGCTCCACGGTCACCACGCGCGAACACCCGGTCGAAAACGCCGCGACCGTGACGTCCGGCCGCGTGGTCGTGCACAGCGAAACCTTCGTGATCGACACCGATCAGCGCGTCGAGCTGGTCGACGTGACCAACCGGATCATGGAGTTCGTCCAGCGCCTCGACGTCCGCGAGGGGCTGGTCAGCCTCTGGTCGATGCATACGACCTGCACGCTGCTCATCAACGAGTTCCAGGTCGCGCTGCTGTCGGACATCACGCGGTTGCTCGAGCGGATGGTCGCGCGCGACGCCGACTACCTGCACAACGACCCGAAGCACTCGGACTGCGATCGGCAGAACGCCGATTCACACCTGCGCGCGATGCTGCTCGGCCACAGCCTGTCGCTGCAGATCAGCGGCGGCGAGGTGGTGCTCGGCCAATGGCAGCGCATTTTGATGGCGGAGCTCGACGGCCCGCGCGCGCGGTCGCTGCGCGTCCAGGTGTTCGGTGTTTCCTGACGCTCCGCAACCAGTGATTGGATAATCGGGTAATCTGGTCATTCAATCACCCGATTACCCAGGCTTCGAGAGTACCAGATGCTGTCCCGTATCGCTGCCGCCGGCCTTCTCGACATCGCCGAGAAGCTGGATCGTGGCGAGCGCCTCGATCTCGCGGACGGCATCCGGCTGTTCGAGGCGCCCGATCTGCTGGCCGTCGGCTGGCTCGCCAATCGCGATCGCGAGAAGCGCCACGGCGCCCGGACCTACTTCAACTACAACATCCGCGTCGAGGCGACCAACGTCTGCGTCGCGAGCTGCCTGTTCTGCGCCTTCGCGCGGCTCAAGCCGGGGGACGACGGCGCGTACACGATGTCGCTCGACGAGGTGTGGGACAAACTCCGGAAGCGCGCCCACCAGCCGCTCACCGAAATCCACGTCGTCAACGGCCTGCACCCCGATCTGCCGTTCGACTACTACACGGAGCTGCTGCGCGGCTTCAAGCGGATCCGGCCCGACATCCACCTCAAATGTTTCACGGCGGTCGAGATCGCGTTCTTCGCCGATCTCTACGGCAAGAGCGACGAGCAGGTGCTGCGCGAGTTGATGGACGCGGGGCTCGACTCGCTGCCCGGCGGCGGCGCCGAAATCTTCGCCGAGCGCGTGCGCCGCACGATTGCGCACGACAAGTGCGGCAGCGATCGCTATCTCGAGATTCACCGCACCGCCCACCGGCTCGGCATGCGCACCAACGTGACGATGCTCTACGGCCACATCGAGACCAACGAGGAGCGCGTCGATCACATGATGCGGGCGCGCGCGCTGCAGGACGACACCGGCGGGTTCCAGGCGTTCATCCCTTTGGCCTTTCATCCGGACAACAACCAGATGCGCAAGCTGCC
>JAOBWF010000402.1 GCA_025463215.1 Acidobacteriota bacterium | reverse complement strand
ACCGCGGTTCTGCGCGACTTCGGCGTCAGCTATCAGGTGCTGGACAGGGCCGGCTGCATCGCGGTCGAACCGGCGCTGGCGCGGGTGGCGGAGAAGTTCGTCGGCGGCCTGCGCCTGCTCGGCGACGAAACCGGCGACTGCAATCTTTTCACCAAGATGCTGGCCACCATGGCGAGCGCCGATGGCGTCAACTTCCTGTTCGGCCGGACGGTGACCCAGCTGGCGACGGACGGCGAGCGCATCACCCACGCCGTGCTGGCAGATGGCGCCACCCTGCGCGCCGACGCGATCCTGGTGGCGCTCGGCAGCTATTCGCCGCTCCTCCTGAATTCGCTGGGCCTGGGCCTGCCGGTCTATCCGGTCAAGGGCTACTCCCTCACCCTGCCAATAGAGAATGTCACCGCCGCACCCGTCTCCACTGTGATGGACGAACGCTACAAGATCGCCATCACGCGGCTGGGAGACCGCATCCGCGTCGGAGGCCGCGCCGAACTTGCCGGATATGACAAAAGCCTGCGGCCGCAACGCCGCGCGGCGCTGGAACATTCGCTGCGCGACCTGTTTCCCGGCAGCGGCGACATTGCGGCAGCGAGTTTCTGGATGGGCCTGCGCCCCATGACACCGGATGGAACGCCGGTGATCGGGCCTACCCGCTATTCAAACCTGTTCCTCAACACCGGGCACGGCACTCTGGGCTGGACCATGGCCTGCGGTTCCGGGCGCATGATCGCGGACATCATTTCCGGCCGCCGGCCGGAAATCGAGGCCGCCGACCTGGCGTTGGCGCGTTACACCTAGGAGAGCAGGAACAGGCCTTCCACTTCCACGCAGACGCCGCGCGGCAGCGATCCCACCCCGACTGCGGCGCGGGCATGGCGGCCGCCCTCGCCGAAAATGCCGACAATGAGATCGGAGGCGCCGTTGGCGACTTCCGGATGCTGGGTGAAATCGGGGGCAGCATTGATGAAAACGCCCAACCGCAGGCAGCGGCGAACCAATGCCAGGTCCCCATCGCAGGCCGATCGCAACTGCGCCACCAGATTGAGCGCGCACAATGCCGCCGCCTTCTGTCCCTCTTCCACCGAGATGTCCGCGCCCAGCTTGCCAATATGGCGCAGCCCGTCGGCCGCCAGCGGCAATTGTCCGGAAATGAATGCCAGGCCGTCCTGGACCGTGAAAGGCACGAAACCGGCGATCGGCGCCGCGGCCGCAGGCAGGGTATAGCCCAGAGCGCTTATGCGCGCTTCGATGCCGGTGTCTTTCATGTCGCGCATCCCTAGTACAACGCGCCGCGCCCCGCGACGGGCCAGAGGCATTCCACACGGCCGCGGCGAACCCCGACATACCAGTCGAAATTCGCCACCGTGGGATCGCAATGCCCCGGCACCAGCCGCAGCTTCTGGCCCAGCAAGGGGGATTGGCTTTCCGGCGCGATTTCCATCTCGCCATGCTCATCGGAGGCGCGCACATAGCGCAGGCCTGGCTGCTTCCACACCCGCGGCATGCCGGAGTCCATGGCCAGCGCCTTGATGCCGGCATCCAGGACAGCCATGCCAGGGCGCGCGCGGCTCATGACGGTGCTGAGCACGAACAGGGCGTTGCAGAAGGTAGAGACCGGCGCGCCCTCCTTGCCCAGGTTGCGGCCGTAATCCTCATCCATGAAGACGTAACTGCCGGCTTGCACCTCGGTATAAACGCCCGACGCCGCCTCCAGCTCGAAGGTGCCGGTGCCCCCGCCGGTGACAACCGGGCAGGCCAGTTTGCGGCGGCTCAGCGCATCCAGCGTCTTTGTGACGGCCATAACGGCCCCGTCGATCTGGGTTTCGCGTTCCTGGAGGGTACGCAGATGCTGGGCGCTGCCGTGATAGGCCTGCAACCCGCCAAATATCAGGCCCGGCGAAGCCGCAATCTGCGCAGCAAGCGTGGCACCTTCCTCGCCGGGCGCAACACCGCAGCGGGCCGAGCCCGCGTCAATCTCAACCAGGACCCGCAGACGGGTACCCGCCGCTTCGGCTGCATATTCCAGCGCGGCAACCTGGGAAGGATCGTCCACGCAGACGCTGATGGTGGCAATGCGGCTGAGCGCCGCCAGGCGTGCCAGCTTGCGATTGCCCACGATTTCGTTGCTGACCAGGATATCGTCGATCCCGCCCCAGACCATCGCTTCGGCTTCCGAAACCTTCTGGACGCATACGCCGATCGCACCGTGACGCTGCTGCAGCCGGGCGATAACGGGCGACTTGTGGGTCTTGGCGTGCGGACGCAAACGTATGCCGCTGGGTTCCAAGAGCCGCTGCATCCTGGCCAGGTTATGTTCAAAGGCATCGAGGTCGATCAGCAGCGCCGGGGTTTCGACCTCTTCCTCGCGCATGCCGGGCTGGGCCGGTGGATATTGATGCAAAAGACAACCCTCGCGCGGCCTTCAGCGACGCCGCCCCAAAACACTGATCAAACCGGGCCAAAGAAAACAAAAATTCACGCTGCACCGCAAACGACAAATTCAACACGGGCCATTAGCCCGGCTAATGTTAGACAACGCACGAAGCGACGAACAGGCATTGTGGACCAGTCAACAGCACAATCAACCGGTTCTCCGCGCTCAGTCCCCCATGCCATCAACAAGGTCTCGCGCCGAACTGCCACTTCG
>JAOBWF010000233.1 GCA_025463215.1 Acidobacteriota bacterium | reverse complement strand
AACCAGGCGCAGCATTGCCGCCGGATGACGCTGATCTCCTGAGGAGAGGCTAATACTCCGTCGAGGCCGGCGGCCTGGGTCAGCGCGGCCAGCCGCTCGACCTGGTCCGACACGGATCGCAGGCCGATCTCCTTCACCGCTTCCTGATCCAGGCTGGTCAGCATCGTCACCGCGATCACCAGCGGCGCGGCTCGCGACAGCCGTGCGGCTTCGTCGTCGGCGGCGGCGCGCGCGGCGCGCATCATCGCGCTGCCGCCCGAGGCGTGTACGTTCACCATCCATACCCCGAGCCGGGTCGCTGCGGCGATCGCGCCCGCGACGGTGTTCGGGATGTCGTGAAATTTCAGATCGAGAAAGACGCGGTCGCCGTGGGCGGCCAGCTCCTCGACGAAGGCCGGCCCCTCACTGGTGAACAGGCGGCTGCCGATCTTGAAGCCGCCGACGGCGCCGCGCAGCCGATCGGCGAGCGCGCGCGCCTCCGCCACCGTATCCACATCCAACGCGACGAGCAGTTGATCCATTTACCTGTTGACCGTGCCGACGAGGTCGGCGATGCGCGCGATACTGTGGCGCTGGCCGTAGTCGCGAATGCCGTCCAGCAGCTTTGCCCAGATGAACGGGTCGACGAAATTCGCGGTTCCGATCTGGACCGCATTGGCGCCGGCGATGATGAATTCGAGCGCATCCCTGGCGTCGACGATGCCCCCCATGCCGATGACCGGGATCTTCACCAGTTGCCGGCACTCGTTGACCATGCGCACCGCGATCGGCCTGATCGCCGGCCCGCTCAGTCCGCCGACGCCGTTCGAAATCTTCGGGGTGCGCGTCTCGACGTCGATCACCATCGCGAGAAACGTGTTGACGAGCGACACCGCGTCGGCGCCGGCGTCCTCGGCCGCGCGCGCGAACGACGCGACATCGGTCACGTTCGGCGTCAGCTTCGGAATCACCGGCAGCTTGGTTACCTTGCGGACGGCGCTGACGACCGCGAAGGTGCCGTCGAGGCTGCAGCCGAACTGGATGCCCCCCTCCTTGATGTTCGGGCACGAGATGTTCAGCTCGATGGCGGCAACGCCTTCCGTGTCGGCGAGCATGCGCGACACCTCGACATATTCGTCGATGGTCGTGCCGCAGACGTTCACGATCACCGTGGCCGCGCGCGCGCGCAGCTCCGGCATCTTCTCGTCGATGAACCGCTGCGCGCCGATACCCTGGAGACCGATCGCGTTCAGCATCCCCGCGGGGGTCTCGACGATCCGCGGCGCGGGGTGTCCTTCGCGCGGCTTGAGGAAGAGCCCCTTCGACACGATCGCGCCGAGGCTCGACAGATCGACCACGTCCGCGTACTCGAGGCCGTAGCCGAAGCAGCCGCTTGCCGCGATCAGTGGATTCTTCAGACGAAGCGAACCGATTTGTACCGAAAGATCCATCACGTGAGCGTTCGTTGTCTGGTCATTCCCACCGGATCTGGTCCGCCGGCAGCACCGGACCGGCGAGGCAGGAGCGGACGTGATGGAAGGCGCCATCCTCGCCGCGCATCGGTACGACGCAGCTGTAGCAGCCGCCAAGGCCGCAGCCCATGATCCGCTCGACCGACACTTCGCAGCGGCGGCCGTACGTCATCGCCGTCCGGGCGGTCGCGGCCAGCATCCCTTCCGGTCCGCACGCGTACAGCATCACCTCAGCAGAGGGCGGCAGGGCGGCGAGGCGGCGATCGAGCGGCGCGATCACGCGACCGCGCTCTCCGGCGCTGCCGTCTTCGGTCGTGAGCACGAGCTCGACGCCGAGCCCGCGAAAGAAATCGAGATAGAACAGCTCCTCGCCGCGCCGGGCGCCGTAGAACAGCGTCGAGGCGACGCCGCGCGCGCGCAGCGCCTGCGCCAGGGTCGCGAACGGCGCCAGCCCGACGCCGCCGGCGATCATCCACGCGTGTGACGGCGGATCGACGAGTGTAAATGGGCGGCCGAGCGGACCGAGGCAGTCGACGCGCTGACCGTCGCGCGCATCGTAGATCAACGAGGTCGAGGGGCCAATGCGCTTGCTGAGAATCGTCAGGCCGGTCGCGGTGCCGTCGCCGCCGCGCAGGATCTCGAAGATCGAAAACGGCCGCCGCAGCAGCGGGCCGCCGCCGCCGCCCGGCCGCAGCATCACGAATTGCCCCGGCGACGCGGCGGAAGCGATCTCGGGGGCGGCCAGCGCGAGGACGTTGTAATCGCTCGACAGCGGCCGGTTCGCGATCACCCGGGCCGCGACATCGATCGGCATCGCGGCAGTATACTCCGGCGAAATGCGCTACCTGCGGATGCTGAGCAACTCGATGGCGGCCGCGGCGCTCGCGACCAGCTACGTGATCGCGCTCGTCCTGCATTTGAACCCGAACCTGCCGCTGCATCCGTCGCGGTTTGCGCCGCTGCTCGCCACCGTCGGCCTCTACTACGGCGTCCACCTCACCGTCATCTGTTACATCCTGCTCGTGCTGCGGCAGCTGTTCGCGCGGGAACTGTTCTCGCCGGCGTGGCTCAGCGTCGACGTCCTGACGTGGCTCGGGGCGCTCGCCTCGGCGGCCGGCGCGCTGCTGATGTGGCGCAACCTCGTGACGTTCGCGCTGGTGCTCGACGCCGCGACGACGGCGGCGCTGATGAAGAGCACCGCCGTGCTCGCCGCGACCTCGGTCTTCTGCCTGCTGCTCGCACTCTTCCGTCGGAAGGCGCCGGGGGCGCGCGCGATCTGGGCGCCGCTGTTCGGCGCCCTGCTGCTGTCGTCGGTGGCGGCGCTGCTGGCGCTGCGGGGCCGCCGCGTGCCGCCGCTGCTCGAGGCGCGGTGGATCGATGCAGCGTTCGACCACGCCCGGCCCGACAACGCGGGACGGGTTGTGGTGATCGCGATCGACGGTGGCTCCCTCGACCTGATCACGAGCGTGGCGGCCGAGGGGCGGCTGCCGAACTTCGGCCGCATCCTCGACGCCGGCGCGGTGCGCCATCTGGCGACGTTGCACCCGACCTCGGCCGAGGCCGTGTGGGCCGCGGTCGCGACCGGCAAGCTGCCGCAGAAAAATGGCGTCCGCTCATCCGCGATGTACCAGCTCGGCGCCGGCGGCGGCGTCGTGCAGCTGCTGCCCGACTACTGTTTCGCGCACGGCCTCGAGCGGTTCGGCTTTCTCGTCGAGCAGAGCCACACCTCGGCGACCTTCCGGACCCGAACGCTCTGGAGCATCCTCAGCACCGAAGGATTTACGGTCGGCATCGTCGGCTGGCCGCTGACGCAGCCGGCCCCGGTCGTTCGCGGCTACGTGGTCGGCGATACGTATCATCGTCTCGCGCTGACGCCATCCGGCCTCGACGATCCGTCGACGATGTACCCGCCGGAGCTGCAGGTGGCGGCACTCGCGGCGATGGACGCGGCGGGTGGCGCCGCCGCGCCGGTGGTGGCGGCGTCAATCGGCAGCGGCGCCGCCGTCGCCGCTCGACACGAGGTGCCGGCGCGCACCGATCGGGTCTACGACCAGATCGCGCAGGCGATGGCGCGCGCCCGCCCGCCGCAGGTGTCGCTGACGCGGTATCAGAGCCTCGATCCGATCGGGCACTACTTCCTGCGCTACGCGCTGCCGTCGGAGTTCGGCGACGTGACGGAAGAGGACCGCCGCCGTCTCGGTCCGGTGCTCGAGCGCCACTACGCGCTGATCGACGACGCGATCGGCCGGGCGATGGCCGGCCTCGGCCCCGAGGACCTGCTGCTGGTCGTGTCGGGGTACGGCATGGAGCCGCTCGGGTTCGGCAAGCGCCTGATCGAACGCGTGATTGGCGACCCCGAAACCAGCGGTACCCACGAGGCGGCGCCCGACGGGTTCCTGCTGGCGTACGGCGCGTCGGTCGCGCGCGGCCGCCAGCCGGCGCGCGCCTCCGTCGTCGACGTCGTGCCGACGATTTTGTATTTCCTCGGCCTGCCGCTCGGCCGCGACATGGACGGCTACGCGCGCACCGATCTGTTTCAGCCGGCGTTCACGGCTGAGCGTCCGATCAGCTTCATCCCGACATACGATCGGTAGCATGGCGGCGAACGCGACACGCAACGCGCGAGGGTGGTGGACGTTGTCGTGGCTCAGGCGGCTGGAACGCCGTGAGCTGACGTGGCTGTTCGTCGGCCTCGGCCTGTGCCTGCTGCTGTTTGCGTTCGTCAGCCTCGCCGGCGAGGTGACGGAAGGGGACACGCAGGCATTCGACACCAGGATTCTGCGCGCGTTGCGCGATCCGCTCGACCCCTCGAAACCGCTCGGCCCGGCGTGGATCGAGAATTCGCTTCTCGACCTCACGGCGATCGGCGGCTCCACCGTCCTCGGCCTGGTGGTCGCGTTCGTCCTCGGGTTTCTCGTGCTGCAGACGCGGTATCGGACGGCCGTGGTCGTCGCGATCACGTCGATCAGCGGTGAGCTGTTGAACGCGTTCATGAAGCACCTGTTCAACCGGCCGCGGCCGACAATCGTGCCGCATCTGCGCGACGCGTTTTCGACCAGTTTTCCCAGCGGCCACGCGATGGAGTCGGCGATCGTCTACCTGACCCTCGCGGCGATCCTGATGCGCGCCGCGGAGACCAGATTCACCAAGGCGTATATCCTCGGCATCGCGGTGCTGCTGACGCTGCTCGTCGGCGTCAGCCGCGTCTATCTCGGCGTGCATTATCCGACGGACGTGATCGGCGGCTGGACGGTCGGCTTCATGTGGGCCTCGATCTGCTGGCTGGCGGCGCGGCGGTTCGAGGGCACCGCGCACATCGAGGCCGAGAAGTCGAAGGCCGAATAAGCTATAATCGGCGCCGTTCTCTTTAACGCGTCCCTGCGAGGATGCGAAGAGGTCAGCCATGCCAGTCGTCCTCGACGCCCAACGTATCGCCCGCTCGCTCGCCCGCATCGCGCACGAGATCCTCGAGCGCAACCACCAGATCGAAGAGCTCGCGCTGATCGGCATCCGGCGCCGCGGCGTGCCGCTCGCCAAGCGGCTGGCGCAGGCGATCCACGACATCCATCACCACGACGTGCCCACCGGCGCGCTCGACATCACGCTGTACCGCGACGATCTGATGCGGACCGCGATCGCGGCGCAGCCGGTGATCCGCCGCACCGAGATTCCGTTTTCGATCGACGACAAGCGCATCCTGCTGGTCGACGACGTCCTGTACACCGGGCGGACCATCCGTGCGGCGCTCGACGCGCTGATTGCATTCGGCCGGCCGAAAGCGATTCAGCTCGCCGTCCTCGTCGACCGCGGCCACCGCGAGCTGCCGATCAAGGCCGACTACGTCGGCAAGAACGTGCCGACGTCGCTGTCGCAGAGCGTTCAGGTCCACCTCACCGAGATCGACGGCCGCGACGAAGTGGAGATCCTCGAGTCATGAAGAAGGATCTCCTGAGCATCGACGACCTGACCAGCGACGAGATCTACCTGATCCTCGACACCTCCGAGGCGATGCGCGAGATCGGCCAGCGCCCGATCAAGAAAGTGCCGACGCTGCGCGGCAAGACCATCGTCAACCTGTTCTACGAGCCGAGCACGCGGACGCGGACCTCGTTCGAGATCGCCGAGAAGCGACTGAGTGCCGACACCCTCAACGTCGCGGTCGCGACCTCGAGCGTGCTCAAGGGCGAGACGCTGATCGACACGGCGATGAACATCGAGGCGATGCAGCCGGACATGATCGTGCTGCGCCACGCGTCGTCCGGGGCCGGCCACGTGCTGTCGCGCGTCTGCAAGTCGCGGATCATCAACGCCGGCGACGGCATGCACGAGCACCCGACACAGGCGCTGCTCGACGCCTTCACGATCCGCGAGCACAAGCAGCGGATCGAAGGGCTCAAGGTCACCATCGTCGGCGACCTGCTGCACAGCCGGGTCCTGCGGTCGAACGTGCGGCTGCTGACCAAGCTCGGGGCGGACGTGTGGGTCAGCGGCCCGCCGACGCTGGTCCCGGCCGGCATCGAGCAGTTCGGCGTCCGGGTGTCGAACAACGTCGAGGAAGCGGTGGCCGGCGCCGACGTGATCATGATGCTGCGCATCCAGCAGGAACGGATGCACGGCGCCTTCATCCCGTCGCTGCGCGAATACTTCAACACCTTCGGGATGACGCAGGCGCGGGTGGCGCGCGCCAAGCCGGACGTCATCATCATGCATCCGGGACCGATGAATCGTGGTGTCGAGATCGCGTCCGACGTCGCGGATGGGCCGTACTCGGTGATTCTGGAGCAGGTCGCCAACGGTGTCGCGGTCCGGATGGCGGTGTTGTACCTGCTGGCCGGCGGCGCCGAGGCGAACTGAGGAAGGCAGGACTGACGAACGTTATGGCGATCCTTTTGAAGGGCGGACGCGTTGTCGACCCGGTGAATGGCCGAAATGGCGTCTTTGACGT
>JAOBWF010000412.1 GCA_025463215.1 Acidobacteriota bacterium | reverse complement strand
GCTTGTCGAGGATGAAGTTGACCACGCCGCCCACCATCCAGGGACCGCTGACCGCGCCATAGTTGAGCTTGTTGACGCTGGCGCCGGTACCGAAATAGTTGCCCTGCAACGGGCCGGAAACAACGATGCCGCCCGGCGTGGTCTGGCTGGGATAGGCGCCGGCGGTGACCAGATAATACGGCACATTGGGGTTGGTCGTCGCGTTGTAGGCCGGGTTCTGAATCTTGAAGTAGGCATTATTGTTCCAGCTGCGCGGCGTGTTGGGGATGCCCTGGGCGGTATAGAGTTCGCCGCTGAGCAGGAAGTGACCGCGATCGCCATCGAAATCGGTGCCGTAGGTGAGGACGCCGCGATAGTTCGGGTTCTCGCCGTATGTCGTCTCGCCGTATTCCAGGTTGGCCTTCACGCCGGTGTAGCGCTTGTCGAGGATGAAGTTGACCACGCCGCCCACAGCGTCGGAACCATAGTCTGCCGAAGCGCCGCCGGTGACCACGTCAACGCGGCTGACCAGTTCCTGCGGGATGGTGTTGATGTCCACCTGGCCTGTCGCGGCGGATGGGGCCGAACGATGGCCGTCCACCAGCACCAGGGTGCGGTTGGTGCCCAGGCCGCGCAGGTTCAGGGCATTGAGACCGGCGGTGCCGGCGCTGATCGAGCCCTGGGAGTTGTTGGGCGTGCTCGAGCCGATCACGGCCGGCAGCTTGTTGACGAAGTCCGCAAGGTTGGCCGGAGCCTCGGCATCGATCTGGGCCGCGCCGATCACCGTCACCGGCGTGGGCGCGCTATAGCCGTCCTGCATGATGCGGGTGCCGGTGACCTGCACCGCTTCGACCTCCTGCTCCTGCGCGAAGGCATGATGCGAGGCGAGGCAGAGGGCGAGAAGGCCTGTGGTGCCCAGCACAAGGCGCCGGAAGGCGCGTTCGCGGGACAGAGTCATGAGATTGGTCTTGGTATGCGATGTCATTGTGGTTCCCCTACAAAAGTTGGTTGCTCCTGCAGGCGCCCCTCCCGGGGGCTATTTTTTTCCGGGCCATCTCCGGTTTGGCGCTTAGGCGCTTTGCGCCCTTTTATTTGACTCCCAGATGGTCGAGCAGCCAGTCACTGCCCTCCGTATAGATTTTGCTCAGCTGCTCGTAGCTGAGATAGAGATCGTGGGTCTGGCCGGGCAGCACCTGCTGCTTGAATTCGACCTGCGGCCGCTTCTGCTGCAGCGCCTGCGACAGGGCGATGCCGTCATTCATGTCCACATTCATGTCGTCGTCGCCCTGGGCGAGGAAGACCGGCGATGTCCAGCCGTCGATCATGCCGACCGCGCTGTGCGGCATCGCCGCTGCGTCGGGGGTGATGTGCACGCCGGCCATGTCGAAGCCGACGGTGAAGATGTCGGAATGCATCGCCAGCGCCGTCGCGGTCATGTAGCCGCCCCAGGACAGGCCGTAGATGCCCACGCCGCGCTTTGCATCCACGTCCTTGCGCTTCTTCAGCCAGTTGGCGGCACCCACGAAATCCCGGATTTCGGAATTCTCGGTGAAGCCCCAGCCCGGCGCATTGCGGAAGGCGTGGCCGCGCATGATCGAGCTGCGATATTCCACCGACAACACCACGCAGCCGCGGCCCGCCAGATACTGGTTCATGCCGTAGAGATAGTGATAGGCGTCCATATAGTGGAAGCCGGTAAGCATCTGCCGCCGGATGCCGCCATGGGCGAAGATGATGGCGCAGCCGTTTGGATTCTTCGGCACGAAGAGCTGTCCGTAAGCCGCCTTGCCGTCAGAGGCTGGAAAGGACACCAGCTCCGGCTTGACCAGTTCGGCGCTGGGGAAATTCTCCGGCGCCTTCGGGAACGCCGCCGTCGTGGTGGCGCCGTCCAGGGTCTTGACCACCACTGTTTCAGGATGCGCCCAGTCGGAGTCGACATAGGCGATCTTGCCGCCAGCCATGGGCGCGGGGTCCCACTGGTTTCCTTCGCCGGAGGTAACGGCCTTCGCCGGCGTGGCGCCATCGATCGCAACCTGGCCGATGTGACGGCGCCCCAGGTCGCCGATATTGGTGGCATAGACCAGCGCACTTCCGTCTGTCGTCGGGGTGGCATATTCCACTTCACCGGCACCCGGCGTCAGCAGCCTGGCCTTGCCGCCGGTGGCGGCGACGGAATAAAGGTGCCGCCAGCCATCGCCTTCCGCGGAGAAGGCGATATGGCCGCTTTTCGACCAGAACATCTGCGCGCCATGCGCGCCCGGCGCATAGGCCTGATCCATCTCATAGAAGACCGACCCGATGCCGGGCTTGGCCTGCCAGATCTTTTTGGGTTGCTGCAGGTCGGCGACGGATACCGTCCAGATCGCCCAGGGCTGCTTGACCACGTCGGGACCGCAATAGCGCGAACGGCCACAGCTGTTGCGCAGCAGGTTGGGCGAATCCGGCGCTTCACGGCGAAAGGCGATACTGGCGCCGTCGGGCGACCAGATGGGTCCGCCATCCACATCGGCGCCATGCGGCACCGCGATCGCCGTCTTTGTGGCGAAGTCATAGACTTCCACCCCGCCGCCGCGGACATAGGCGATCTTGCCGCCATCGGGCGAGAAGCGCATGTCTTCGCGCATGCCAGACAGGAATTCGAACGGGTTGCCCGCCCCTTTCAGGCGCCCCTGCTCCCAGACTAGCTCCGCAGCCATCACCTTGCCGCTGGCGCGCCACAGAATGAATTTTTCGTCCGGGGTGAAGATGGGATCCTTGCCCGCACCCAAGAGGCGCGGCGCATCACTGCCGTCACTGCCGATGATCCAGACCTGTTGCACCGGCAGGTCGGCACGCGAAACGGGATCTGCGAATTCACCCTGTTTGTTCATGCGGCTGCCATGGACATAGGCCACGGCGCCGCCGTGGGCGGAGACGGCGGGCGCGTCCGACATGTCTTGGCCCTCGTCATCGCCGTAATTGATCAGGCGGCGGGCTGGCTGGCCATCGCGTAGGACATAGACGCCGCGGTCCTTGGCCTCACGCGAGATATAGGCGATCGCCGTGCCA
>JAOBWF010000211.1 GCA_025463215.1 Acidobacteriota bacterium | reverse complement strand
TGCTGGGCGACGAGGAAGATCTCAAGGCGATGGTCTCGAACCTGGTCGACAACGCCATCAAGTACTCGGGGCCGCAGGTCCACGTCGCGGTCGAGCTCGAACAGGCCGATCCCGCAACCGCGACGCTGCGGGTCCGCGATCAGGGCATCGGCATCTCGCAATCCGAGCGCACGCGCATCTTCAAGCGCTTCTACCGCATCCCCGGCGCGATGAGCACGCGCGTCCAAGGGACCGGCCTCGGCCTCTTCATCGTCCGCTCCGTGGTGGCCCACCATGGCGGAAAGGTGTTCGTCGAGAGCGACGGTCCGGGACAGGGCAGCACCTTCATCGTCCAGCTGCCGGTGGTCGAGCAGCAACGGGCAGCGCGATGAGCCGCATCCTGGTGGTCGAGGACGAGCAGCATCTGGCGGACGGGCTGCGCTTCAACCTCGAGGCGGAACACTACGACGTCGAGGTGGTCGACAACGGCGAGGACGCGCTGGAGCAGCTGACCAACGAGACGAGCCGCTACGATCTGGTGATCCTCGACGTCATGCTGCCGGGGATCGACGGCTTCACGTTTGCCACCGAGCTGCTCGGCGCGCGGCCGATCCGAGGACGTCCTGCGCGGCTTCGGCGCCGGCGCCGACGATTATCTGCCGAAGCCGTTCGAGCTGCCGATCCTGCTGTCGCGCGTGCGGGGATTGCTGCGGCGGCACGACTGGTTCCGCGAGCAGGCGGCGGCGCGGACGTCGCCGGCGGTCGCGGCGGCGTTCTCGTTCGGCGACACGTGCATCGACTTCGAGCAGCTCGAGGTCCGCGTCGGCGACAAGCGGATGCCGCTGACGCTGATGGAGGCGTCGCTGCTGCGCTACTTCGTGCAGCACGAGGGCAGCCCGGTGCCGCGCAAGGAGATCCTCGAAAAGGTCTGGGGCGTGCACGAGGACACCGACACCCGCGCGATCGACAACTTCGTCGTCCGCCTGCGCCGCTACATCGAGGTCGAGCCGTCCAATCCGCGGCATCTGCAGACGGTGCGCGGCGTCGGCTACCGTTTCGTGGCGAATCCCGATTAGCGGCGCGTGTGACTGACTGGTCCACCGTCCCGCAGCCGCTCGGCGAGAGCCGCTGGTCGTTCCCGTCCCCGGAGCGATGGCCGCCGAGCGACTTGATTGCCGTCGGCGGCGGCCTCGAACCGGCGACGCTGATCGGCGCCTATCGCCGCGGGCTCTTTCCAATGGAAGTGTCGGCGCTCGAGGGGCAGCTCGGATGGTGGTCGCCCGAGCGGCGCGGTGTCGTGCCGCTCACCGGTCTGCGCGTCACCAGGTCGATGCGCCAGAGCGCGAAGCGGTTCGAGATTCGCGTCGACACCTGCTTTCGGGAGGTGATGCGCGCGTGCGGCGATCCGGCGCGCGAGGACGGCTGGATCACCGACGAGTTCATCGATGCGTACAGCGCGCTCCACGACATGGGCTGGGCGCACAGCGTGGAGGTGTTCGACCGACAGGGGCAACTGGCCGGCGGACTCTACGGCGTCCGGATCAACGGGCTGTTCGCCGGCGAGTCGATGTTCCACGTGCAGCGCGACGCGTCGAAGGTGGCGCTGATGGCGCTGGTGCGGCTGATGCAGAATACCGGAATGCAGCTGCTCGACGTACAGTGGTGCACCGAGCATCTCGCCTCGCTCGGCGCGATCGAGGTGCCGCGCGCCCAATACCTCGCCTTGCTTGCCGCCGCCCTTGGGGTGCTTCAGCGATGAGAATTGTCAGTGCCCTTGTCTGTTTCGCGCTGCTGTCGGCCGGCTGCGCGCGTCACGCGATCACCGCTTCGTCGGTCCGCGGCCACATGGAGTTCCTCGCCAGCGATGCCATGAACGGCCGCGGCAGCGCGACGCGCGACGAGTGGATCGCCGCGACCTACATCGGATCGCAGCTGCGACGCTGGGGCGTCGAGCCGCTCGGCGACGACGGCGGCTACGTCCAGGCGGTGGCGCTCGCGCGCGTCCAGATCTCGGCGCCCCCCGTACTGTCGGCCGAGCACCTGCGGTTTACGCATGCGAAGGAGATGATCGTGCAGGGCATCACGGCGCTGCGCCTCTCCGGTCCGCTGCAGAAGTTTCAGGCCGGCGCGGCGGTTGCGACCGGGGCCATCGTGCTGCTCCCGGAAGGATCCGGCGCCGAGGCGGCGGCGACCATGAACGCGGCGGCGGTGCTGACGATCGAGAATGCGCAATCGCGCTCGCGCTGGGACGTGCAGGGTGCCCGCCCGCTGTCGCTGCCGGCCCGCATCGTCGCGCTGGCGTCGCAAGCGGCCGGTCCGTCGCGGCCGACGCGAATCACGCTGGATCGCGGCGCGTACGCGGCGATTGCCGCGTTGGCCGATGGTACCGCGGTGTCGCTGGACGCGACCGGCAGCGAGACGATGAGCCGTACCTGGAACGCGGTGGGCCGGTTACAGGGCCGCGATGCCGCGCGTTCGCAGGAGGCGATCCTGCTCTCTGCGCACCTGGATCATCTCGGCAGCAGCGGCACTGGCGCCGATCCGATCTTCAACGGGGCGGACGACGACGCCTCCGGTAGCGCGGCGGTGCTCGAACTGGCGGAAGCGCTCGCCAAGGGCAAACGGCCGAAGCGGACGATCATCTTCGCGTGGTTCGGCAGCGAAGAGGCCGGCGGCTATGGCGCGCGCTATTTCGTCGAGCGGCCGCCGGTACCGCTCGATCGCATCGTCGCCAACCTCGAGTTCGAGATGATCGGCCGCCCCGACCACGCGGTCGCCGCGCACACGCTGTGGCTCACCGGCTACGAGCGCAGCAACCTGGGACCGGAACTGGCGCGGCGCGGCGCCAGGATCGTCGCCGACCCGCATCCAGATCAGAACTTCTTCGAGCGGTCCGACAACATCACGTTGGCGCGCAAAGGTGTGGTCGCGCAGACGGTCTCCAGCTACGGCCTGCACACCGACTATCACCAGCCGTCCGATGACCTGGGGCACCTCGACCTGCCGCACATGACCGATTCGATCGCGTCGATGCTGCGGCCGGTGCGCTGGCTCGCGAACGGACCGTTCCATCCGGCCTGGCTGCCGGGCAAGCGGCCGTAGCCGGCCTCAGCTGGCGGTGGCGCGGGTGCTGCATCCCTCAGGTGCGGAGGCCACATGCACGGGATCCGCCGCGTTCCGGTTGTGTTCGTCAACGCATATCTCGTCGATGTCGCTGCGGACGAGCCTGGCCGCGGCTGGGTGCTCGTCGACAGCGGCCTGCCGGCGCTCGGCGCCGCGACGATCGTGAAAGCTGCCGCGGCCCGCTACGGCGGTCGTCCGCCGCGGGCAATCGCGTTGACCCACGGCCACTTCGATCATGCCGGGTCAGCCGCACGTCTCGCGAACCTCTGGAAGGTCCCGGTCCTCGCGCACGAGCTCGAGCTGCCGTACCTGACCGGCCAATCGGACTACCCGCCGCCAGACCCGACAGTGGGCGGCGCCTTGGCGATGATGTCCCGAACCTTTCCGCATGGCAGCATCAATCTCGGCGATCTCGTCCGTCCATTCGATCAGGACGGCACGATCGCCGCCCTGCCCGGCTGGCGCGTCATCCACACTCCCGGCCATACGGCCGGGCACGTGTCGCTGTTCCGCGAATCGGACGGCACGCTGTTGGCGGGTGATGCGCTCGCGACGATGAATCAGGACTCGTGGATCTCGAATGTGACGATGGAGCGCGAGCTGCGGTGGCCCCCGGCTCCGCTGACGACCGACTGGGGCGCCGCGCGCAGCAGCGTGGAACGGCTCGCGGCGCTGCGGCCGACGGCGATTGCCGCCGGGCACGGCCTGCCGATCACCGGCGAGGCCGCCGCGTCGGAACTGGAACGCTTCGCGGAACAATTCACGCCACCGTCCGACGGCCGCTACGTGCGGGAGCCGGCGCGGACCGGTGAGCGCGGTGTCATCTCGCTGCCACCGCCCGTCGCTGATCCGGTCGGCGCCGCGATTCGCGGCGGCGCGATTGCGGCTGCGGTCACTGGGGTTGTGCTGACCGTCGGTCATCAGCGGCGACGGTCGCGGCGGCGCTTCGCGGCGGACTGACCTCGGCGCGTGCGCCGGCGCGGCAGGGCGTGGAATATCGCTTGCACCGCGCCCCCAGATGGCCGATGTGTCGACGCGCGCATTCGACGTCGCCGCCATCATGGCCGGCATCTACGGCGACGGCATCATCGGCGTGAAGGGCGCGTTCGACGCGGCGTGGGCGGATCGGTTGCACCTCGACGTGCTGTCATTGTTCGAGGAAGCACTGCGGCAGCCGGGCGGGGCGGTCGGTCGCGGACCCAACCGGTACTACGTCGAGATTCATCCCGAACGAATTCAGGGATTCGTCGAGCTCGTGCGTCATCCGTGGGTCGTCGCGGTCTCCGAGGCGATTCTCGGCCGCGACTACAAGATCGTCGAGATCGGCTTCGACGTGCCGCTGCCGGGCGCGGCCCATCAGCCGTGGCACCGCGACTTTCCCTCGCCGGACGCGACGCTGCGCGGCCGGCGGTTGAACTCGCTCGCGTTCAATCTCACGACGGTCGATGTCACGCCGGAGATGGGACCGTTCGAAGTGGCCGTCGGCACGCAGTGGGACGAGGCGGACGGGTTCGCGCACGGCATGTTCCCGCCCAAGACGCTGTATCCCCGCTACGAAGCTCGCGCTCAGCAGAAGATGCCGCGCCGCGGCGACATCTCCGCGCGATCGGCGCTCACCATTCATCGCGGCACGCCCAACCGTTCGTCGAGCCCGCGTCCGGCGCTGGTGCTCGGCGTCGACGCACCCGATGCCCGCAACGCCGATCGGCACGACCTCCAGTTCACACAGCGGTATTACGACGCGTTGGACCAGGAGGTGAAGGCGCACCTGACCTGCCGCCGCGTCGCGCAGCTCGAGCCCATCGTACAGGCGCACACCATCGAAGGTCTGGTGATGGGCGAAGGCTGACCGGCGCGTTACGGTCCGGCCTGCATGTTGACTTCGGCGTCCTCTCGCGAGTCCGCCAGCCGGAACGGCCGGAACCGCTCCTCGAGCCATGGTTTCAGACTCTCCGCGCGGCGATCGACCATCTCCTTGAAGCACTCGTCCATGAGCTTCTGGAAATGGTCGGGGTGTCGCGCCGCCGATCCGCCCAGCGCGTACCAGATGTCCGCAAGATCGCCATCTTCGAGGCTTTGAAATCGAATGTCGCCCATGTCCCGCGAACGTGCAAAATGCATGCTCTTCGGCCGCAGCGAAAGGGGACGCAACGGTTGCGTGCGCGCGTTCACGATGTCACTGGACTCGGCTTTGCAAAACCCGGCTTTAGCGGATCCACGAATCCGCCGTGGACCATGACTGGATTTTCGACGACAACCGGTAGCAGCAGCGCCGCCCCAGACCCGAACGCGACCGGTGCACACGAGCCGCTGCCGCAGCCCCGACCGGGAATGGCGGGGCGCGAATCCCACGAGCGGCAGGCGGCGTTGGCGCGCGGTCAGATCCGCGATGCCGACGGCAGGCCAGCCACCTGCGCGCCCGATATCGCCGGTCTGCGCCCGGAACAGCTGTTCACGCTGCTGTCCGACAACGTCCGCGACTATGCCGTGTTCCTGATGGACGTCGATGGCATCATCAGATGCTGGGGTGAGAGCGCGCGTCTGATGAAGTGGTGGACGGCGCCGCAGGCGGAGGGGAGCCATCTCCGTATGCTCTACGTCGACGGCGGCGCAGAGGACGGCACCGCGGAATCGCATCTGCAGGCCGCGGCCGCCACCGGGGAATACACCGGCGAAGGCCACCGCGTCCGCTCTGACGGCTCGACATTCTGGGCCGGCGTCACGCTGACGGCCCTGCGCGACCGCGACGGGACCCTCGTCGGGTTCGCCAAAGTGACGCGTGAATTCGCCGCCCGCCGCGCCGCCGAAGCGGAGCTGCGGCGCCAGGTCGAGGCGGCCGCGGCGTTACAGCGCGAGGCCGAGGAAGCCAGTCAGCAGAAAAATCTCGAGTTCGTCGCGAGCGTGAGCCACGAGCTGCGCGCGCCGCTCAACACGATGCTCGGTTACATCTCGCTGCTGAAGCGCGACGCCGCCGCTCCGGGCCGCCACGAGCTGCACGTCGAGAAGCTCCAGCGCATCGGCGGTCACCTCCTCAGCATCGTCGACGATCTGATCGACACCTCGCGGGCCGCATCAGGGACATTGCCGATCACGGCGTCTGTGCGCTCGATTGGCGCCGCGATCGACGCGGCGCTCGCCGACGTCGACGGTCAGGTGCGCGAATCCGGAGTCACGCTGATCGACGCGGTCTCCGGCGGCGCGGCGGATGTCTCGTACTGGGGCGACGAAGCGCGCGTCCGTCAGATTGTCGTCAACCTGCTGACCAATGCGGTCAAGTTCACGCCGCGCGGCGGCCGCATCACGGTCAGCGGCGGCACGGCCGACAGCGTCACCGGCACGATGTTGAACGGACCCGGGCCGTGGGTCTACGTCCGCATCGAGGATACCGGCCGCGGCATTCCCGCGGATCGCCTCGATGCGATCTTCGAACCGTATCAACAGTCCGAGGCGGGCGATCAACATCTCGGCAGCGGACTCGGCCTCGCGATCAGCCGTCGCCTTGCGCGCCTGATGGGCGGCGATCTCACCGCGCAGAGTACGCCCGGCATCGGATCCACGTTCACGCTGTGGTTGCCGATCGCCTCGTCCGGCCGTGTGCCGCGTTGACGCTCGCCCACTGCTCAACAGAAAAATACGACGCGTGGAATATCGCTTGCAGCGCGATGCGATGAACCGCGCGGCACGTACACGGGCCGCGGATGGAGGAGAGCACACGATGTCATTGAAGATGATCGCAAGCAGCTGTGGGCTGGCGTTCGCACTCGCCGTCGCCGCGCCGCATGTCAGCAGCGCGCAGACCGGCGCAGGCACGACCGCGGGGCAGACAACCGGAACCGCGACGACCGGCAGCGGCACGAGTGGGCAGAGCACCGGGACGCCGACCACGAGCGGCACCACCGGCCAGGGCACCGCTGGACAGGGCACGACTGGTGCGACCGGGACGACGTCGGGCGCAGGCGCGACCGGCAGCGGCACGACCGGGTCGACCGGCACGACCGATCAAGGCAGTCGAGTGCCGGCAGGTCAGGGCACCACGACCACGGGCACATCGGGCACCGGCACCACGAGCGGGACCGGCAGCGGCACAACCGGCACGAGCGGACAGGGCACGGCGGGCACTACCGGATCGACCGGCCAGACGACCGGCACGGCGACGACCGGCACCACCGGTCAGGGCACGGCCGGCGGCGGTGCAACCGGTAGCGGCTCGACCGGCACCGGATCCAGTGGCGCCGCGACGAGCGGTCAGGGTACGACCGGCAGTGGGAGTGGCAGCGGCACTGGCGCTGCAACGAGCGGGCAGGGGACAACGGGCAGCAGCGGTAGCGGTGGAACGATGAGCGGGACGCGAACCGGCGGACAGGGCACGACCGGCAGCGGCTCGTCGGGCGGATCGGCCACCAGCGGAACGAGCGGATCGAGCGGTGGAAGCGGCACGGCCGGCGGCGGATCGCGTTCGCGGGCCGGTCAGAGCGGGACGTCCGGCACCAGCGGTTCGGCAGCGCGGCCGGCGCGGGATCGACGTCGGTCGGTGATCCGGGCGGTGCGCAGGGCGCGAGCACGACCGGCCGGCGCAGACATCTACCGCGCACCGCGAGCTCGCTGCCGCTGATCGCACTCCTGGCGGCGGCCGCCTTCACGGCCGCCGGCGCGCTCCGCGTGGCGCGGAGCACGGAATAAATCAGGCGATGCGCGGGGCTCGAGGATTCTCTCGAGTTCCGCGCGCGCATGTGGGCGAATCAGGAGGGTTGCGTGATGCGATCGCGATTGAAATCAGTAGGACGTGTGGGGGCGCCGCGTCGTGTAGCGGCAGTGATGATGGCGGGCGCGCTGCTGCTGGCGGTGCCGCAGAGCGCAAAGGCGCAGGGGACGGGCACGACGTCGTCGGCCACGGTCGGTCAATGGACGGTCACGCCGGTGATCGGGACGGCATTCAGCGGCGACGTCGGCGGCCCGACCGTCGTGCTCGGGCTCGCCGGCGGATACAACTGGAGCCCGCGCATCACATTCGAAGGCGAATTCAACGTGTTGCCTTCGAGTCAGACCGCCGGCCTCGTCCAGGTCGACGCGAAAATCTGGAATCTCACGGGCAACGCGCTCTATCACTTCTCAGGTCGCGACTACATTCCGTACGGCGCGTTCGGCATCGCGTGGGCCATGGCACGGCCGACCTCAACACGACCGATCCACTGCTGAACTCGGTGAGCTCCTCATCGACGAACCTGGTCGTCAACTTCGGCGGCGGCGTCGAGCGCTCGATCACCGACGCGATCCGCGTGCACGGCGATCTGCGCTACTTCTTCGGCGGCGATCTGGTCTCCGACTACTGGCGGTTCGGCATCGGCGTGTCCTTCAACGTCGGCCACCCGCGCTGAGCTCCTGCCGGCGCGCCTCGACCTGAGGCGCGCCGAGTCCCGCCGCACGCGTTGTCACAGATTTGCTAACAGCCGGTCACGCGGCTGCGACAGTCCGAGCGTCTCACCCTTCATGAGCGCTCATTCCGATCGCGCGCCTAATTCGACGGCACTCTCATCGCACCTGCTCGCCCACGTACTCGAGATCTTCTTCGCGGACGCGCGGATGCTCGCGCTCCGCAGCGCACCGGGGCACGCAGGCCGCGACACCGCCCTGGTCGGCGACCGATTTCTCGAGTTCAACTGGTCGGGGCTCCGCTACGGACTCGAGCGCGAGCGCCCTTTTACCGTGCTCGAGCGCGTGTTGTTCGAAGCGATCGCCGACGTTGTCGGCGATCGACCGTACGCGTCCATCCCGGGCCGGCTCGAAGACGTGTGCGTGGCGACTTTCCTGGCGCCGCCGGCAGCGGGGAATCATCGCGAGCGCTCCGTCCACATCCGCACGGTGATGTCGGCGATCGTGGCGCTGCGCGCCGCCGCGCGCTCGACCACCGGGTGGGTGACGACGACTGGCGTCATCGTCGAAGCCGGTTCGCACGATGATGACAATGCGCCGGCGGCGGAGTTGCGGGTGTTGCTGCCGCTCTGCGACGGCTTCAGTACCGTGGTCGTCGTGAGCCGGACCGGCGCGATTGTCGGCCTCCGCGCGCTCGACCAGCGGTCCTCGGCGCGCGTGGAGCTGCCGTATCCGGTCGCGCAGTGTCACATCGCCCATGCGGCAGCGACGGCGGACGGCGATGACCTGTGCCTGATTCTCGACGCGAGCGGTCACATCCAGCTGTTTTCCCGAGGCGTGCATCTGTTTTCGTGGGCGGATGGCCGGTGGCTGTTGCGGGACGGAGAAGCCGACGCGGGCTAGGTGTTGTCGCTGCCGAACACGCCGTTGAGCCATGCGAAGGCCAGCGTCCCGACGCCGATGACGGCGCAGGTCGCGACCGTGCGCCAGAGTGCGTCGGTGCCGGTAAACTGCCAGATCGCGAGAACGGATGCGCACACCGCAATCGCGAGGCACAGGGTCGTGATCCAAAAGGCGAACTGCCAGATGCGGGTCGGGCTGAGGTAGCCGCGTTTTGTCACACCACCATTATCGCGCGTCAGCCGGGAATCGGGCGTCGGGTAAACGTGACACACCCTGGCGGCGTGCCTCGTCGAGGATCTGGCGCAGGCGAAATTCCAGCAGCGGCGTCAGCGAAAAGCGATCGCCGTCGCGGTCGGAGAATTCGTCGGCGGTGTGGTTGGCGGCCATCAAACCGGCTTTCGCGTGCGCCGGAAACCGCAGGATGAAATGTCCGATCTCGTGCGCGAGCACGCGGCCCAGGACCCGCGCGAGGATCGTGTCCCGCAACAACGCCGGCCGCTGAGACAATGGCGGGCCGTTTCGCACCGGCGAGACCAGATGGAAGATTGCGCCCATCGAGATGCGGACGCGGTCATCAGGCCGGCCGTCGGCCGCGAACCCGATGGCGCCGAGCGGCGTCATGAGCGCTTCGCGTCGGCCGTTGGTCAGCGGCAGCTCCTGAATGTCCACATCCAGGCATCGCTCCACGCCGGGATCGGCCCGGATCAAGGTGACTCCGTACGATCGCCACACTCCATTGGCTTCCTCGATCGAGGCGGCAATCAAGGCATTGTCAATCGCGGTCGATTCAGACGTGTTGATCCTGAGGGCAACGGTCAGCCTCGTGTCCTCTCGCCTGGCCGATGTCTCCGGTGATGCCGACAGCGGCGTCGTGATCAGCGTCACGATCGCAGAACAGACGATGGCGGCGGAAAGGCGCATGCTCGTCACTCCTCATCACGAGCATGGGCGCCGGCGAGCGGCGCCGAAAGGTCCAGATCGCAGGTTGCTCGTAGTCCAGCTCGCCTGCGATCACGAGGCGCGTGGGGCAGTGGACTAGCGCGCGTTCCCTTTCTGGCGCTGTCGCCGGGGCTGAAACATTGCGATACTCGGGCGGTCGAGTCGAGATCGGTAAACGCAAACAGGTGTCCGATGATGAACGCAGGCAGGCCCGAGCGAGGCGAAGCAGCCGACTACTATTTCACGTACATCGACAAGGTCGTGACCGACGACATCGGTGCGTACCTGTCCACTCAGGCCGACGCGGCGCTGGCGCGGTTACGGACCGTATCCGACCCGGACTCCCTGCGACGGTACGCGCCGGATAAGTGGAGCGCCAGGGAAGTGGTCGGCCACGTCAACGATGCGGAGCGGGTGTTCGCCTTCCGCGCACTGTGGTTCGCGCGGGGATTCGACACGCCGCTCCCGAGCTTCGACCAGGACGTCGCGGTTGCCGGCGCCGGCGCGCACGGGCGGACATGGGGGAGCCACATCGAGGAGTTTCGCGCTGTTCGCGCGGCGACCGTGGCCCTGTTTCGCGATCTGCCTGCCGACGCGTGGACGCGGCGCGGGACCGCCAGCGGCAATCCGGTCAGCGTGCGCGCATTGGCCTATGTGATCGCCGGCCATCTCGCGCACCATCTCGCGATTCTCGACGATCGGTACTTCAACGATGCGGCACTCGGTCCGGATCCGATGCGCAGCCGTCCGCACCAGTAGGCGCGTCATCTGATCGGGCGCGCTGCGGCGAGGCGGCGTACCCCTTCCTCCAGTTCCCGGCTGTTCAGTGACGCGAAACCGAGACGCATGAATGGCCGCGGTCGGCCGTCGAGCGCATACGCCGCGGCGGTGACGATCACCGCCCCGTGGTCCCGAGCACGCGCGGCCCATCGATCGACATCGGCACTTTTGGTCGCACGGACCCAGAGCGCGATCCCGCCGGCGGGGACCGCGAACGTGACGTCGTCAGCGAGCTGGCTCCGGAGCGCCTCGACCAGGGTGTCGCGCCGGGCATGGTACTCACGCCGCACCCGCCGGATGTGCCGCTGAATTTCCCCGTCGTCGAGCAGCTCGGCGATCGCGTACTCCAGCACCTGGTCGCCTTGCGTATCGATCAGCGATCGGTGGGCCGCAATGCGCGCGATTAAGGGGACCGGCGCAACCACGTAGCCGAGCCGCAGCGCCGGCGCCAGAACCTTCGAAAAGGTGCCGACATAGATCACGACGCCGAATCGATCGGCGCTCGCCAGCGGCAGGACCGGCCGCCCGTCGTAGTGGAATTCGTGATCGTAGTCATCCTCGATGATGGCGAAGCGGTGCGTGCGCGCCAGCTCCATCAGCTTCAGCCTGCGGCCCGCCGACATCGTGACGGTCGTCGGGAATTGATGATGCGGCGTCACGTAAACGGCGCGGATATCGTGCTGGGCGATGGCCCGCTCGAGCGCGTCGACCTGGAGTCCGTCGCGGTCCACTGGCACGCCGATCACCTTGGCCCCCGCCACCTTGAAGGACTCCCACGCGGATCGATAGCCGAGCTGCTCGACCGCGACCACGTCGCCTGGACGAAGCAAGGCGCGCGAGAGCAGCGAGAGCGCCATCTGGCTGCCGCGCGTGATGCAGACATTCTCGGGGCCGGCCGCCAGCCCGCGTGTCGACGCCACCATCGTCGACACCGACTGGCGAAGGCGCGGGTGCCCCTGGCTGGGGCCGTACGACAGCAGCGTTCCCGCGCGCTGGCTCATCGCCCGCCGGAATGCGCGGCCAATCACCTTGCCGGGAACCAGACGGACATCCGGCCGGCTGGGGGCGAACAGCAGGCTGCCGCGCGGCACGTCGTAGGGACGTTCGGGTTCGGGCGCCGCCAGCAGATCGAAACCGGTGCGGTCGGCCATCGCAACGGGCGGCTCCCACGAGGTAAATCGCCGTGGTTTCGGATCGGGCAGATCCGTGGACACGAAGGCGCCGCGAGCGCGTTGGTTGACGATCCACCCTTCGGCGACGAGCTCGTCGAACGCCGCCACCACCGTCAGCCGCTGGACGCCGAGCGCGTGCGCCAGCGTCCGCGTGCCGGGCAGCGCGTCGCCGGGACGCAGCCGCCCGCGCCGGATATCTGCGCTCACCGCCCGCGCGATTTGCTGGAACAGCGGCACTCCCGGTCCGCGCTCGAGCGTGAACGACACCTCCCATCTGGCCATCCCTTGTTGTACTTCAGTCGTTGCTGACTGGCCTACCCGTTTGGATCGTTCTGGACCTTTCCCCGACGCCTGCGGCGGCCAATCATCATGACAGAGGCAGCGTTGAAGGACGCGGATCGCGCGCTACGACGTAGGAGAATCCTGCTCGGCGGGACCGCGCGCCGCCCGGTCGATCTGTCGAATCGCTCCGAGGTGATACGCCAGGTGCGCGATGCTGCCGACGATGCCATTGAGCTCGGTTGTCGACACCTCGCGCGGCACTCGCAGTGCGTCCAGCCAGCGATGCGCTTCGCGATTGAGATCGTCTCTGAGCGTCTGCCATCCCGCGGCGGTGACGACCGTGCTCCGCCAGCTGGCAGACCAGTCGGCGTCGTCGAACGGATTTTCTCCGGCACTCCAGCGATTCATCAGGGACAGGCCGTAGCGCAGGTGGTCGACGTGCGCCGCGATCGACGCGCCGGCGCGCGGGGCCGCCGACGCCTGAGCCGGGGTGAGCCGATCGAGCGATCGCAGCAGGCCGAGGTCGCCGCGATTGAGCATGTACGCGGCGTCTGCCGGCGGCCCGTCCACGAGCTCGGCGAACAGCGTCGTCAACGTGATGGAAAGGTCCTGTGTGTTCATGACGTTCGTTACCGCTCGTCGGCGGAGGCGCCATCGATCCCGGGCTTCAGGCGGCGGATATCGTAGTATCTACCGGCAACGGAATGTGAGCCAGTGGAGGTCAGATGTCGGTAGGGCGTCGGGTCGGTGTGTGGGGTGCGTTAGGTGGCGTCGTGGTGGTGCTGGCGGTGGCGATTACGGCGACCGTCGGATGGCGGCCGTTGATCGGCCCTGCGGCCCGACCGCTCACCGACCGGAAGTTCGAGAGCACTCCGGCTCGCGTCGAACGCGGCAAGTACATGTTCACGGCGGCGAGCGCCTGCATCGGCTGCCATTCCGAGTGGGACCGAACGATCGACGGGCATCCGGCCAAGGCTGGCGCCGAAGGTGCGGGCAGAACCTGGGCGGACGAGAATATGCCCTGGCTGACGGCGCCGAACCTCACACCCGATGTGGAGACCGGCGCGGGCACCTGGAGTGACGACATGTTCGCGCGGGCGATCCGCGAGGGAATCGGACACGACGGCCGAACGCTGTTCCCGGTGATGCCCTACGCGCGTTTCGCCGCGATGTCGGACGAGGATCTCGCCTCGATCGTGGTGTACCTTCGCACGCTGCCGGCGATTCGTCGTGCATTGCCGAAGACCAAAATTCCGTTTCCGCCAGGACCGCTGATCAACAGCCTGCCGCGGCCGATCACGGCTCCGGTGCCGGCTCCAGACATGTCGACGCCGGAACGCAAAGGCGCATATCTGGTGCGCATGGCAGTGTGCGCGGAGTGTCACACCGCGAGCGATGACCGGGGCAACAAGCTCACGCGGCTCGACTTCGCCGGCGGCTTTCCCCTTCCCGATGCGACCGCCGGCCATACCGTCACGAGCGTCAACATCACGCGCGATCCGTCGGGAATCCCGTACTACGATGAGGCGCTCTTCATTCAGACGATGCGCACGGGCCGGGTGGTTGCGCGCAAGCTCGACGACATGATGCCGTGGGCGAGTTATCGCAATCTGACCGACGACGATCTCAAGGCGATCTTCGCGTATCTGCAAACGGTCAACCCAGTGAAGCATCTGGTCGACAACAGTCTGGCGCCGACGCCGTGTCCGGTATGCAAAGCGTCGCACGGCGGCGGCGACAAGAATTCAGCATCGCCGCGAGCGGCGGTCGACTAGCACTGTGCCGCGCCGCGTCGTCGGTGAACTGCGGTTCGAGACGCCGAAACGCGATTGGACGGGACCCATGCACCGCTTCGGAGCCGTGGGCGAATCTCCCGTCGGACTCGAACATGACGAAGCCTTCCGATCGGGAGGTCAGGTCGGGCCGACATTCGCTCGATCATGGACGACGCTGGCACACAGGCGGGCATTCCTGAAGGCGTAGGCGGCGGCCGCCCGGCCTTCGAGTGGAGCCGGCGTGGGTGGCTACGACGCAAACTTGTCGTAGTAGTCCGCGGTCGCCGCGCGGACGACCTTCAGGGCGTGAGCCCGTCCGTAGACTTTCGCGATGCGAGCGTTCGCGCGCTGTCCGGGCACGAACTTGTAGGTCAGGAAGTAGTGCTGCAGTCGCTCGACCAGCACCGAAGGCACGTCGCTGATGTTTCGAGCGCCGCCCCACACGTAGTCGTTTTCCAGCACACTGATGATCTTGTCGTCGGCCTCGCCGACGTCGATCATCTGCAGCCCCCCGATCACGCGCCCCCTGACGATGATCTCGTTTCGTGTGATCGCCCGTTCACTGAGGACGCAGATGTCGAGCGGATCACCGTCTCCTCGCTTCGCCCCTGGTGCCAGTCGTCGAACGCGCTCGGCACAATAGGTTCGCGGCACGAACCCGTACAGCGCTGGCGGTTGTGCCGAGGAACGCTGCGGTCGATCGACGCGAAGATAGCCAGAGACTTTGTCGACCTCGTACTTCATCAGATCGAACGGTGTGATCTCGATGTACGCGTTGAGAACCTCCGGCGGATCGGGACCCACCTCCAGACCGTGCCACGGGTGTGGTCGGAAGTGGTTGATGGCTCCAGATTCCTTGGCAGGCAAACCGATGTGCTGTCGCTTGCGTGTCGCGGTCACCATTTTCATATGCGGAATATTCCTCCTCCGCGCGACCCGCGCGGCCGATCGCCTGGCGGGAAGAATACTGAATGTGTGCTCGAAATGGGATCTCGGCGTCATGACTGCCTCCGGATGGCCGAAACCCTCCGCGGACATCAGCAGACTCGACACCGACCACCCGGGTCCTATTCATGCCGCAACGCGACGGCTGGATCGATCCGCAGAGCCCGGCGCGACGGGATCTGGCACGCGATCAGTGCGACCAGAATTAGGACGGCGGGCGCGGCGGCCAACGTCACAGGATCGTAAGGCGAGACGCCGACGAGTTGTGACTGCAGGATCCGATTGACGGCGAGCGACAGCGTCAGGCCCACAACTAACCCGAGCACGACGGGCCGCATGCCTTCGCGGAAGATGAGGGCGCGGATATGCCGCGATGCGGCGCCAATGGCGATCCGCACCCCAATCTCTTTTGTGCGTTGGCTCACGGAATAGGCGATCACCGCATAGAGCCCGATGCCGGAGAGCAGAAGGGCCACCACGGCAAAAATGGGCGCGACCTTCGCGTGCTTGCCCAGCTCGCTATGCTCGGCATCCATGAAGTCGCGATCGAACGTGAAGCCCGCCTTCATCGTGTCGAAGTCCTCCAACGTGACATCCGGATCGATCGTCTGCACGGCGGCGCGGACCGCTGCGGCGATCTGACCGGGAGGGACGCTGGTGCGGAGAAGAAAGAAGCCTCGGGAGACCGCTGGCGACTGCTGCAACGGCACGTAGACCAGCGGCCTGAAGTGCTGCCTCAGCGGGTCCCCTTGCATGATGTTCGGTACGACTCCCACAACTGTCCGCCACTCGTCCGGCGCATTCCGCGTTCGTTCGCGGAGGCGCTTGCCAACCGGTTGCTCGCCGGGCCAGTACCGCGCCGCAAAACTCTGGTTCACGATCGCGACGGGTAAACCGGTTGCACGATCGCCGTCGATGAACGCTCGGCCCGATAGAGGAGAGGCGCCCACCACCTTGAAGTAGCCCGAGCTGGCCCGCAATGATTGGACCCATTCGTGCTCGTCGCCGAGCCGGGGCTGGCTCTCGACCTCGATGTCGACCGTCCGCAGGCCCTGGGATTTGACCGGAAGGGTGGTCGCGACGGCCGCTTCTTCGGTCCCCGACACTGTCTTCAATTGCTGTTCGACCTGTTCGAAATATCCAAGCCGCGCCGCAGGCGTCGCATATTTGTCGGACGGCAATCGCATCGTTCCGACCAGGATGCGATCGGGATCGCGAACACCTGTGTCCGCGCCCACAATGGTGATGAAGCTTCGCACGAGAACGCCCGTTCCCGAGAGCAGCACAATGGCCAGCGCCATCTGGCCGGCCACCAATCCGGCCGTCATGTGTTTGGCGCGGAGGCCGTGTGTGACACCGCGCGCGTCCCCCTTGAGCGCACCGCTGACGCCAAGCTGCGCAACCCTGACGATCGGCGCCAGCGAACATAACAGCGCTGCGGCGACGGAGATCGCCACCAGGTAGGCAAGCGTGCCGGAATCTACCCTGTAGTCGAGCACCTGGTAACGGGAGGCGGTGATCTCGACCCAGGTCCGGACGCTCCAGCGGGTAATCCACCAGCCGATCGCTCCTGCGGCGGCGGTCAGCACCAGGCTCTCCACGAACATCTGACGCATGACGCGTCCGTGACCCGCGCCGAGCGCAATCCTCGTGGACAGCTCGCGCCAGCGTCCCATGGTTCGTACGAGCGTCAAGTTGGCGACGTTGGCACACGCGATCAGCCAGACGAACCACGCCGCCGCCCAGAGCGAGCCCCAGATGATCGGCGCATCCGGTCCGCTGTTCAGCTGCGAGTGCGTGCCGACCGTTGGAACCAAACCGCGATTGGTCGCCGGATAGTCGGCTTCCAGTCGACGGTTGATCGTCTCGAGCTCCGCGCGGGCTTCTTGCAGGCTTGCGCCATCGCGCAAGCGTCCAACCGCCGTGAAGCCGCCGGGCGTGAGACCGCGTTGCTGCAGTTCAGCGGTGTGGACGACCGGCATCCAGAAGTCCTCGTCCACCTTGAGCGGGAAATCGAAACGCTCTGGCATGACGCCGATGACAGTCGCTGGCGCCCCGCTGATGTGGACCGTCAATCCGACGATGTCAGCGCGCTTGGCAAACCGGCTCTCCCAAAACCGGTAATTGAGAATTAGGACCGGCGCGGCTCCCGCGCGCTCGTCCGCGGACGCGAAGTCTCGGCCCAACATCGGCGGAACGCCCAGGAGCCCAAACGTGTTGGCACTCACCGTCGTGGTACGCGTGTCTAGCGGGCGTCCTTCGCCATCCCGGAACGTCACCGCCTTCTCGGATACGATCGCCAGCCCCTCAAACGCATGCGCTTGCGTACGCCAATCCTGAAAATCCGGGTACGAGATGCAACAGGCACCCGACGGACCGTGCTCCTGCAGGTACACCAGCCGATTGTTTCGTGTGACGAGGGGATAGCCCCGGAACAGGATCGTGTCCATCACAGCGAACACCGTGACATTCAAGCCGGTAGCGACCGCGAGCATGGCCACGACCGCGAGCGTAAACACGCGGTCGCGCCGGAGCCCGCGCAGCGTAAACCGCAGGTCGTAGAGGAGCCCGTCGAACCATGGCAGTCCTCTGGAGTCGCGATGCGCATCCTTTGCCGCTTCCACCGGGCCGAACTTCTTACGCGCGAGCCGGCCGGCTTCGGCTTCGGTCATCCCTCGCCGCACGTAGTCGTCGGCCGCCAGGTCGAGGTGCGATTGCGCTTCCTCGTCGAACTCACGGTCAAGGGCATCGCGCTGGAAGAGGGCGATGAGGCGGGCAGCGGCCTGCTTGAGGGCGCTCATTCTTTTCCTCGCGCTGTCGCGGTCGCGAGTACTCGGCCCATCACCGCGGCGAGCCGGTCCCATTGCGACTTGTCAGCTTTCATTTGCCGAACGCCGGCTCTGGTGATCGAGTAGAACTTCGCCTTGCGGTTGTTTTCGGAAGTGCCCCACGCTGCCGCAATCCATCGTCGCTGCTGCAGCCGCAGCAGCGATGCGTAGATCGTGCCTTGATTCAGCAGGACCTCGTCTCCACTCACTTGTTCAATGCGGCGGGCGATGCCGTAACCATGGAGGGGGCCCATCGCGTCCAGCGTTTGCAGGACCATCAGGTCCAACGTGCCTTTTAACAGATCGAGTTTGGCTGCGGGCATCTTGCTCATGTGGTAATACCACATGAATAGCACACGGCGCGAGGCGCGTCCACTCCTCGCGCAGGGCTGGCTTTGGGCACAAGGACAAGCGAGGTGATCGCGCTGGTGCTCGGTGAATCGCTTCTCATGGCCGCGGCGGGGCTCGGTGTCGGCGTCCCTGCGGCATACAGCGCGAGCCGTACCTTCGCCGACCTGCTATTCGGCATCGCACCGACCGACATCGTGACCTACACGGTCGCGGCTGGTGCATTGCTGATCGTGGTCATCGTGGCCACCTACGTGCCGGCGCGGCGCGCGGCGGCGATCGATCCGATCGTCGCGCTGCGCGCCGAGTAGAAAGCCTCCCCGCGGACCGGCCAACGCGATCGCACACCTTGCACTTCTACACGTACTGCGATATAGGTAGAAGCGAGAGGTGTAGGTTGCCCGAGAAAGCCGATCTTCCCCAAGGCACGCTCGACCTGTTAATCCTGCAGATCGTCGCCGCCGGGGCGATTCACGGCTACGGCGTCGCGCAGCGCCTTCAGCTGATCTCGCGCGACGTGGTGCAGGTGCCGCAGGGCTCGCTCTATCCCGCCCTGCACCGGCTCGAAAATCGAGGGCTGCTCACGGCCGACTGGAAGATGTCCGATACCGGCCGCGAGGCGAAGTTCTACCGCCTCACGCCCAAGGGACGGCGCGAGCTGAAGGAACAGGCGGCGAGCTGGGTCCGTTTGACCGAGGCCATCGGCCTGATTCTCAAACCCGCGGCGGGATCGCGATGACCTGGTGGCGGCGCCTGCTCCGGCCACACCAGCTCGAGCGGGAGCTCGACGCCGAGCTCGTCGACCACATCGAACGTGAGATCGCCGATCGTGTGCGTGGCGGCGAATCAGAAGCCGACGTGCGGCGCCAGATGCGGTTGACGTCCGGCGGCCTCGACCAAATCAAGGAAGCCTGCCGCGACGTCCGCCGCCCGCCCGCGCTCGCCGACCTGGCCGCAGACGTCCGATTTGCCTGGCGGATCCTCCTCAAGGACCGGTGGTTCACGGCCGGCGCCATCCTCACGCTCGCCGTCGCCATGGGCGTGGCGAACACGACCTTCATCAGCACCTACGCATTCCTGTGGCGCGACTGCCCGTTCGAGCGGCCGGACCGCATCGCGATCATGAGGACGATCGATGGACGGGGGCAGCCGGCAGGGGTCTCCTCTGCCGACTTCGACGACTGGCGCCGCGACGCGCGGGTGTTCGACGGTCCGGCGGCCGCGTTTGCGATCGCCACGATCAGCTTGGGGCGGGACGGTGCCGTGCCCGAACAATTCGACGGCCTGTATGTGTCGGCCGACACCTTCTCCGTGCTCCGCGTCAAGCCGGTCATCGGCCGCGACTTTTCGGCCGCTGACGATCGTCCCGGCGCCGCAGCCGTGGCCATCATTTCCAGCAACATCTGGCACAGCCGTTATGGGGCCAGCCGGGACGTGCTGGGACACAAGATCGCAATCAACGTCACCACGCCGGCGACGATCGTCGGCGTGATGCCTGACGGCATCCGCTTCGTCGACTTCACCGATGTCTGGCTGCCGCTGGCGCAGATGCCAGGGTTCGCGGCGCAACGTCGCGATGCACGCGGGCTGTTGATGATCGGCCGTCTTCCCGACGGCTCCGACCTCGACCGGGTTCGCGCCGGGCTCGCGCCGATCGCGGCGCATCTCGCCGCGACGCATCCGGACACGAACAAGGACGTCCGGCCGCTCGTGAACTCGCTCGTCGAGGCGTACAACGGAGAGGCGAGGCTGACCGACGCCAATACCCTCATGCCGCTGCTGGCCGCCGCCTTCGTCCTGCTCATCGCCGCCGCCAACCTGGCCAATCTGCTGCTGGCACGCGCGGCGTACCGATCGCGCGAGATCGCGATCCGCCTGGCGATCGGCGCCACACGGTGGCGGATTGTGCGGCAACTGTTGGTCGAGAGCCTGCTGCTGGCGTCGGTGGCGTGGGTCCTCGCGGTCGGCGGCTCGTGGCTCGCCTTGACGATCTCGACGTCGCAGGCCGCCCCGCCGTTGCCGTATTGGCGCATCAAGATGGACGTCCCCCTGCTGGGGACGTTGGCGGCCGTCGCGCTCGTCATCACCGCGCTGTTCGGCCTGGCGCCGGCCATCTATGCCTCGCGTCGCGCGACCGTCGACGGACTCAAGGAAGGCGGTCGTCTCAGCACGCCGCCGAAGGTGCGGCGCTGGACCCACGCGCTGCTCGTCGCGCAGTTCGCCGTGACGCTGGCGCTCCTGAACGGCGCCGGACTGACCGCCGCACGGTTCTTCGATTTCTATGCGCTCGACCGCAACGTGCAGACGTCGGATGCGGTGACCACATTCGTTCGACTGCCGGCCAAGACGTATGCGACGCGCGACCAGCGGGTCGCGTTTCACGAGCAGCTGAAAGCTCGGTTGATGTCGGTGCCGGGAGTGACCGCGAGTACCGTCGCCAGCGCGGCGCCGTTCTCGCCGGCTGGACGGCGCCAGCTCATCGCCGTCGATGGGCGGCCCACGATCGATCCGCCGCCGGACGTCATGACCGTCCTCGTGGAGCCCGCATACTTTCATACCGTCGTCCGCGGTCTCGTGCTCGGCGAGCCCTTCTCCAACGTGCATGGCACTCCCGGGCACGAGGCGGCGATCGTCAACCAGCGATTCGCCAATGTCTACCTTGGCGGCGGCAATCCGATCGGTCGTCGCCTCGAGATCCGGCCGCCGACGGTGCAACGGAACTACCTGAGAGAAGCCGAAGGCGCGGCGACGCCGGTGTCGGTGGCCATCGTCGGCGTCGCTCCCGACATTCGACAGAGTCCGGGCGATCCCGTCCCCATGGTGTATCTGCCGTTTCGCGCCGAGGCGCCGGCCGCGGTCACGTTGATCGTACGCGGCTCTGGCGGGTCACGCTCCCTCGTCTCCGGTACCCGCGAGGCCGTGAACGCTATCGATCCGGATCTCGCGCTCGGCGTCGTGAGAACGCTCGACGAACTTCGCGATCGCTCCCGGGCAGGTCCGGCCGGCATTGCGTGGCACTTCGCGAAGGTCGGCGGCCTGGCGCTCGTCTTCTCCGGCGTGGGCCTCTACTCGGCGATGGCCTACGCCGTGCGGCGCCGCACGCAGGAGATTGCCGTCCGAATGGCGCTCGGCGCCCAGACCACGCAGGTGCGCTGGCTGTTTCTCGAGACCGGCGCCTGGATCATCACCGCCGGTGTTTTCCTTGGCGTGCCTGCGGCACTCGTGGTCGGCCGGCTGATGCAGAAGACGTTGATGCACACGCAGGCGCACGACGTCGTGACGCTCAGCGTGACCGTCGCCCTCCTCGCCATCGTCGCGCTGGTCGCGTCGATCGTGCCAGCGCAGCGCGCGACGCGACTCGAGCCGACCGCCGCGTTGCGGATTGAGTAGGGATCGACCGCCAAGACCGCGGCTCGTGGAGGCACCGATGCCGGAAGCACGACACCTCGTGAAGCGATTCTTCGGGACGGCGGTGGTGAGCGACGTCGACTGTGACGTTCGCGCGGGCGAAGTGGTCGGCTACCTTGGCCCGAACGGATCGGGGAAGAGCACCACGGCGAAGATGCTGGCGGGCCTGCTCGAGCCATCGGCTGGCACGTGTTCTTGGTGACGTTCGTCGTCGTCACCGTGCACCGCTATCGGCGGTTAACCAATCACCGCTACTCCGGTTGACCGCCGGCACCCACGTCCTGTCGATCGGTCCGATGTATTCCGATTCAGGGCGGATGATCCGGTTCGCTTGACGCTGCTCGAAGGCATGCGCGATCCAGCCGCTCACTCGGCTGACCGCGAAGGTGGGCGTGAACAGCGGCACGTCGAATCCGAGGCCGTGCAGGAGCAGCGCCGTGTAGAACTCCACATTGGTCTGCAGCTTCCGGCCTGGCTTGTACTCCTCGAGCAGACGCAGCGCCTGCGTCTCCACGGCGCGCGCGAGCGCGTAGAGCGACATGTCGCCGGCGCGCGTGAACAGACGCTGGGCCGCCCTGGCAAGGACGTCGGCCCGCGGATCGCGCACCTTATAGACGCGGTGCCCGAAACCCATCAACTTCTCTCCCGCGGCGAGCTTCCGGCGCAGCGCGGCTTCGGCGCGCGACGCATCGGCGATCTCGAACACCATGTCGAGGGCGGGACCAGGGGCGCCGCCGTGCAACGGGCCCTTCAAGGCGCCCAACGCACCGACCACCGCCGACACCAGATCCCCGGTCGACGTAATCACCCGGGCGGTGAACGTCGACGCGTTCAGCCCGTGATCGACGACGGTATTCAGATACGTTTCGAGCGCTTTGACACGCTCGGGGTTCGGCGGCTCGCCGTCGAGCAGGTATAAGAAGTTGGCCGCGTGTCGCAGGTCCGGCCTCGGCGCCAGCGGCTCCAGGCCGCGCTGCAAGCGCCAGTAGCCAGCGACGATCGTCGGTAGCCTCGCGACAATTCCCGGCGCATCGTCCGACATCAGCGATAACGTGCCCGCCGCGATGCGCAGCGCATCCATCGGCTCGATCTGCCGGTCCGCACAGTCGCGCAGCAGCCGGATGGTCGCGGCGGAAATGTCGCGCTCGGCGGCGAGCTGCGCGGCGAAGGTGTCGAGCTGCGCAACCGATGGCAGGTCGCCGTGCCACAGCAGCCAGGTGGTCTCCTCGAACGTGGCGTATTCGGCCAGCTGTTCGATCGCATATCCGGCGATCACCAGTTCGCCGCGATCGCCGTCGACGCGGCTCAATCGCGTCGTCGCCGCGACGATGCCGTCCAATCCGCTGCTCACCATGTCTTCACCGTAAACCTACGTGTATGATGTCGTCAACGTTGATTGTGAAATCAATATGAGAAAAGCAGCACACCTGTGGCTCGGCGCTGCAGACGCCGCCACGCTCCTCGGCGTCACCCGCGCGACCCTCTATGCCTACGTCAGCCGCGGTCGTGTCCGATCGCAGGCCTCTTCCGCATCGCCGCGTGAACGGACCTACTCGCGCGAGGATCTCGAGCAACTGCGGCAGCGCACCGAGGAACGGCGCGCCCCGGACAAAGCCGCCGCTCGCGCGCTGCAGTGGGGGATGCCGACGCTGGAGTCGTCGATCGCGCTGATTGACGGCCACCGGCTGTACTACCGCGGCCTGGATGCGACGGTGCTGGCGCGAACCCGATCGCTCGAAGAGGTGGCCTCGCTGCTGTGGACCGGCGCGCTGGATACGCCCGCTTTCAGTCCGGGTCGCATCGGGGTGGCGGCGCGCATCACGCCGGCACAACGGCACATGCCGTTTATCGCTCGGGCACAGTCCATGCTCGCGGCCGGCGCGACCCACGACGCGAAAACGTTTGACGTCCGGCCGGCGAGCGTGGCTGTCACGGGAGCGGCGATCCTCCGGTTACTGGCGCGTGCGGCGGCCTTTGCCGACGCCGATGGGGCGGTCGACGCGACGTTCGCACGAGCGTGGAAGGTGGGCGGCCGGGGAGCCGACGTCCTGCGCGCCGCGCTGGTGCTCTGCGCTGACCACGAGCTGAACGCGTCGGCGTTCACGGCGCGGTGCGTCGCCTCGACCGGCGCGCATCCCTATGCCGTCGTGATTGCCGCTCTCGCGGCGCTCGAGGGCCCGAAACACGGTGGCGCCAGCGCCCGTGTGGAGTCGATGCTCGCGTCGATGCGGCGGGTGCGGCCCTTGCGCGCCGCGGTCGCCGCACGCCTGCGCCGCGGCGAACCGATCGACGGCTTCGGCCACCCGTTGTATCGCGACGGGGATCCGCGCGCGCGCCTGCTGCTGGATCTGTTACGCGAGCGCTACGCCACATCGGCCGAATGCCGATTCGTCGCCGAGTTCGCCGACGCCGCCGCGAGCGCGACCGGCGATCACCCGAACGTCGACTTCGGACTGGCCGCCGTCGGCCGCATTCTCGGGTTGCCTCCCGAATCGCCGCTGGCGCTGTTTGCCGTCGGGCGAAGCGTCGGCTGGATTGGACACGCAATCGAGCAGTATGCAAGCGGCCTGCTGATTCGACCGCGCGCCAGGTATGTCGGCGTGCTGCCTGCTTCGACTCACCCCACCTGAAGGCGTTTCCTCTTCCTGGTCCTGACGGCGCGCGGCCGCGACTATGACACGCGTGACGAAGTGTTCCGCGGGCTGAAAGGCGATCACGGCGCAGATAGTCCGCCAACCAATGCCGCCGTGAGGAGAGCACGCGCGGCCCATGTGCGTCGCGAGAGGTCCTGCAGGATCAACACGCCCGCAGCTGGGACCAGCAACGCTTCGCGCATCACCGACGGCAACCACGCGAAGCTGGTCTGCGCGGCTGCGCGTGATCGAGATTCTCTGCGCCGATTGGCGGTTGCGTTCGTTTACCGCGATCGGGCCGAGCGGTTTGCGCTGGCGGCCACAATCGTGGCGTGTCGTCGTTGGACGTTGACGTGCATGCGCGCACGGCATATATTCAGCTCGTGAGTGCCTGCGATCTCGACAACAATGTTTCCTTGAGCAGGGCGGCGCGACGTGTGCCCGCCTGCTGTTGTTGTCGGCGTTGCGGTCATGGAGTTCGCGTCGTGTAGCACGCACAGCAGCGACGTCGCGACGAACCAGGCCGCTTGCCGTGTTTCTGCAAGCGGCCTTTTTGCGTTTGGAACGGTCTGAACATTCTCCGGACGTACGAGGAGACGGTAATGGCGATTCGACTCGGCGACGTGGTTCCAGATTTCTCCGCGGAGACGACCGAGGGACCGATCCGGTTCCATGAGTGGAAGGACGGGAAGTGGGCGGTGCTGTTCTCGCACCCGCGCGACTTCACGCCGGTCTGCACGACCGAGCTTGGCGCCGTCGCCAAGCTGAAGCCCGAATTCGACAGGCGGAACACGAGGGTGATCGGGCTGAGCGTCGATCCGCTCGACTCACACGCGCGCTGGTCGCAGGACATCAAGGACGTCACGGGGCAGGCGCTCAATTTTCCGCTCATCGGCGACCCCGACAAGAGCATCGCCAACGCCTACGACATGATCCATCCGAACGCCAGCGACACCGCCACCGTGCGATCGGTGTTCGTGATCGGCCCGGACAACAAGCTCAAGCTGACGCTTACCTATCCGGCGAGCACCGGACGCAACTTCCTCGAGATCCTACGCGTGATCGATTCGCTGCAGCTCACGTCGGAGCACCAGGTGGCCACCCCGGCAGACTGGAAGAATGGCGACGACGTCATCATCATACCGGCGGTGTCGGATGAGGACGCGCGCAAGCGGTTCCCCGGCTACGTCGCGAAGAAGCCGTACCTGCGCGTGACGAAGCAGCCCGGTCCGTCGCAGACGTCATGAGTGGCGTTGCGACGATGACGTCAATGAGTGGCGCCACGGTGCCCCCGCGGCCGGCGGTCGACGCCGGGCGCTGGGCGCGGCGGCGCTGCTCATTGCGGTCGGGACGGCCTAACTCGGTCACGAGGTTAGCCGGCGGCAGGGCCTCTATACGGCGGACGGCGGCAACACGCGGAGGCTGCTCACGCTGGCTGCGGTCATCGCCGGCTCGGTCATCGGCACGGCGCACATGCCCTGAGCGATGACGTCGCCACCGGTCACGATTGCCATCGTCGGCGGCGGCGGAACCGGCGTGCTCGCTGCGTGTCACCTGCGCCGGGCGCTCGGCCGGGCGGCGCGGATCCTGTTGATCGAAAAACGGCGCGGGCTGGGGCGCGGCCGCGCGTATTCGACCGCGGACCCGTCTCATTTGCTCAACGTGCGTGTGGCAAACATGAGCGCGTTTCCGAGCGACCCCGATCACTTTCTCCGCTGGCTGCAAATCAACGGCCCCGAACTGGGGGTCGACGCGCCGACGCGGTACTGCTTCGTCCCGCGCCGCGTGTACGGCGACTATCTTGCCAGTCTCGTGGCTGACTCACGGTACCCCGCTCTCGAAATCGTCTGCGACGAGTGCGTCGATGCCGAGGAGCGTGATGGCGGCGTTCGACTCAGTCTCGCGTCCGGCAGCGTCATCGACGCGGAGTACTGCATTCTGGCGACTGGCAACGACGGCAGACCGGCGAAGCTCGGCGGCGCCTCGATTAGCGCATGGGCTCCCGAGGCGCTCGACAACCTTGCGTCGGACGCCACGGTGCTCATCATCGGCGCCGGCTTGACGATGATCGACACGGTCCTGACGCTGACCCGCACCGGTCATCGCGGTCGAATCGTTGCGGTCTCGCGACGCGGCCTTCTCCCGTCGGCTCACCGCGACGTCACGGCCTGGCCGCTTGAACCGGCCGAGGTGCCGTGCGGCGCGCCGGTGTCGCGTCTGCTGCGCTGGATTCGCGCGCACGTGGCGGAATGCGAGGCGCGAGGCGGCGACTGGCGCAGCGTGGTCGATGCGCTGCGGCCCCACACCCGGGCGCTCTGGACCGCGATGTCCAGCGATGCGCGGCGGCGTTTTCTTCGCCATGCACGTCCGTGGTGGGACGTGCACCGCCATCGCATGGCGCCGGCCGTGGCGCACACGGTGCATCGGCTGCTCGACGAAGGGCGCCTCGAGATTCGCGCGGGACGCGTCCTCGAGTGCCGGCGGTCCGGCGGGCGGATGCGGGTGGCGTATCGCGCCAGAGGCGCCGCCGCGGCCGAGTGGCTGACTGTGGACCGCGTCATCGAATCGATTGGGCTGGTTGACGATCCTCGGCACATCGACAATCCACTCGTGCAGGCGCTGCTCTCGCGCGGCCTGGCGCGTCCCGACGCCCTGGGGATCGGCCTCGACGTCACGGACGTGTGCAGCCTTGTTCGCGCCTCCGGCGAGGCGGGGTCGCGGATCTTCGCGATCGGACCGCAGTCGCGCGCGCGCTTCTGGGAGATCGTCGCGATTCCCGATATCCGCCTGCAGTGTGCCGAGCTCGCGGCGCAGTTCGCCTCGACGCTGCCGGCGGCGGCGTCGCTGCTTGACAGGGTTCGTAATCCCGTGCCATAAGACATCATCGTGTTCACGACCTCGACCTGCGCGTGTTGTTGCGCCGGAGCCAACGCCTCCGAGCGCCGCGCTGTGTCTACGAGGATCGTGCCCGCCTAAGTTCTTCAAGCACGAATCGCACTCGAACAGTTGCAGGGCCCGGAAGGCTTCACGCTTTCCGGGCCTTTTTCTTTTTGGAGGTGGGTGTTGTGAAACTCTCCCGTGACTGGTGGGCGGTGATTGTTGCGGCGCTGGCCGTCGCCCTCGTGAAGCTCGGCGCAATTACCGGGGTGGCGTGGTGACGGCCGTTACGCCGGTCGTGATCGCCGCGCCGAGGCTGGCGCTCTCGCCGGCGCGCCGCGCCGCCAACCTCGTGCCCGGCCTCCTTCTGCTCGGCGTCATCGGTTATGCCGGCAAGTTCACCGAGCAGGCAATCGCCGCGTACGGCCGGGCGCACCACCTGACGCTGCCGAACATCGAGTACGTCCTCTGGGCGATTGTCTTCGGCTTGATCGTTTCCAACATCGTCGGCGTGCCGAGGGTCTGCGAAGCCGGCGTCGATACCTACGAGTTCTGGCTGAAGACCGGGATTGTGCTCCTCGGCGTGCGGTTCGTGCTGGGCGATGTCGCCAAGCTGGGCGGCGTCAGTCTCGCGTGCGTATTCGTCGAGCTCCTACTCGCGATGGTGATCATGACCGGGCTCGGCCGCGCGTTCGGGCTGCCGCCAAAATTGATCAGCCTCCTGGCGATCGGCGCTTCCGTGTGCGGCGTCTCGGCGATCATCGCGGCGAAAGGGGCGATTGATGCGGACGATGAGGACGCGTCATACGCGATCGCGGCGATCCTCGCACTGGGCGCGGTGAGTCTGGTGGCGTTTCCGCTCATCGGTCACGCCCTGGGTATGAGCGATCAAGCGTATGGACTGTGGGTCGGACTCGCGGTCGACAACACCGCCGAGGCCACGGCGGCGGGCGCGCTGTACTCGGACGCCGCCGGGAAGTTCGCGGTGCTGGCCAAGACCGCGCGGAACGCGACGATCGGGTTCGTCGTCCTCGGCTACGCGCTGTACTGGGTGCGCCGCGGCGGCGCCGCCGCGATCGGGGACAAGACCACCTTCTTGTGGAACAAATTTCCGAAGTTCGTGCTCGGGTTCCTCGGGATCTCCGTCTTCGCCACCGTCGGCGCTTTTTCACGCGCCGAGTCGGCTGACCTGGCGAACCTGTCGCGGTGGGCCTTTCTATTCAGTTTCGCGGGCATTGGTCTGCGCACCAACCTGCGCGTGCTGTCGAATCAGGGGTGGCGGCCGTTGATCGTGGGCGTCGTGGGGGAGTGCGCGATCGCGGCGCTGACGCTGGCGCTTGTTCTCGGTGCCGCGAAGTGGCTGGCGTAACGGACGTCTTCGAGGACCGTTACGGCACCGGGGCGCGCGCGCGCCTGGTGGCGTTGTTTCGCCAGCCGTGCGTAACCTTCGCCGCGATCGCCGACGAGTTCGGTGTGAGCCGCGAGCGAGTTCGGCAATGGCAGCTCGAGATCCTGCCGGATGCGCCGCGTGGTCGCGAGCGCCGCCGGCGCTGCGGTCTGTCGCACCGGCGCCGCGAACTGCTGACCGATCCGCTGTTCCGCGCCTTCTATCGTCAGGCCGTCCTTTTCCGGCGACCAGCTGCGGCTGATTCCAACGGGCAGTGGATTCCGTAAGCGGGTGGTGATGCTCAATGCGGCGATGGTGGCGCTGAAAGCGGAACACCTTCGCGGCGCTCACGGCCGGCGCGGCGGCGCAAACCGGATCTGTTCGAACAGGTCGGCCTGCAGTGCGGGCGTGGGCGTCGACGCCGGTACGATGCGCAAGGTCCAGCGAGTGGTCACCGTCGCCGGCCGGGAATAGGCGCTCACTCCGCTGCGAAAGGCGGTCGTCGATCCGTCCGATCGGTCTGCTGGTGAACAGGCGTCATCTGTCACGGCCGGGCCCGCGCCCGCCGCTATTCAAGAGTGCGGCTGCCAGCACTCCCCCGAGCCATGCTTCATAATCATCGTCCGTCCACTTCCGCTCGATTACCAGCAGCCGATAGAGCTCTCCGGTTGTCAGGCTCCAGAGGATGTCGCGTGCCTCGGTCACACTGAGCCCAGGCCGAATGGCCGCCATGTCGAAGAGGCGGCGCACGACAAGCTCTTGGCGCTCGTACCGTTGATGCTCGAGGTTGTGCTCGAGCCTTCGCACTCCTGCAGACACGATGCCCATTCGAAGGATGGATCCCGTCTCGCGCCGTTCCGATTCGTAAATCGAACGCGTGATGCGTGCGGCCGTGTTCAGAACGTCGACCGGATCGGTCTGTGCCGTGAGCTTCTCGACAAGAGACACGTAGTCGGGTCCGAAGACCCTCGTGTCGATCAGCGCCCGCAGGAGTCCCTCTTTCGATTTGAAGAGCGCATAGACCAGCGCGGCTGAGACGCCAGCGAGTGCAGCCACCCCGCCGATGGTCACCTCGTCGAATCCACGCCTGGAAAAAGCCTTTTGGGCCGCAGTCAGAATCCGTTTCCTGTTCAGCGCGGCCTTTGCCCGTCGCGAATCGGATCGATAGGTTCTTGTGCGGGTTGACATATTAGATATAGTACACTATATCTAATAAAATGAAGGTAAGAACATGATGACGATCGTCTGGGCAACGCTGACAGTAAACGGCAACTATGCGCGGGCCGACGCCGCGCACCCGCCGAGGAAGGAGGCGTTAGAGGACTTCGCCCGGTGGGCCAAGCGGGCGGGCAACTTCGTGGTTGGGCGTCACACCTTCGAGGCGTTTCAGGCCGAGCCGAACCGGAAGGTTGACGATGCCGGGCAGGCGTTTGCCGAAACGGAGATCGTCGTCGTCTCGGCCAGCAGAGCCGAGCTGCGGGGCGCCACGCGCGCGGCAGCGCCTGCCGAAGCCTTGGCGCACCTCGAACGGCGAGGACACGGCATCGCACTGGTCGCGGGTGGAGAGAGGCTGATCAACGCGTTCCTGGCGGAGGGCCTGGTTGATGAACTCGTATTCAACATCGTCCCCGTGCTTGAGAGCGAGGGGCTTCGCCTGGTTCTGCCGCGCGATCACTACGAGGAACTTGAGCTGCTGGAAGCAACAGATCTCGGAGGCGGCGTGGGGCAACGGCGCTACGGGCTGAAGAGGAGGCGTGCGTGACGAGGCCGTTCGATGTGGATCCGTCCGAGTACCCCTTCGAGGACCATTGGCTGCCGTACGGCGATGGCGTCATTCACTATGTCGATGAAGGACACGGGCCGGCAGTCCTTCTCCTACACGGTAATCCAACGTGGTCGTATCTCTATCGGAACGTCATCAAGGAGCTGCGTTCGGACTTTCGGCTGGTCGCTCTTGACTATCCGGGCTTCGGGATGTCGAAGGCCCCATCGGGCTATGCATTCACGCCGCAGGAGCACGCGCAAGCCGTCGAACAGTTCATCGCGACTGTGGGCCTGACGAACTTTGTACTCGTGGTTCAGGATTGGGGCGGTCCGATCGGGATGAGTTACGCCGTTCGGCACACAGAAAATCTGCGCGGCATTGTCGTGATGAATTCGTGGGCATGGCCGGCATCCATCCCTCAGACGCTCTTTTCTCTCGTCATGGGTGGCTGGCCCATCGGCTACTGGCTGCAGACGCGATGGAACTTCTTCGCCAAGGTGGTCGTGCCTCATGGAATCCATCATTCTGAAAAGGTCACCACACGCTTGAGACACGCGTACACGGATCCGTTCCCAACGCCGGCGGCGAGGCTGCCGACATGGGTGTTTCCAAGGCAGATCCGCAAGGCTAAGGCGTGGCTGCGCGCGCTTGAATCGAAATTGCCAGTGCTCTCCGACGTCCCCGCGAAAATACTATGGGGCCGGAAAGACGAACCCGGGTTCGGGATCCGCGAGATGACCAGATGGCAACACTATCTGAAGCGGCACGAGGTGGAAGCGCTCGACGACGCGTCTCATTTCGTGCAGGAAGATCGTCCAGATCGAGTGGCGGCGGCCATCCGAGACGTCGGCCGATGACGATACGTCATCCCGGGACCGTCCGGAGTTAACAACCCGGAACATCCCCGAGATACCGGTGATACGGTGTCCCCATACAGTCCTGGCCGAGAACGCGTCCAGACAGGACGCCGCCGTTTCAGCACCGTGTCCGGACATGCGCGGGCTTGGCAGGGATGATGAAGTACTTCGTGATGGTGGTGGTGGCGCTCCGGGTCGCCGCGATGCCCGGTGTGTCGTTCGCACAGACGGATCAGGGGAACATTGCCGGAACCGCGCGCGATCAGAGCAGCGCGTTCGTGTCGGGCGCCCACGTCTCGGTGAAGAACGAGCGAACTGGCGACGAGCGCTCCGCGGTCACGACCGATCAGGGTCGTTTCACGATCGGATCGCTCAAGCCTTCGAGCTATACGATTAAAATCGCCAAGGACGGCTTCTCGGCGATCGAATACACCGCGATGACGCTCGCGCTTGGACAGGAGCTGACGCTGGACTTCGAGCTCAAACCCGCCGGCGTGCAGGAATCCGTCACGGTCACCGGTAGCGCGCGCCGATCCTCGATTTGAGCTCGGCGCGTATGGTGAATGTCGGTGCGCGCGACGTTGACGGGCTTCCGGTGAACGGCCGCCAGATGTCGCAATTGATCCGACGAGCACACAGAATCGAAAAACCGGCTACGGCGTTCCGGAAGCGCTTCGATACCGCTCACGCTCAATAGCGGCCGCGTTCTTGTGATCCCGGTATGACCAGGATGTCAAAACCTTAGACTCGGTATTAGCTGAAATTGCAATTTGTCGAAGGAATTTGGAGCCGGCGACGTGACTCGAACACGTGACCTGCTGATTACGAATCAGCTGCTCTACCAACTGAGCTACGCCGGCCAGGCGAGAACAGACATTCTACCCGACGAACGACCAAAGACCAACGACTACCGCAGCTGGGTCCACACTTCGCGGCGGACCAGATCGCGCAATCCGGCGGACCGGTCGCTGTTCGCCTTCCGCGTCGCTTCGTCCGGCACGACGCGGAGAGTCGCCGCATCGAGCCCGGCGGCGAGCGCCTGCTCGGCGGCGGCGTTCTTGAGCCGGAAGATCCGCAAGTGCGTCCAGTCGGTCGCCGTGCCCGGCGCCGGCGTCACGGTGCGCACCTCCTCGAACACGCCCGCGTGCCGCGCGCTCTCGTCAATCGCCTCGGCCGTGTTCTTGATGTAGTCGCTGTACTCCTGCACCTTGCCCGGCCGGGCGCGCCAGTAATACGCCACGAATACCGGCGTGTCCGCCGCCGCCGCCGGCTGCGCCCACGCCTCGAATGGTGCGAACAGTGCCGCGAGCAACAGAATCAGAACCACGCGTTTCATTCGAGCCCCCAAACAACCCAGTCCCAGCGCCTAGCACCTGGCGCCTCGCGCTCAGCACCGGGCGCCAAGCACCCAGCCCCTACCGCCCGAAGTACGTATCCGTCTTGTCGAGCCAGTCCTGACGGACCGGGCTGAAGACGTCGATCGCCACCGCGTCCTCGATCACCTCGACGGCGTGCGGCACGCCGGCGGGAATCTGGATCACCTCGCCGGCCTTGACGATCGTCTCGCGGCCGTCGATCCGGAACAGCAGCACGCCGCTCATCACCATGCTGATCTGCTCGTTGAGGTGCGCGTGCGAGGGGACGACCCCGCCCTGTTTCAACTCGAAGCGGCCGATCGTCACCGAATCCCCGGTGATGAACCGGCGCGCGACGGTGGCGGTGATCTGCTCGCGGGGCACGTCGGTCCAGCGGTGGTGCGTCATGCTTCCTCTGCGCGCCTGCGCTACTTCTTCTTGAGCGGCGTGTCGGGACGCGGGTCGGCGACGAAGCCGTTGCGGTTCGGCATCTGCACCTTCGGCAGCGTCGTTTCGTTCAGCACGTCCTGCTCGCCGACCACACCATTGAGGTACAGGACGTACGCGGCAGCGGAGTAGACCTCGTCCGGCGTCAGCGTGCTCGGGTGGTCGAACGGCATCGCCCGGTTGATGTAGTCCCACAGCGTCGTCGCGTACGGCCAGTAGCTGCCGACCGTCTTCTGCGGCTTCGAGGTGGCGAGCGACCCCTGGCCGCCGGCGATCACTTCCTGCGGCCCTTCCTTGCCCGTGGGTCCGTGACACGTTTCGCACCGCCGCGTGTAGACGTCCTTACCCTTGGCCGCCGTGCCGCTGCCGGGGAGGAGCCCCTTGCCGTCGGGGGTGACGTCGATGTCGATCAACTTCAACTGATCGGGCGTCGGCGCCTTGCCGACACCGAACGTCGGCGACTGCGCCAAGACGGCGGGTCTGAAGACCTGCGCGACAGCGGGATGCTGACTGGTGCCCTGCGCGATGACGGAACGCTGACGGACGGCCTGCGCTGCCGATGCCGGCGTGAACGCCTGCGCGACGCAGACGCCGCCGAGGATCGCGGCCGCGATCGCGAACCGGCTATGCGCGGTTGCCATTGGTGATCTTTCCGTCCGGCGCGATCTGCCACGCCTGGATGCCGTTGTTGTGATACTGCGAGTTCATGCCGCGCACCGTGATCAGATCGCCGAGCGGCGGCTGGGTGTAGCCGGTGTCGTCGGTGCAGCGCGACGCCATCAGCGCCGGCTTGCCGTCCCACTTCCACGAGTAGTTGAACCGCGTATGCGCCCGCGGCAGCACCGGTGTCTCGAGCCGCGCCTTCGTCCACGTCGCGCCCCCGTCGAAGGTGATCTCGACGCTTGCGATCGTGCCGCGTCCGGTCCACGCGATGCCGGTCACCTCGTAGGGCCCGGCCCCGGCCAGCGTGTCGCCGCCCGACGGCTTGGTGATCAGCGACTTGGGCTCCATATCGAACGTGAACTGACGCGCGGTGCCATCGGGCATCAGGTCGGTGTACTTCGACGTCTCCTCGCGGCTCATCGCCGCCTGGTTCATCACCTTGAGGCGGCGCAGCCACTTCACGTTGGCGTTGCCCTCCCAGCCCGGGAGCAGCAGGCGCAGCGGATAGCCCTGTTCGGGGCGCAGCGGCTCGCCGTTCTGGCCGTAGACCACCAGCGCATCGTCCATGATCTTTTTGATCGGGATGCTGCGATCGTGCTTGCTCGCGTCGGCCCCTTCGGCGAGGACCCAAGTCGCCTCGGCGTGGACGCCGCATTCCTTCAGCAGCGTCGCCACCGGCACGCCGGTCCATTCGCTGCAACTGGTCAAACCGTGAATGCGCTGGACGTCGGACTCGGTCGAGCCGCCGCGCCACTCGCCGCCGCTGTTGCCGGAGCACTCGAGAAAGTGAATGCGCGAAATCGAGGGCAGCCGCTTCAACTCGTCGACGCTGAAGACCAGCGGACGATCGACCAGGCCGTGAATGGTCAGCGTGTGGAGCGAGGGATCGATCTCGGGCACGCCGGAATGATGACGCTCGAAGTGGAGCGACGAAGGGGTGATGATGCCGTAGGTGTCGTGCAGCGGCGTGCGGCTCGCGGCTTCCTCGAGCGGCACCTTGGTGTTCTGGTTGAAGAAGCGCGCGGTCTTCTCGTATTTCGATCGCGATCCGTACGGGCTGACCGCGGCGCCAAGCGCCCGCGGCTCCGCCGCAGGCGCCGCCGTGTTGGAGCGGCACGCCACCAGCGTGGCACTCCACGCCGCGCCCAGTCCCAGGAACCAGCGACGCGAGCGCGAGGGATGGTTCTGCATGGCGGTTATTCTACCCACCGATTTGTCCGATTCGTGATATGCTACATACCTGAACTAGATGTCTGACGTGGAACGAACTGGGTTGTTTGCGGTGCTGCACGCATCAAGCGTGCTGGAAAGCCGGGTCGAGCAGCGGCTCTCGGATGTCGGTCTGTCGCTGGCGAAGCTTGCCGCGCTGCATCGGCTGACGGAGGCGGGGGAGTCCCTCCCGCTGGGGCAACTGGCCGAGCGGCTGTCCTGTGTGAAATCCAACGTGACCCAACTGGTCGATCGCCTCGAAGCTGACGGGCTGGTCCAGAGGACCGGCGACCCGAACGATCGCCGATCCCGCCTGGCGGTGCTGACCGAGGCAGGAAAAGCGGCCTATTCAAAGGGGAGTGAGATCCAGATGCAGACAGAACGCGAGCTGTTCGGGGTGTTGACCCCTACCGAATGGGCGACGCTCCACGAGCTGCTCGGCAGGCTTCGACGCTAGGCCCTTTTTTTTGGTACATAGTTCAGTTATAGACATTACAGGAGAGAAACGATGACAACTCTGGTCGCACAACAGTCGAGGACGAAGGGTGCAGCACTCTGGACCCTGCAGATTCTGACGGCGGCGATGTTTCTGTTTGCAGGCACCCTCAAGCTGAGTGGCGCGCCGCCGATGGTCGAGCAGTTCGGCGTCATCGGCCTCGGCCAGTGGTTCCGGTATTTCACCGGCGCGCTTGAGGTGGCGTCCGCTGTCCTGCTGCTGATTCCCGCGACCATCGCCTATGGCGCCGCCGCCCTCGCGGTCACCATGGTGGGCGCGATCGTCACGCACCTCTTCGTCATCGGCGGCAATCCGCTGGTCGCGATCCTGTTGCTGGCGTCGACCGCCACCATCGCCTGGGCGCGCTGGAGCGACCGATGAGCGACCGGACCACGGCCGTGCTCGGCGACGAAATGCGACTCGACCAGGGCGGCCTGAATCAGCTGTTCTTCCAGGCGCGCACGCACAACACGTGGCTGGACCGGCCGATCGACGAGGTCGTGCTGCGCGAGCTGTACGACTTAGCGAAGCTCGCGCCGACGTCCGCCAACAGCCAGCCGATGCGGATCGTCTTCGTGCGCAGTGACGACGCGAAGGCGCGCCTGAAGCCGGCGCTGGCGCCGAAGAACGTCGACAAGACGATGAGCGCGCCGGTGACGGCGATCATCGCGCACGATCTCGAGTTCTACGAACGGCTGCCCAAGCTGGTGCCGCACGCCGACGTGAGGAGCTGGTTTGCGGCGCTGCCGGCCGAGCAGATCGAGCGGGCGGCGTACCAGGGCAGCTCGATGCAGGGCGCGTATCTGATTCTGGCGGCGCGCGCGCTCGGCCTCGATGCGGGCCCGATCGGCGGGTTCGATCGCGCGAAAGTGGATGCCGAGTTCTTTCCGGGCGGCCGCGTCCACTCGAACTTTCTCGTGAATCTCGGGTACGGCGATCCCGGCGGGTTGTATCCGCGCAACCCACGCCTCGACTTCGACGAGGCGTGCCGGATCGATTGACCGCTGAGCTCGGACGCCCTGATTTGGTTGCGACCGCTACGGCCCTGCGCTACGATTGGAGGTTCAGGTCTCCATCAAATTCGCAGCAGCAGGGTCGTAACACCGAGCATGTCCGATACCCCCATCGCCGGGGCCGCTGAAGCCCAGAATATCGTCGTGCGCGGAGCGCGCACGCATAACCTCAAGAATATCGATCTCACACTGCCCGTCGGCAAGCTGATCATCGTGACCGGCGTCAGCGGATCGGGCAAATCGTCGCTCGCCTTCGACACGATCTATGCCGAAGGGCAGCGCCGCTACGTCGAATCGCTGTCGGCCTACGCGCGCCAGTTTCTCGAGCGCATGGAAAAGCCCGACGTCGACCGCATCGACGGCATCTCGCCGGCGATCGCGATCCGGCAGAAGAACAGCATCCGCAACCCGCGCTCGACCGTCGGCACCACCACCGAAATTCACGACTACATGCGGCTGCTGTTCGCCCGCGTCGGCCGGACCTACTGCCGCAACTGCGGCAAGGAGGTCGTGCGCGAGACGGCCGAAGTCGTCGCCCGCCAGCTCGGCGAGCTGCCAGGCGGCACGCGTCTCCTGATCGGGTTCGATCTGCCGGTGGTCGATGTGTCGGTGTCCAGCGTCGACACGCCGGAAGTCGACGAGATGAGCGACGTCGCCGACGACACCGCCGGGACCGCGCCCGCGGCCCGCCCCGACGCCCGTTCGAAAGCGGAGGCACGCGCGGCTGCCGCCGATTCGGCGAGCCGTGCGATCGACGCCACCATCGCGACCCTCCGGCGCAAGGGCTTCGCCCGCCTGCTCGTCGACGGCAGCGCCGTGTCGCTCGACGACATCGATCCGGCATCGCTGCGAACCCGTTCGGTGCTGCAGGTGATCGTCGATCGCATCCAGTTGTCCGCTGACCCGTCGGCCGGGTCCGGCGCCGCCCTCGCCTCGTCGAGCGACGACGACCGCAAGCGCCTGACCGATTCGATCGAGATGGCGTACCTCGAAGGCGGCGGCGCCGCGTGGGCGGTCCGCGTCGGCAGCCCCGATCTGCCGATCCTGTTCTCCGAGCGGTTCGAGTGCCGGACCTGCAGCATCCCGTACGAAGATCCGCAGCCTCGGCTGTTCTCGTTCAACAACCCGTTCGGCGCCTGCCCGACCTGCCACGGCTTCGGCAACATCGTCGAGCTCGACATGAAGCTGGTGGTGCCCGATCCGAAGAAGTCGATCCAGCAGGGCGCGATTGAACCGTGGACCAAGCCGCACTATCGCGCGCAGCTCGCGGACCTGAAGCGCGCCGCGAAGAAGCACAAGGTGTTTCTGGATGCGCCGTGGGAGCACCTCACCGACGAAGAGAAGCAGTTCGTGATCGAGGGCGCCGACGATCCGAAGGAGTACGCCGGCGTGCGCGGCTTCTTCAAGTGGCTGGAGAAGAAGAAATACAAGGTCCACGTCCGCGTCTTCCTGAGCCGGTATCGCGGCTACCTGACGTGCCCCGACTGCGGCGGGGCGCGGCTGCGGCGCGAGGCGCGCGCCGTGCAGGTGTCGGGACGGACGATCGACCGGGTCGCGTCGCTGACCGTCCGCGAAGCGCAGGCATTTTTCAGCACGCTGTCGTTGAGCGAGAAGGAGCAGGCGATCGCCGAGAAAGTGCTCAAGGAGATCCAGCGCCGGCTGTCGTTCCTCAGCGACGTCGGCCTCGATTACCTCACCCTCGACCGGCTGTCGTCGACGCTGTCGGGCGGCGAAGCGCAGCGGATCAATCTCGCGACGTCGCTCGGTTCGGCGCTGGTCGGGACGTTGTACGTGCTGGACGAGCCCTCCATCGGCCTGCACTCGCGCGACAACCTGCGGCTGATCGCGATCCTGCGTCAGCTCCGCGATCAGGGCAACACCGTCCTCGTCGTCGAGCACGACGCCGACATGATCAAAGTCGCCGATCACATCGTCGATCTCGGCCTCGGCGCCGGCGAGCAGGGCGGCCGGGTGGTGTTCTCGGGCACGCTCGAGGCGCTGATGCTGGAGCCGCGCTCGCTGACGTCGAAGTACCTGCGCCAGGAGCTCGCGATCCCGGTGCCGCCGACGCGGCGGCGCGGCACGGGTCAGAAGATCAAGCTGACGGGCGCGAGCGAGCACAACCTGAAGAACGTCGACCTCACAATTCCGCTGAACACGTTGACCGTGATCACCGGGGTCAGCGGCTCCGGCAAATCGACGCTGGTGCACGACGTGCTGTACGCGGCAATCAAGCGGGCCAAGGGCGGATGGGACAAGCCGGTCGGCGCGTTCGAGAAGCTCGAAGGCATCGAATATGTCACCGACACGGTGCTCGTCGACCAGCAGCCGATCGGCCGCACGCCGCGATCGAACCCGGTCACCTATCTCAAGGCCTTCGATCCGATTCGCGAGCTGTTCGCGGCCACCAAGGACGCGAAGGCGCGCGGGCTGACCGCGAGCCACTTCTCGTTCAACGTGCCCGGCGGACGCTGCGAGGCGTGCCAGGGCGAGGGCGAAGTGCGGGTCGAGATGCAGTTTCTCGCCGACGTCTTCGTGCCGTGCGATCAATGCGACGGCAAGCGCTTCAAGCCGCAGGTGCTGGAGGTCCGCTATCGCAACCGCTCGATCCACCAGGTCCTGGATCTCACGGTGCGCGAGGCGCTGACCTTCTTCAGCAGCTCGCCGAAAGTTCTGCGGCGCCTGCAGGTGCTCGACGAGATCGGCCTCGGCTATCTTCGTCTCGGCCAGCCGGCGACGACGCTGTCGGGCGGCGAGGCGCAGCGCATCAAGATCGCCGCGCACCTCTCGTCGCACAGCGGCGAGCGGCTGCTGTATATTCTCGACGAGCCGACGACGGGGCTGCACTTCGACGACATCGCGAAGCTGCTGACGGCGTTCCGCAAGTTGCTGGAAGCGGGGCACACGCTCCTCGTCATCGAGCACAACCTCGACGTGATCAAGACCGCCGACTTCATCGTCGATCTCGGCCCCGAAGGCGGCGAGGACGGCGGCACCATCGTCGCCATCGGCACGCCCGAGCAGGTCGCGCAGGTCGAGGCGTCGCACACCGGCCGCTATCTCCGGCCGGTGCTCGCGGAGGGGCGCTCACATGCGTATGCTGCGGGCCGGTAGACGCGGGAGGGGCTGGACGCCCACGATGGCCGGGACGCTCGTCGTCGCGCTTGCGATCTTTGTGTGTTCGCGTGCCGCGTATCCAGCCGCTTCCGCCCTTCCTGCCCAAGTGCCCTTCGAGCAGGCGGCGCAGGATCTCGCCAGCCCGGACTCGGGCACGAGGATGCGCGCGGTGCAGTTGTTGAAGCAGGCGGCGTATCCCGAGGCCGCGATCCCGCTGGCGGCCACGCTCACCGATCCGCAGGACGCGATTCAGCTCGAAGCGATCGCGGCGGAGCTGAACATATTCCTTGCCGATCCGATCGTCCCGAAAAAGCGCGTCGCGCTGGTGGTCGAGGTCCGCAGCGCGGTGCAGGCCGAGCCGGCGTTCGCGGCGGGACCGGGCGCGCTCGGCCCGCGGCCGGTGCCGATCGAAGTCCTGACCGCGCTTCGCACGGCGGCGCGCGACGACAACCCGCGGGTCGCGATCGAGGCGCTCTACGCGTTCGGCGCGCTCGCGGTCCAACCGGGCGGCGTCGTGCGGCGGGATCTGCTGCGCCTGGCGGGGCCTGACGTCGCCGCGTTCATCGGCTCGTCCGATCCGGCGATGCGCTTCGCGGCGGTGCGCGTCCTCGGCCGCGTATTCGCGCGGCGGGCCGGCGACGAAGAGGTCGAATCGACAGTCGGCGATGCGGTGATCACGGCGCTCAACGACAACGATCGCGCGGTCAAATCGGCGGCGATGCTCGCGCTCGGCGCGATGCGCTACGACCGCGGCGTGCAGGCGCTCACCGATCTGTTCGCGTATTACGGCAAGGGCGAGGCGGCGGAAAGGGCGCTCGATGCGCTGGCGCACATCGCGCGCCCGACCAGCGCGCCGCTCTTCACGGCGCAGCTCGCCAGCAGGAGCGCGGCGCTCCGCGGCATCGCGATCGAGGGTCTGGCGCGGCTCGGCGACAGGACCCAGCTGCCCGCGATTCAAGCGGCGATCGACAAGGAGCGCGATCCCGCGGTCACGCTCGCCGGCGCCTTTGCGCAGGTCCTGCTCGGCAACGCGGCCACCGATCAGGTGTCCGATTCGCTCGGCCGGCCGAGAGTGCGCGATCAGGCGAAGCGGTATGTCGTGGAGATGGCGCCGGGCCGGACCACCACCTTCGCGCACCAGCTGCTCGACTCCGACGCGCAGATACGCCTCGACGTCGTCGACGCCCTCGGGCTGGCCGGAGACCCCGCGGCGATGGCCGCGATCGAGCCGCTGATCGCGGATCGTGATCCGCAGGTCGCGCGCGCCGCGGAGCGGGCGGTCGCGCGCCTCAGTCAAAGCAACCGCGGAGGGCGCTGAGATCGCGTCTCCGCGTGCTGCGGGTGCCGGGCGGTTGCTGCCGCGCAGCTTTTACGATCGTCCGACGCTGGACGTCGCGCGTGACCTGCTCGGCAAAGTGCTGGTCCACAACCGGCGCGGCGTCCGCACCAGCGGCGTCATCGTCGAAGTCGAGGCTTACATCGGCGAGTCGGACCCGGCGTGTCATGCGGCGCCTGGCCTCACCAAGCGGAACACGCCGCTCTACGGCACGCCCGGCCACGCCTACGTCTATCTGAATTACGGCATCCACTGCCTGGTCAACGTCGTCACCGAATCGCATGGCTCGCCGGCCGCCGTCCTGATCCGCGCGCTCGATCCGCTCGACGGAATCGACGTCATGCGCCGGCGGCGCGCCCGGGCGATGAAGGGCCGCACCCGCCCGCCGGCCGCGGCGCTGGCGGCGCACGATCTCTGTCGCGGGCCGGGCAATTTGACGATGGCGATGGGGATTACGCTCGCGGAGAACATGACCGATCTGGAGGGCGATCGGCTGTTCGTCGAGGATCGCCGGATCGCGCCTGGACAGATCGTCTGGGGACCGCGGGTCGGCATCCGCGTCGGCACCGAGACGCCCTGGCGCGCCTGGGTCGCAGGGCACCGGGCGGTGTCGGCGCATCAGCGCCGCGCCGCTCTTTAGGGAATCAGGTGGCGGGGTGGCGGGGGGGGGCGGGGTGGCGGGGTGGCGGGGTGCGAGGTGCGAGGTGCGGGGTGCGACGTGCGACGTGCGACGTGCGGGGTGCGACGTGCGCGGCGCTAACGTGCCGCGAGCCACGCCGTTACCGCCGGCGTCTGCCGCTCGCGCAGCGCGACGCAGTTGGTGATCTGCTCGACCGTCTGGGTCAGCGTGCGCGCGGCGCCGGGCAGCGGGTGGGCGGCGAAGAACGCCGCGACGTCATCGCGGGCAGCGGTGTCGCAGAACGAGCCGAGCGCGCGCACCAGGTTGACGTCGCCGCCGAAGATCGTCACCTTGGGCTCGAGCGCCGGCCAGTGTTCCTTGACGAAGGCCCAGGCGCGCGGCCGCGCCACGGGATTGGTCAGGAACTGCACCAGATACACGGCGGTGTCCTGGCTGCGCAGCTGCGGCGACAGCGATCGCTGCAGGCCGCGGTCGATGAGCGCCGGATCGCGGAAATCGCCGAGCGCGTAGAGGTAGCGGTACTGATCCTCCGGCGACGCGGCGCGGTCGGCCGCGCCCGCCAGCGCGTCGAACAGTTTCTGGTCGCCGTTGGTCGCCGCCGCCTTGACGATCGCGCCGGCGACGGTCGGATCGAGCGCCGGCCCGCCCGCGAGCGCGCGATCGAGCGCCGCACGCGACTTCGCCATCACATCCGGATCTTCGCCGATCGCTCCGAGCGCCCCGATCAGGACCGCACGGCGCCGGCGGGTCTCGTCGGTGTCGCCCGATGACGCCGCGAAGCCGACCTCGTCGAGCAGCGGACGGAGCAGCGAGCGCGTGAACCCCTCGAACCGCGGCCGCGTCGTCCCGGTCGTCAGATCCTCGTCGATCGCGCCGAGCCGGCGGGCGACCTCCTCGAGGACGCCGCTGGTGTGCTCGCGGCCATAGCCGGCGGCGAGCGTGAGGTAGTCGCCGGCGTTGTGACGGCCGGCGCGCACGAGCGACCATTCGTCGTCGAGGAGCACCAGCCGTTCCGGCGCGGTGAGCTCGGTGCCGACGCGCGCCGCGATCGCGCGCAGCATCTCCGGCGGATAGGCGGTGCGGTAGTACCCGTGCGCGCCGGCGTTGGCGAACACCCACGGCGCGCAGGCGCCGGCGAGCTGCACGGTGCGCGATTCCTCGGTCATCACCTCGCAGGTCGCGGCCGCGATGCCCGGCGCCTTGACGCAGATCGGCATCTGCCAGCGGCCCGGTTCAGGACGTGATGCGTCGAGCAGGAAGCGCTGCTGCTTCAGGGTGACGACCGTCTGATTGTTGGCGCAGGCCACCGAGACGTCGAGCAGCGGCACACCCGGCTGGTTGACGAAGGTCGGCAGGATGCGCTCGACCGGCTTGCCGGAACTGGCGGCGATCGACTTCGCAAAGTCCTCGGACGTCGCGTTGCGATAGGCGTGGGCCTGCAGGTAGGCGTTGATGCCGTTCTTGAACGTCTCGGCGCCGACATAGTGCTCGAGCATGCGCAGCACCGCCGCGCCCTTCTGATACGCGATCGCGTCGAACGCCTCGTCGATCTGCGCCGAGGTCGACACGTCCGAGTGGATCGGCCTGGTCGCCTTGAGCGAGTCGAGCGCGAGCGCCGTCCGGTTCTCTTCCGCCTCGTCGACGTCGACGTTCCAATCCGAATGGGCGGCGGCCAACGGTTTGTTGGCCATCCAGGTGGCGAACCCTTCGTTCAGCCAGATGTCGTCCCACCACTGCATCGTGACGAGATCGCCGAACCACTGGTGCGCCATCTCGTGCGCGAGGATCGACGCAATCTTCTTCCGCGTGTCGACCGACGCCGACTTGGTGTCGGCGAGCAGGTCGGTCTCGCGGTAGAAGATGGCGCCGGTGTTCTCCATCGCGCCGGCGGCGAAGTCGGGCACGGCAACGACGTCGAGCTTGCCGAACGGATATTTGATCGCGTAATAGGAGTCGTAGAAATGGAGAATCTGCGCGGCTGATTCGAGCGCGAGCTTACCGAGGTCGCGCTTGTCCGGCGTGGCGCAGATCCGGATCGGAATGTCGTCGGCGGCGCCGTCGAGGCACCTGAAGTCGCCGACCGCCATCGCGACCAAGTAGGACGACATCTTCGCGGTCGTGCCAAACGTCATGGTGTGCTGGGTGATCGCCGGTCCAGGGACGTCGGAGAGCACCTTGCCGTTGGAGATCGCGGTGTCGCCGCGATCGATCGTCACCGTGAGGCCGTAGGTCGCCTTGAACGCCGGCTCGTCGAAGCACGGAAAGGCGCGGCGCGCGTCGGTCGACTCGAACTGGGTGACCGCATACTTTCGCAGCTTGGTCTTGCTGATGTAGAAGCCGCGCAGCTGCGTGTTCAGGATGCCGCTGAACCTGACGTGAATCTCGGTGGCGCCCTTCGCCAGCGGCTTCGCGACCGTCAGCGTCGCCGTCTGCGCCGTCTCGTCGAGCGTCACCTGCGCGGTCTGCGCCGCCGGGCCGGCGCCGATTGTCACCTCATGAAACGCGATCTCCGCCGCGTTGAGGACGACCCGAGGGGTCGCCTCGGCGACGTCGACCCGGATCGTCTCGGTCCCCTCGAAGCGCTCGCGCGTGAGGTCGACGACGAACTTCAGGTCGTAGTGCGACGGCGTGACGATGGTCGGAAGTCGTTGCGCCGACGCCGGTAAGGCGGTCAGCAGCGCGACGGCGGCGACGGTCAGGCTGGTGAGGCGCATGGTTCCAGTGTAACGAGAAAACTTGACGGCGGCCGGCGGCACGGAGTAAAAAAGACACATCGTGTTCCGTGGTCTGACGACCTGCTTGTGTACGTGCTGTTGCTGCGGGCTCCCCGCGAGCCCCTGCGCCAATGGTCTCTTCACTTGCGGATCGGCGATCACGCGATGATCTAATCCAGCAACCGAACTCAGACTCATGGCCCGGGAGGCTCTTCAGCTTCCCGGGCCTTTTGTGTTTTATGCCTGATTTATTGCCGTTGTTCCTCAACCTCACCGGGCGCGACGTCCTGCTCGTCGGCGGCGGACCGGTCGCGACCGCGAAGCTGCGCCAACTGCTCGCGGCCGGCGCCTCGGTCCACCTCGTCGCCCCGGAGGTCACGGACGAGATTGCGCACCAGTCGATCACGCTGTCGCGACGGCGGTTCGCACCCGCCGATCTCGACGGCGCCTGGCTCGTCGTCGCGGCGGCCACGCCTGAGGTCAACCGGCAGGTGGCCGACGCCGCGGAGCAGCGGCGCATCTTCGTGAATGCGGTCGACGACCCGGCGAACGCCACGGCGTTTCTGAGCGGGGTGGTGCGGCGGGACGGTGTCACGGTCGCGATCTCGACAAGCGGTGCCGCCCCCGCGCTGACCGCGCTGCTGCGCGAAGGGGTGGACGCCCTGCTCCCGCGCGATCTCGCCGCCTGGATGTGGCAGGCACGGGCGGCGCGCGTCGCGTGGCGGCGCGACGGCGTGCCGATGGCCGCGCGCAAGCCGCGGCTGCTGGCGGCGCTGAACGCGCTTTACGACGAAGAAAAAACCGCGGCGACCGCGGAGCACGCCGAGACAGGCATCGTCCACATTGCCGCGCTCGCCGCCGCCGACAAGGGGCCGCGCGTGCCGTGGCTGCACGGACCGGAGGACTCGTGGCTGTGAAGGGACATGTCTCGCTGGTCGGCGCCGGGCCGGGGGATCCGGGGCTGCTGACGCGCACCGCGGTCGCGCGCCTGCGCGCCGCCGACTTCGTGCTCTACGACGCGCTCGTCGACGAGCGCGTCCTCAAGCTCGCCCGCCGGGCGCAGCGCTTCTACGTCGGCAAGCGCGCGGGCCGCCACGCGATGACCCAGACCGCGATTCAGGCGCTGATGATCCGCGCCGCCCGCCGCGGCCGCCGCGTCGTCCGGCTCAAGGGGGGGGACCCATTCGTGTTCGGCCGGGGGGGCGAGGAAGCGCTGGCGCTGCAGCACGCCGGCATTTCCTACGACGTCGTACCGGGGATCAGCAGCGCGATTGCGGCGCCGGCGTCCGCCGGCATTCCGGTAACCCACCGCGGCGTCGCGTCGGCATTCCTCGTCGTGTCCGGTCACGAAGAGGAGGCGTTCGCGTCGGCGATCGGGCAGCTGCAGCCCAACGGCGTCACCGTCGTCGTGCTGATGGGGCTTGGGCGGTCGGCGGCCATCGCCTGCCGGCTGATCGATCGCGGCTGGTCGCGCGGCACGCCAACGGCGGTGATCGTCGACGCGTCGCGCGCCGGCCAGAGCGTCTGGCGCGGCACGCTCGATCAGCTCGCCACCGATGCGGTCGCGGCCGACGCTTTGCCACGCGGCGCCGGCACGATCGTCATCGGGGATGTGGTGGCAATCGGACTCCAGGAAGCAGGAAGTCAAGATTCTGAAGTTGACATGAGTACTCGAATGCTGAATTCGAAATTCTGAATTCTAGATTCTGAGTTGAGGTGTTATGTCGGTTGTTGACGATCAAAAAACCTTCGGCCGCGCGCGGCTCTCGTTCGCGAACGAGGCCGACATCGACGAGTTCGTGACCACGCTCGAGCGCTACGAGCGCGGCGAGCTGACGCCGGATCAATGGCGCGCGTTCCGGCTGGTGCGCGGCACCTACGGCCAGCGCCAGGCCGCCGACGCGCAGATGCTGCGGGTCAAGATTCCGCAGGGCGTCCTCGCCAGCGAGCAGCTCGACGCCCTCGCCGACGTCGGCGAGCGCTACTCGCGGGGCTTCGGTCACATCACGACCCGCCAGAACGTCCAGTTCCATTTCGTCAAGCTGCACGACGTCGAGGCCGCCATGCATCGCCTCGCTGATGCCGGAATGACGACGCGCGAGGCGTGCGGCAATTCGGTGCGCAACATTACGGCCTGCCCGTACGCGGGTGTTGCCGCCGACGAGCGGTTCGACGTCACGCCGTACGCGGAGGCGCTGACGCGCTTCTTGCTGCGGCATCCGCTCAGCTCGACGCTGCCGCGCAAGTTCAAGGTCGCGTTCGAAGGGTGCGAGACCGATCACATCGCGACCGGCGTCAACGATCTCGGCTTCCGCGCGGTCGTCGGCCCGGACGGCGGCCGCGGCTTCCGCGTGACCGCCGGCGGTGGCACCGCGATCATGACGACGTCGGCCGGGCTGCTGCACGAATTCCTGCCGGCGTCGGAAATCCTGCGGGCCGCGGAAGCGGTGCTGCGCGTCTTCAAACGGCTCGGCGACTACGAGCACAAGCAGCGCAACCGCATGAAATTCATGATCAAGACCCTCGGCTGGACGCGCTGGCGCGAGGAGTACGACCGCGAGCTGACCTCCTGCCGGTTGCGCGGCCAGGTGCCGACGCTCGAGGTCGAGCCGCCGGCCACCGAGGCGCGGCCGGAATGGGTGAAGGATTCGTCGCCGTCGGTCGGCCACGTCGCGTCGCGCGTCGCCGCCGGCCGGATTTCCGGCCCGGGCATCACGCCGGTGATCGTGCCGATGCTGCAGGTTGGCGACGACGCGTACGCGCGCTGGCGCGTCACGAACGTCCGGCCGCAAAAGCAGTTCGGCTACGTGATGGCGATTGCCGCGGTGCCGCTGGGCGATCTGACGAGCGACCAGATGCGCGTCATCGGCGAGCTGGCGCGCGCCTATGGCGACGGCACCATCCGCGTGACCGCGGACCAGAATCTGCTGTTCCGGTGGATCAACGCCTGCGACGTGCGGCAGCTGTATCGCCGGCTGGCGGCGGCGGGGCTCGGACTGGCGGAATCGGGGACGGTGGCCGACGTCACCAGCTGCCCGGGTGCGGAGACCTGCCGCCTCGCGGTGACGCAGTCGCGCGGCCTCGGACGCCTGCTCGAGGAGCAGCTGCGCGCGCGGCCGGACCTGATTGCCGCGGCCGACGGCGCGCGCATCAAGATCAGCGGCTGCCCGAACGGCTGCGGCCTGCACCACATCGCGACGTTCGGCTTCCAGGGCAGCGTGCGCCGGCTCGGGTCGCGCGCGGTGCCCCAGTACTTCGTCATGATCGGCGGCGGCGCCCACGATCGCGGCGCCTCCTTCGGCCGGCTCGCGGCCAAGATCCCGGCGCGGCGGGTGCCGCAGGTGGTCGAGCGGCTGATCGATCTCTACGCCGCCGATCACCAGGCGGGCGAGACGGCGACGACATTCTTCGGCCGGGTCGAGCTCGACGTGGTCAAGGCGCGGCTCGCGGATCTCGAGAAGCTGCTGCCGGGGGACGCGGTCGCGACCGATTTCATCGACCTCGCCGAAGCGGCCGAGTTCGCGCCGGAGGTCATGGACGGCGAGTGCTCGGCCTAATCGACGTATGCGGATGCGTCGATTTGCATCCGGGCGCCGCTGTTTGGTATATTCCTCGCGGTCAGAAGGAACCGCGACGACCGCAGAGAAGCAGTCCTTTGCGGTCTCAATGATCGCTGCGGTTCGTTCCGGTCGTCGTCACAACTGAAAGACGCGCTTCATCAAGAGTGGCTGAGGGACAGGCCCTGTGACGCCACGGCAACCACGCGACCGGTCGCGGTTCAGGTGCCAATTCCCGCCCCGCGCCGCGCGGGGGGAGATGAGGGAGACAGACATCGTGAGTGCTCGCTGTCGTGTGGCATTATTGGGGTTCGGCACCGTCGGTGCCGCCGTCGCCCGCCGCCTGACCGGATCCGAATCGGGCCCGCCTCCGGCCTTCCACCTCACACACATTTTCGATCGACGCGCGCCGCAGAAGCGCGCCTTGCTGCCCGCGCCCGGCGTCACCTGGACGACCTCGATCGACGAGGTCCTGCACAGCGGCGCCGACATCGTCGTCGAGGCGATCGGCGGCGTCGAGCCGGCCGCCGGGTGGATTCGCGCCGCGCTGCTCGCCGGAACGTCGGTGGTCACCGCCAACAAGCAGGTGGTCGCGAGAGACGGCGCCGACCTGCTGACGCTCGCCGCCCGTCAAGGGCGCCAACTGCGCTTCGAGGCGGCGGTCGGCGGGGCGATGCCGATCGTGCGCGCGATCGGCGAAGGGCTCGCCGGTGATCGCATCACGCGGCTGACCGCGATTTTGAACGGCACCACCAACGCGGTCCTGTCGCAGATGGAGGCCACCGGCTCCGCGCTCGACGACGCGGTGGAAGACGCCAGGGCGCTCGGCTACGCCGAAGCCGATGCGTCGGCGGATCTCGACGGCCACGATGCACGCGCCAAACTGGCGATTCTGTGCGGGCTCGCATTCGGCCTGCGCGTCGACCCGTTGCAGATCGAGGCGCGGTCGACTGCCGCGATCTCGCAAGCCGACTTCGCGCGCGCCCGCGAGCGGGGCGCGACGATCCGGCAAATCGCCTATGCCGATTACGACCGCACCACACGCCTGCTGACGGCGTGGGTCGCGCCGATCGAGGTCGCCGAGGGGTCGATCTTCGCGCGCACCGCGGGACCGCAGAATGCGGCCGTGATCACCGGCGTGCATTCCGGCGAGACCGGAATCTTCGGCGCCGGGGCCGGCGGCGACGCCACCGCGGTCGCCGTCCTCGGCGACATCGCCGCGATCGCGAAGGACCGGTCGGCGATCGTGCCTTCGCCGGCGCTGTCTAGAGATTTCAGAGTTCGGAGTTCGGATTTCAGATTGGATTGTCGATTGGATATTCCTGCGTTGGTGGAGGCTCTGTGACGGCGTTAATCGGACTGCAGTGTCACCTGTGTAAGGCGTCGTTTCCGGCCGAGGCGACCTACGTGTGTGAGAAGTGTCTCGGGCCGCTCGAGCCGGTCTACGACTACGACTCGATTCGCTTGACGCGAGAGCAGATCGCGCAGCGCCCGAAGAACCTGTGGCGGTATCGCGAGCTGCTGCCGATCACCGGCGAACCGCGCACCGGCTTCAACTCCGGCTTCACGCCGCTGGTGCGCTGCATACGCCTCGCGGAGCGCCTCGGGGTCACCGAGCTCTACATCAAAGACGACTCGGTCAATCATCCGACCCTGTCGTACAAGGACCGCGTCGTCTCGGTCGCGGCGACGCGCGCCGTGGAGCTCGGATTCAAGGTCCTGGCCTGCGCATCGACCGGCAACCTGGCGAACAGCGTCGCGGCGCACGCCGCCCGGCTCGGCATCGAGTGCTGCGTCTTCATCCCCGACAATCTGGAGGCGGGCAAGCTGCTCGGCTCGGCGATCTTCAACCCGACCATCCTCGCGATCAACGGCAACTACGACGATGTGAACCGGCTCTGCACGCAGGTGGCGGACCGCTACGGCTGGGGCTTCGTCAACATCAACCTGCGGTCGTACTACGCCGAAGGCGCCAAGACGATGGGATTCGAGATCGTCGAGCAGCTCGGGTGGCGCTACCCGAAGCATCTCGTCTCGCCGGTCGCGGGCGGCACGCTGCTGCCGCGGATCGTGCGCGGCCTGCGCGAGCTGCGCCGGATCGGGCTGGTCGACGGCGACCTGCCGCGCATCTACGCCGCGCAGGCGGCGGGCTGTTCACCGGTGGTCAACGCGCTCGACGCGGGTGTGGAATATCCGGAACCGGTGCGGCCGAACACGATCGCCAAGTCGATCGCGATCGGCAATCCGGCCGATGGCTACCAGGTGATCCAGTGCGTCAAGGAAACCGGCGGCGCCGGCGCCGCCGTCAGCGACGAGGCCATTGTCCACGCCATTCAGCTGCTGGCGGAAACCGAAGGGATCTTCACCGAGCCGGCCGGCGGCACGACGCTCGCGGCGACCATCGATCTCATCAAGCGCGGCGTCATCCCGCGGGACGAATCGATCGTCGTGTGCGTCACCGGTAACGGCTACAAGACCGCGGAAGTGGTCGCGGGCAAGCTGACCGAGCCGGTGAAGTTGAGCCGGGCGTTCAAGGAGTTCGAGGCGTGGCACGCCTCGCGCGAGGCGGTCGTCTAGCCGCGCGTTCGCGCGGTCGACGTCGAGACGATCGGCAGCTTGAACTCGAGCGTCCGGCTGCCGCGCAGCACCTTGATCACCGCGGTGGTGCCGGGCTTGGAGTCGGCGACCATCCGGAGGAACTGCGAGGGATCGTCGATCGCCTGGCCGTTGAGCGTCTGGATCAGATCGCCCGGCCTCAGGCCCGCGTCGTAGGCCTCCGACACGCGGGTCATGCGCGAGATGATCACGCCCTTGGTGCTGGTGACGCCCGCCTCTTCGGCCAGCTGCGGCGTCAGCTTCTCGATGCCGAGCGGCCCGATCGATCCGCGCCGGACCTCGCCGTACTGCATCAGGTCGTCGACGACGTGGCGGGCGAGCTTGCTCGGCACGGCAAACCCAATCCCCTGATAGCCGCCGCTCTCGCTGTAGATGCCCGTGTTGATCCCGATCAGCTCGCCGCGGCTGTTAATCAGCGCGCCGCCGGAGTTGCCCGGATTGATCGCCGCGTCGGTCTGGATGAAATCCTCGTAGTCGGCAAAGCCCATGTTCGCGCGCCCGGTCGCGCTCACGATGCCGGCGGTGACGGTCTGGCTCAGTTGAAACGGGCTGCCGATGGCCAGCACCCACTCGCCGACTTTCAGCTGACTCGAATCGCCCCACGCAATCACCGGCAGGCCGGTCACGGGAATTTTCAACAGCGCGATGTCGGTCGCCGGATCGGTGCCGATCACCTTGCCCTTGATCTCGCGCTTGTCCGGCAGCGCGATCGTGATCTCGCGCACGTGCTCGCCGACGACGTGGTTGTTGGTGACAACGTAGCCGTCGGCGGAGATGATCACGCCGGAGCCGAGGCTCATCGAACGGCGGTCGCGGGAGCCGAACTGCTCATCGTCGCCGAAGAAATAGCGGAAGAACGGATCGTTCGGAAACGGCGAGTTGCGCGTGCGGACGACCTGGAGCGACGAGATGTTGGCGACGCCTTTCACCGCTTGCCCGGCGACGCGCGTGAAGTCGGGACCGCCGCCGGAAAATCCGCCGGTCTGAACCGGCGCGGCGGCATCGGGCGCAGCGCTGCCGCGCGATTCGGGCTCCGCCGCGGCGCGCGGGCGTTCCGCGGCATCCGACGTCGCAGCGCTGCGCGTACGGCCGGTGACGACGAGGCCGGCGACGAACCCGGCGACGATCAGCATCAGGGAGAGCGTCAGGCGTCGAAGCATGGCGTCGTGAATCAGCTGACATCGATCCGCCGCGTGCCGCGGTCGGCCGCCTTCGGGATCGTGATGGTGAGAATGCCGTCCTTCAGATCGGCGATGATGCCGTCGACCTCGATGATCTCGGGCAGCGAAAAGGCGCGCGAGAAGCGGCCGTGGCCGCGCTCGACGCGGTGGAACTGCTCGCACGGGATGTCGCGCCCCGGATCGGCGCCGCGCGCGCCGCGGATCACGATGCGGCGCTCCTCGGCGTGGATGTCGATCTGCTCGCGCGTCAGCCCGGGGAGCTCCGCGGTCAGCACGTACTCGGCGGCGGTTTCGTAGAGATCGACCGGCGGCGTCCAGCCGGGCGCATCGGTGCCGACCAGATGCCCGAGTTGTTCGTGGAGGGCGAGCAGATCGCGCAGCGGATCCCAGCGCGTGAAGGCCACGTTTCTAGGGTAGCACGTGCTACGATGGCAAGGATATACAGTCATCAATATGCCATTCATGCAAGCGACGCGCATCCGCAAAGGGAACCTGATCAAGGTCGGCAACGATCTGTTCCGCGTTCTCGAACTGCACCACCTCACGCCGGGCAACAAGCGGGCGCACATCCAGGTCCGCATGCGCAACATCCGCACCCTCGCCCTGGCCGATCACAAGTTCCGCGCGGAAGAAGACGTCGAGCGCGCGAGCCTGGACGAGCGCGAGATGCAGTACCTCTATAAGGACGGCGACAGCTACTACTTCATGGATACGGCGACCTACGACCAGGTCCACATCACCGCCGAGGCGCTCGGCGACTCGAAGGATTACCTGGTCGCCGAGATGCTGATTCGCGTCGAGTTCTACGACGTCGAACCGGTCGGCATCGAGTTGCCGCCGACGGTCGATCTGCTCGTCAAGGAAACGGTCCCCGGTATCAAGGGCGCGACCGCCAGCAACCAGATCAAGCCGGCGACGCTCGAAACGGGGCTGGTCGTGCAGGTCCCGCCGTTCGTCAACGAAGGCGACAGGGTTCGCGTCAACACCGAAACCGGCGAATACCAGTCCCGCGTCTGAAGCGCCTCAGGTCCGGAGACGGCATCTACTGGCACCGGATCGAGATCTGGTCCATCAACGCTCCCTGCCGTCCCTCGACGCCGGTCACGATCTTTCCAGCTGGGCAGGACAGCGTGAACGGTGACCCTCCTTGATTGAGTCCAGCCGTCCCCGTGTTGTGTGACGCACCGGTCGACAGCGTCGTGCACGTGACGCCGAGGTAATCGATCCAGCCGTTCCCGTTGATGCCGCCGTAGACGCCGGTCACGGCCTCGCCGCCGCCGCACGTGAGCGCCGCGCCGTAATCCTGTCCACCGGTGCCGCCCGCGACGAAGAACGTACCGGTCGGTGTCAGCGCCGGCGTCGCCGCGCACGCCAGCTCCGTCCGGTCGATATCGTCCCCCGCTCGTCCCAAGAAGCCGACCACGACCGATCCAGCGGGGCAGTCGACCGGCGCGAACGCGTTGCCGCCGAAGCCGCCCGCCGGCCCGACCACCGTCACGGGGCCGGGCGGTGGGATCACCGGCTGCATCGTCGGATTGCTCCAGTCGCTCGCGACGCCGTTGACCGACACGCGCACCTGGATCGTGAGGTAACCCGGGTCGAGCGCCGGCAGCGTGACGCTGGCGACGACGTTCCCGTCAGCATCGCCGAGCGTGCACGGGGATGCGAGCGGTCCGTCCACGCGATCGACGCTGACCCCGTCAGTGGAGTGCGACAACAGGAACTCGACGCCGGCGGTGTCGAAGCCCTCGGCCGCGACCCCGATGCTTTGCCCGCTGCTGACGCCGCTGAGCGCCGATTGGCTGCCGCCGCCGCTGATGCAGTTGTACGCCATCGCCTTCAGCAGTTGCGGCGTCCCAGGCGTGAGTGAAATCGTGATCGGAAACGGCGCGGTCGTGATGCCGGTCGCGGCGTTCGAGATGCGGACGGCCGCCGGCCCCGGCGCCAGACCGGTCACCGGCAGCCGGGCCATGACGCGCGAGGAACCTGCCGACCACACGAAGTGGGCAGGCGCCTCGAAGGTCCCCTGTGAGAACACGACGTCGGCCGCGCTCGTGCCCGGCAGGTTCGTGCCGCGGATCGTGATCATCTGTCCGACGCCCGCCGCAATCGGCGACGGGCTCGCGGACGTGATCGCGGCCGTCGGCGGCGGCGGTGCCGGCGGACGCGCCGCGGTGCACGACGAGAACTCCGACGTGTTCCCGGTATTGTCCGTGGCGGTTGCGGTCACCAGCGTGCCGTTCGGCAGCTGCGGCGTGACGAAGGTCTGCCCGGCGCCGTTGACGCCCGGCATCGAGCCGAGCCACACGGAACCCTGCCCACACGACGCGGTGATATAGAAATCGAACCGGTAGCCGCCTGCCGCGCTATCCAGTCCGAACGCGATCGTGGTCTGCGCGCCCGAGGTGACGGCGCTGTCGATCACCGGTGTGTTCTGAAGGTTGTTCGGACCAAAATCAGTATCGCCTTCGTCGTTCGCCGTGATCCCGTCGCCGTTCAGGTCGATGCCGAGGCCGGCGTTGGCGTCGATGACGTTGGCTTTCACATCGGTGCCGAACGCATAGCCCGTCACCCGGACGCCCGGGCCGCCGTTGAATTTGATGGTGTTGCCGACGACCGACGTCCTCAACACACTCGCGTCGGAGTTGAGCGACGCCGTCTCGATGCCGACGTCCGTATTCCCAAGCGCCGCGCCGCCAGCCGAGACACCGATCGAGTTATTTTCAATCACCGCGCCGTTGGTCCCGTCCTGGAGCGAGATGCCGCGCACGTTGCCGGAAATCAGGTTGCCGGAGACCAACAAGTTCGCGGGACTCGAGTGCGACGCAATCCCCTGGTTGTTGGCTATCGCAAACGCGCCGGACGCATCGGTGCCGATGTAGTTGCCCTGCACGACGTTGTTGCCTGCGTCGTTGCTGAACAGAATCCCGGTGCCGTTGCCGGAGACGACGTTCCGCTGCAGCGGCGTCGATCCGCCGATCGTGTTGAAGGTGCCGTTGACGCGCACCCCCACGCCGTTGGCGACCGAGTTGCCGCCGGCGGCGTTGGTGCCGATCAGGTTGTGCTCGATCTTGTGCCCGACGGCGAGATCGCGGATCCAGATGCCCTGCGCGGTGTTCCCGGAGATCACATTGCGCTGGCTTGGCAGCGGCCCGCCGATCACCGCCTCGAACCCCGAGGCGTTGACGCCGGTGTCGTTGCCGGCGGCGAACGCCCCGTCCGGCGTCAGGCCGACATACGATCCGAACAGCCGCCCGCCCGCGCCTGACAGCTCGATGCCGGCCGCGCCCGCCCCACCGAAGTCGCTGACGACGAGGGCGCGCACGGTGGAGCCGTCCGCCGTGACGCGAAGGCCCGGTGCGGTCCGGTTCGTCATGTTGTCGCCGTCGACGACAATCAGCGGCGCGCCGGCGTAGCCCGGCTGGGTGCTGCCGTCGATGTAGACGGTCTGCGTCACGACCAGCGGCGTCTGCAGGTTGATCGGGTTCGATTGCGGCTGCGCAATGTTGAACGCGATGCCCTGTGGACCGACGCCCGCGTTGGCCGCATCGATGGCGGCGCGCAGCGATCCCGGACCGCTGTCGGCGCCATTCGTGACCACGTGAGTCGATGCCGCCGCCGGCGGCTGGACGACGGCGGTCAGGGCGCCGCTGTTGTCGTCGTAAAAGTCGTCGTTCACCGCGAGCTCGAGGAAGCCTGAGGTGAGCGCGGTCAGCGTCACCGGACCGGCGCCGACCGGCTGCCACGCCGAGCCGGGACCGAACCGCGCGATAACGGCAAACTGCGTCAGGCCCGGCGCGAGGAACGTACCGGGGGCCGCCCCCGGCAGCCCCTCCGGTCCGCTGTCCGCGCCGAACGAGTAGCGGCCGGCCGCCGAGACGATCACGCTCTGCCCGGCAGGCACGAACACGCCGGTGTTCACCGGAACGCTGCCGCCCGGACCGGACTGGTTGACGTTGTCCGTGCCACCCGCGCGACCGGGGATCGACACGATGATGCCGCGCACGTCGAATGGCGCGGAGGTCGCGGGCGTGAAGCCGGGTGCGCCGACGGTGACGATCAGCGTATAGCCGACACCGAGTTTGTCGATCGAGAGCGGGCCGAAGGTGGCAATGCCGTCGACGTTCGAGAGCGCCGTGCCGCCGCCAATCAGAACGGCGCCGCCGGGATTGGCGCCGAGGGACAGCGTCACGCCGATGCCGCGGACGACGGCGCCGCTCGCGTCGCGCACCTGCACGCTCACCGCGGGGGTGATCGGCTGGCCGACGTTCACCGTCGTCGGCTGCTGCAGGAACAGGATCGTCGAGTCGCCCGGCGTCACCGCCGGCGGTTTCGTTTGACCGAGGAGAACCTGGGGCGAGCCGACCGGCTGCGCGATCACGACCGGCGTGATCGTCTGCAGCGCCGGAATCAGCGCCGCCGGCGCCGTGGCGCCGCTCGGCAGCGTCACGTAGCCGCGCGGATCGAAGTCGAGGAGACGAAGCGTGATGCGGCCGACCTCGCCCGGTGCGAGCCACAGCGTCGCGTTCGTCACTCGCGGATCGTTCTGGTCGACGAACGTGCCCGAGGTCGGCGTCACGAAGAGGGGCGACGGGATGTTCGCCAGCAGCACGATTTTTTCCTGCTGCGAGAGATCGCAGCCGATCGCGACCGGGGTCTTGTAGACCTTGTGCAGCACCAGCTGGTAATTCACGCCGGCGGGCAGCTGCTGGTTCGCGAGGAACAGGTTCACGTTGTAGGCGGTCGTGGTGTTCCCGGTGTTCTGCATCGACCAGCTGACGTCGGTGATCGCCGCGTTGGTAATGTCCGGATTGGTGATGTCGGGGTTGGTGATATCCGGATTGGTGATGTCGGGGTTGGTGATGTCCGGATTGGTGATGTCCGGATTGGTGATATCCGGGTTCATCACCGCGGTGTTGGTGATGTCGGGATTGGTGATATCCGGATTGGTGATGTCCGGGTTGGTGATATCCGGGTTGGTGATGTCCGGGTTGTGGACCTCGGCGTTGGTGATGTCCGGATTGGTGATGTCGGGATTGGTGATATCCGGATTGGTGATGTCGGGATTGGTGATGTCGGGGTTCAGGTAGGCGGTACCCTGCAACCCGTTCGGCAACGCCGCGCCGCCGACCGCGGCGATCTCCCGAACGTCGACCTGCACTGGCGCGAGCGGGTTGGACGAGGTGACGTAGACGGTGCGCGCGACCAGCGAGAGCGGAGCGGTGGTGACGTCGATCGAGGCGAGCGGCGGCGCCGATGCCGGGGTGAACGGCGGCGCCGGGAACTGCGAGAACGACGCACGGCCACCGGTGGGCTGCGCCGCGATCGTCATGCGGAACGTCCGGACCTGCGTCGTGGTGTTCTGCGCGAAGACGACGAAGCCGCGCTGCAAGGTCGGGTTGAGCGGCTTGTTGTTGCCCGGCGATCCGACAATCAGGCCGCCGGCGATCCGCGACGTGTAGATGTTCTGATTGCGCGACCCGACCGAATCCGGATCGCAGACGGCGCCCGGATTGAAGGCCGAGCGCGGCGGCGAGTATCGGGTCCAGTCGAGGCTGCCGTCCGGTTTGTGCTGGGTCGGCGGCCGGACGTCGCGGTTGTCGGTCCACACCGCCTGAAACGCCGGCAGCGTGGTCGATGCCTGGACGTTGTAGGTCCAGCCGCCGCGACCGTCGGGCACGAAGGCCGGCGCCGGCGCGAGATCGATGTAGTCGCCGACGAACGGCACCGAGCCGAGCTTGAACATCGGCAGGTTCGGCGGGTTGAACTGCAGCTGCTCGACGGCGCGCGATCCGAGCCGGCTGCCGATCGCGTAGTCGGACACTTTCACCGAGGCCGCGAAGACCGGCGCCGATCCTGGCGTGCCGAGCGAGGCGCGGATGTCCATCGTGCGGCGATGCCCGCTCGGCCTCGCGCTGGTGTCGTCGGCGAAAGCGCTGAAGCTTTGCGAAATGTCGTCGCGGAGGTCGTAGTAGACCAGCATCAGCTTGCCGCCGGCGAACGTCACGCTCGGCATGAACTGGTGGCCCGGTTGACCCATTTCGGCGACCGCGCGCGGCGCGGTCCAACGGGTGCCGGTGCTGGAGGTCGACATCACGATCTTGGCGTCGCCGTCGACCGCGCTGTTGCGGCCCGGCACGGTGGAGTAGCCGCGCTCGGCCCACGCCACGTAGACGCGGCCGCTGCCGTCGATCGTCATCGCCGGGTAGCCGTTGGTGCGGAACCGATCGCCGCCGGTCGACTGGTCGAACGTCGCGAGCGCATCGATGGTGATCGCCGGGTTGAACTTCAGCTTCTGACTGCCGGCCGGGGCATCGTCATCATCGTCGTCGCCGCGATCCTTGTCCTTGCCGCGATGCTCGAATACCCACGGCGGCAGTTTCGCGGCTTTGCCGTGCTTGGGAAAGCGATGGGCCTCGTACGGCGGATCGAACTTGCGGCCGAAATCGTTGGAGCGTGCCGCCACGATCGAATCGGTGTCGGACGCGCCCGGCGAGGCGAAGGTGCGCCAGGCGACGATCACCGCGCCGGTGCGCGGATCGATGGCGATGGTCGTGCCCTGGTTGATCGGATCCTGGGCGCGGCTCAGCGTCACCGGCGCGCTCCAGGTGACGCCGCAGTCCACGGATCGGGACAGCAGGATCTGCGAGCGCAGATTGGCGCCGGTGCCGGTGATCGCGGTCCACGTCACGTAGGCCGCGCCGGCTGGGATCTGCTGCGTGCGGCTGCCGGGCGCCGGAATGGTGCAGGTGGCGGCGCCGCCGCGCGGGATGTCGACGGCGAGCCACGGCTTGTCGAGAAACCGGGTGCCGGGATTGGCGGCGACGATCCGCGTCCCGAGATACGCCACGGGATCGCCGTTCTCGCGATTGTTGTTGTCGATGAAGCGGGCGACAAAAATCGCACTGCGTCCGGTGTCGCCGCGATCGAACGCGAGGCCCGCGTAGTACAAGAGGCCGTTGGTGCCGGCGCGCACGACGGGATCCGCGCCTGCCTGATACCCCTTCAGCGGCGAGGCGAGCCCCTCGGCCGATTGATCCTGGGGATAGCCCGGAATCAGCGTGCTCGTCCAGCGCTGGCCGCCGTCGGTCGACTTGAAGACGCCGAGCCAGGCATCGCCGGTCTCGTCGCCGGTGCCAATCCCCGGAATGTCGACAGTGCGGTAGTCGTTGGCACCGCCCAGCAGGTGGAGCGGATTGCGGGTGGACGCCGCAATCGACGGCTCATTCTGCCGCTGGAGGTAGGGATCGCCGTCTGGCAGCGTGGTGCCCGACACCATGTTGACGTTGCGGCCGGGGATCTGCGCCACCACCGCGGCGGAGCCGAGGGTGAGGGCGAGTGCCGCGCCGGCGGCGAAGCGGCCGGCCTGCGGCGTGACGCGGCGACGGACGTCGAGCCGGCCCAGGCGTACGTGGGTGTCGGTCAAGCTACCCTCCGAGAACTGCGGATATGGACGAGCGGGGAAACGGCGACGGACATTATCGCACGGTATGGGAAACTAACCTTCCGTTGCGGCCCCGAATCCGCGATAATTCGGCTGTCTCACCAGAAATGACCTGTTCGCACTGCGGGACCGATATTCCGGCCGGCGCGGCCCGCTGCACGACCTGTGGGGCCGCTCCCGGGGGCGCGGCCACGGCCGTGATCGGCCCCCCTGGCGCGATGGGCGTCACCGGCGCGATGCCCGATGTGGGCGCGTTCGAGACCATCGGCGCCGCCCCGCCGTCGGCCGGCACCGGGACACACCCACTCGGACTCGATGTCACGCAGCCGGCTGGCCCGGTCGCGATCGGCCGCGCGACGACCACTGGCGCGGTCCGGCCGTTCGCCATGCTCACGCCCGGACAGACGCTGGGCGCGCGCTATCACATCATCCGCCTGCTCGGCGTCGGCGGCATGGGCGCGGTGTACCACGCGTGGGACGCCGCGCTCGGCGTCGCGGTCGCGCTGAAAGTGATCCGCGGCGACATCACGGGCGATCCCGATGCGGCGGCGGCGATCGAGCGCCAGTTCAAGCGCGAGCTGCTGCTGGCGCGCCAGGTCACGCACAAGCACGTCGTCCGCATCCACGATCTCGGCGACATCGACGGCATCAAGTACATCACGATGCCCTACGTGCAGGGCGCCGACCTGGCGTCGCTGCTCAGGGACAGCGGCACGCTGCCGGTGCCGCGGACGCTGCGCTACATCACGCAAATCGTCGCTGGCCTGGTCGCGGCGCACGAGGCGGGGGTGGTCCACCGCGATCTGAAGCCGGCCAACATCATGATCGAC
>JAOBWF010000195.1 GCA_025463215.1 Acidobacteriota bacterium | reverse complement strand
GCGTCCCGCAATTTACTGGCGTTCCTGGTGGATAGATCGATTTGGTACGCGGTGCCGTCGATGCTGAAAGTGACGGTTTCCGCCGCTTCTCCGCCGTCCAGATCATCGATCAACTGGACGATGTGCTTCTGCGCCATGGGTGGAACCTTTCGTGGTAGCGGGGGCGATGCCACATTAGCGCAGGTTGCCAGAAGACAAACAGAATCGCTGAGAACTCTTCAGCGAATCAGAGCGGTTTGAGCAACGGGAACAAAATAGTTTCCCGAATTCCCTTGCCGGTGAGCAACATGACGAGGCGGTCGACCCCGAGGCCCATTCCGCCGGTTGGCGGCATACCGTATTCCAGCGCGCGCAGGAAGTCCTCATCCAACTGCATGGCTTCTGGATCACCCTTGGCCGCGGCGAGTGACTGGGCCACCAATCGGCGGCGCTGCTCGACCGGATCGACCAACTCCGAGTAGGCGGGCGCCAGCTCGATCCCGCCGATGATCAGGTCCCAGGCCTCGGCCAGCCGGGGGTCGTCACGGTGCGGGCGCGCGAGCGGGCGGACGTCGACGGGGTAGTCGCGCACGAAGGTGGGCTGGATCAGTGAATGCTCAACCAGCTTTTCGTACAGTTCCAGCACGATCTGGCCGGTCGTCCAATTGGGAGCGATCGCGACATTCAATCGCTCGGCAAGCTGCCGCAACTGCACGGCATCCGTTTCGACCGTGATCTCCTCGCCGACAGTCTCCGAAACCGCGGCGTGCACAGTGACCGTGCGCCAGGGTCCTGACAAGTCGATCTCGACGCCGTCCGGCGTGACAGCGGTCGTATTTCCGGTCGTTCGGGCGGCGCCGAGTATGAGATCGCGCGTGAGCTGAGCCATCGTGTCGTAATCGCCGTATGCCTGGTAGGCCTCGAGCATGGTGAATTCGGGTGAGTGCGTCGAATCGACGCCCTCGTTGCGAAACGTTCGGCCGATCTCGTAGACCTTCGGGATGCCGCCGACGATGCACCGCTTGAGGTACAGCTCGGTGGCGATGCGCAATGACATGTCGAGGTCGAATGCGTTGAGATGAGTCTGGAACGGCCGTGCCGCGGCGCCGCCGTGCACGATCTGCAGGATCGGCGTCTCGACCTCCAGATAGCCCTGGGCGTGCAATGTCTCGCGCAGCGAGCGGATCACCGCCGCCCGGGTGCGCACCATCTCGCGCGCCTCGGGACGGACGATGAGGTCGACATAGCGCTGGCGGACGCGCGTTTCCTCCGAGAGCGGTTTGTGGGCCACCGGCAACGGTCGCAGGGCTTTGGCCGTGATGCGCCATGAGTCGGCGAGCACCGACAGCTCGCCGCGCTTGGACGTGATCACCTCGCCATGGACGTACACGAGATCACCGAGGTCGACGTCGGACTTCCACGCCGAGAGGGATTCGGCACCCAGCCGGTCGAGGGACAGCATCACCTGCAACTCGACGCCGTCCTCGCGCAGCGTCGCGAAGCACAGCTTGCCGGTGTTGCGGACGAAGATCACCCGCCCGGTGACGCCGACCAGCTCGCCGGTCTCGGTGCCGGCGGGCAGGTCGGGATGAGCCGCCCGTACGCCGGCGAGGCTGGCGGTGCGCTCGACCCCCACGGGGAACGGCGCGGTCGCGGGGTCGGCCGCGAGCCGGTCGTACTTGTCCCGGCGGATGCGCAGCTGTTCCGGCAGATCGTCGGCGGCGGCGGCGGAACCACCCTCACGGACGTCGCCGTCGCGGGCAGCTGACTGGTCTGGCGGCGTCACCCTTGCAACCCTAGCGAGCCGGTTCGCCGCGGTTGCCACTGCCGAATCCGCGACGATTCGCGCGTGTCCCGCCTGTTCGTGCCGCATCGCCAACCGGCAAGCTGGTCGCCGTGACGTCCTCCACTGCCCCAGCGGCCGGCATCGACGTGCGCGGCCTGGCCAAGTCGTTCCGCACCCCCGCCGGGACCGTGGCTGCCGTGCGTGGCATCGACGTGTCGATCGCTGCGGGCGAGACGGTCGCGTTGCTCGGCCCCAACGGCGCCGGCAAATCGACGACGATCGACATGGTGCTCGGGCTGCTGCGCCCGGACGCCGGCGACGTGCGGGTGTTCGGCATGACGCCGCACGACGCGGTACGCGCCGGCGCGATCGGCGCGATGCTGCAGGTCGGCGGCGTCATTGCGTACCTGACCGTGCGCGAGCTGATCGAGATGATGGCGAGCCTCTACCCCCGGCCGCTCGCGGTCGACGAGGTCGTCGAGCTGACCGGCATCCACGACCTCGTCGGCCGGCGCACGACGAAGCTGTCGGGCGGCCAGACCCAGCGGCTGCGCTTCGCGCTCGCGCTCGTCAGCAACCCCGATCTACTCGTTCTCGACGAGCCGACGGTGGCGCTCGACGTCGAGGCGCGCCGCGACTTCTGGACGACGATGCGTGCCTTCGCATCGCGCGGCAAGACGATCGTCTTCGCGACGCACTACCTCGAAGAGGCCGACGCGTACGCCGACCGGATCATCCTCATGAGC
>JAOBWF010000185.1 GCA_025463215.1 Acidobacteriota bacterium | reverse complement strand
GTCCTCGCGCTGATGGATGCGTCCTTCGGCGGCGTGCAGCGCGTCGCGCGCCTTGGCGGCGAGCCGGTGCTCCTGCTCGAGCGTGCGCATGTCGTGGTCGACCTTGGCCAGATGCTCCGCGAGCTGCGCCTCGCGCGCCGTGAGGTTCTCGCGCGCCGCGGCCACCACCGACGGGTTGAGCCCGAGCCGGCCGGCGATCTCGAGCGCGAGGCTGCGCCCCGGGCTGCCGTAGATCAACTGATACGTCGGCGCGAACGTCGCCAACTCGAAGCCGAACGCCGCGCTCGCCACACCCTCGGTCGTCGAGGCGTAGCTCTTGAGCTGGTCGTAGTGGCTGGTCGCGATGACCGTCGCGCCGCGGCGGCGGAAGTGATCGACGATCGCGACGCCGAGGGCGCCGCCTTCGATCGGATCGGTGCCGGATCCGACTTCGTCGAGCAGTACGAGCGCGGGCGTGACCAGGCCGCGATCCATCGACGCGATGTTGGTGATGTGCGCCGAGAAGGTGCTGAGGCTCGCTTCGATCGACTGCTCGTCGCCGATGTCGGCGAACAGCGAGCGGAACACCGGCAGGCGCGAACCGTGCTCGGCCGGAATGCGCAGCCCCGCCTGCATCATCATCGCGAGCAGTCCCGCGGTCTTGAGCGCGACCGTCTTGCCGCCGGTGTTCGGCCCGGTGATCAGCAGGATCGTCGCCGGCGGGATCACCTTGATCGTGACGGCGACCGGCTGCTTCAACAGCGGATGCCGCGCCGCCTGCAGCTCGAAGGCGCCGTCGGTCGACAGCACCGGCTCGATGCCGTCGATCGACTCGGAGAACCGCGCGCGGCCCTGCAGGACGTCGAGCTCGATCGCGGCGTCAATCGTCCGCGCGAGGTCTCCGGCGCGATGGCGGAACGCGTCGGTCAGCGCCAGCAGAATACGCCGCACTTCCTCGGCTTCCTGCTCTTCGAGCGCGACGATGTCGTTGTTGATCTCGACGGTGCTGAGCGGCTCGAGAAACAGGCTGGCGCCGCTCGTCGACGTGCCGTGGACGATGCCCGGGATGCCGCTGCGGTGCTCGGCCTTTACGAGCAGGACGTAGCGCCCGTTGCGCTCGGACACGACCTGATCCTGGAGGTACTTCGCGGTGTCTTTGCCGCGCAGGTACGATTCGAGCGTGGTGCGCAGCCGCGACTTCTGCTTGCGCAGTCGATCGCGGATGATCCGCAGCTCGGGGCTGGCGTGGTCCACGACCTCGCCCGACGGGTCGATCTTGTCGCGGACCTGCCCCGTCTCGCCCTTGAACGACGCCGCGCCGGTGGTGGCGGCGTCGAGCAGCGGAAAGGATCCGGTGGCGCGGCGGATGCCGGCGCGCGCTTCGTCGATCGAATCGAGGAACGTCGCGAGCGCCAGCAGCCGCAGCGCTTCGAGCGCGCGCCCCTCGACCGCGACCGACACAAGGATCTGCGGCAGCTCGGCCGACGCGCGCAGTGGAAACAGTCCGTGCGCCGTGATGAACCGCACGGTTTCCGTCGTCGCCGCCTGCCACTGCGCGACCTGCGGCGGATCGATCGACGGTGCCAGCCGTGCCAGCCGCTCGGCCCCCATCGGGGTCAACGCGAAGCCGGCGACGGCGTCGACGATCCGATCGAATTCGAGGGCCCGCAGGGCGCTGGGTTGCATGAGAGGGGAACCTCACATACTACCGTACGGACAGGGGGCTAGGTACCAGGAGCTAGGGGGCTAGCTGTCAAAAAAAGGATCGCGGCGGTTCGGGTCTAGCACCTAGCCCTCGCATCTCGCTCCCAGCGCCTACAAGTGATTGATAAGCGACGCGATAGAGGCGGCCCCGAACCCATTGTCGATGTTCACGACCGACACCCCCGACGCGCAGCTGTTCAGCATTCCGAGCAGGGCGGCGATGCCGCCGAAGCTGGCGCCGTAGCCGATGCTGGTCGGCACGGCGATCACCGGCGCGCTGACCAGGCCGGCGACGACGCTCGGGAGGGCGCCTTCCATGCCGGCGACGACGATGATCACGCGCGCGGCGTTGAGGCGCTCGCGCTCGCCGAGCAGGCGGTGCAGTCCGGCGACGCCGACGTCGTACAGCCGCGCCACCTGATTTCCCATCAGCTCCGCGGTCCGCGCCGCTTCCTCCGCCACCGGCAGGTCGGAGGTGCCGGCGGCGGCGACCATGATGGTCCCCTTACCCGGCGTGACGTCCTGCTGCGCGAGCGTGATCAGGCCGGCGTCGGCAAAATACGTTGCCTCCGGCACCTTGGCGCGCACGGCTTCGTAGGCGGCGGCGGTGGCGCGGGTCACCAGCAGCGTGGATCCGCGCGCCACGATTCCGGCCGCGATGGCGGCAATCTGCGGCGGCGTCTTGCCCAGCCCGAGAATCACCTCCGGAAATCCCTGACGCACGGCGCGGTGGTGGTCGACGCGGGCGAACCCGAGGTCCTCGTACGGCTGCGAACGGAAGGCGTCGATCAGGTGATCTTTCGCCTCCGCCGCCGGCAGCGTTCCAGCGGCTACCTGATCCAGAAGATCCTGGAGCTGTTTGTTTGACGTCATCAGAATACCAACAGTAATATAAGTGATTGTGTCGGTGGGGGTTCCACCTGTAAATCATGACGCCAGCTGAAACCCTCACCCTTGCCGCATATTTCTTCGTCGTGATCGTGCTCGCCATCTACGGATGGCACCGGTATTACCTCGTGTACCTCTACATGAGCAACCGGGACAAAGAGCCGAAGCAGGGGCCGCCGCTCGATCCGCTGCCGGTCGTCACGATTCAGCTCCCGCTCTACAATGAGATGTACGTCGCCGAGCGCCTGATCGACGCGGTGTGCGCGATCGACTACCCGCGTGGACTGTTCGAGATTCAGGTGCTGGACGATTCGACCGACGAGACCCGCAGCATCGCCGAACTGGCGGCGCGCCGCTACGCCGCGCAGGGCATCGACATCAAGTACATCCACCGCGAGGATCGCACCGGCTACAAGGCGGGCGCGCTCGAGGCGGGACTGAAGGTCTCGCGCGGCGAGTTCGTCGGCATCTTCGACGCCGACTTCATCCCCACGTCCGACTTCCTGACCAAGCTGATGCCGCACTTTCACGACCCGAAGGTCGGCATGGTGCAGGCGCGCTGGGGCCACATCAATCAGGACTATTCGCTGCTGACCAAGATCCAGGCGATCCTGCTCGACGGCCATTTCATCCTCGAGCACGGCGGCCGCAATCGCGGCGGGCGCTTCTTCAACTTCAACGGCACCGCCGGCGTCAGGCGCCGGATCGCGATCGACGAGGCGGGCGGCTGGCAGCACGACACCCTCACCGAGGATCTCGATCTGAGCTACCGCGCGCAACTCGCCGGCTGGGAGTTCGTGTTCGTGCCCGGGCTGATCGCGCCGGCCGAAGTGCCGGTCGAGATGAACGCGTTCAAGTCGCAGCAGCATCGCTGGGCGAAGGGCTCGATCCAGACCTGCCGCAAGCTGCTGCCGCGCATCCTGCGGTCGAACCTGCCGTGGGGCGTGAAGGCCGAAGCGTTTTTTCATCTGACGGCGAACTTCAACTACATCCTGATGTGCATCCTGTCCATCCTGATGTTCCCGTCGATGGTGATCCGCTACAACATGGGCTGGTACGAGATGATCCTCATCGACGTGCCGCTGTTCTTCGCC
>JAOBWF010000355.1 GCA_025463215.1 Acidobacteriota bacterium | reverse complement strand
GGCATCGGCTCGTTCTTCATGATGCCGATCACCGGTATGATCACGGGTAAGGTCGACCCGCGCAAGCTGCTGACAGCGGGTCTGCTGGTCGGTGGCGGCACGCTGATCTGGCTGTCGCTGCTCAACCTGCAGGCCGGCTACTGGGACATCTTCTGGCCGCAGTTGTTCCAGGGCATCGGGATGTCGCTGCTGTTCGTGCCGCTGACGACGATCTCGATGGACGCGATCCCGCTCGAGAAGATGGGCAACGCGACCAGCCTGTTCAACCTGATGCGCAACATCGGCGGCAGCGTCGGCATCGCGATCACCGGCACGCTGCTCGCACGCCACAATCAGGCGACGACCAACATGCTCGGCGCCAACGTCACCGCCTACGATTCGACGTCACAGTCGATGCTCTTCGGCCTGCAACAGACGTTCGTGGCCGCGGGCGCGGACATCACCACCGCCACGGCCCGCGCCAACGCGGCGCTGTTCGGGATGGTCCAGCGTCAGGCGACGATGGTGTCGTTCGTCGGGATCTTCCAGCTGCTCGGGGTCCTGTTCGTGGCGCTCATCCCGCTCGTGCTGCTGATGAAGCGGCCGAAGGCGCGCGGTCCCATCGCCGGCGCTCATTGAAAATTCAGAACTCAGAACTCAGAACTCAGAACTCAGAACTCAGAATTCAGAACTACGCGTTCAGTTCAGAATTCAGTTCCTGATGCTCGCGGACGGTATCCTCCGGCAGCTTTTCACGCAGCCAGATCCGCTCGATCGCGGGATACGCGGCGGCGATCGGCAGCGCGATCAGGGCGCCGATCACGCCCGCCAGTTCCCCGCCGATCGCGAACGCCAGAATCACCGCGACGTTGGACAGCTTCAGCCGATCGCCGTACGCCCAGGGGGAGATGACGTAGTTCTCGATCATGTGGTACGCGATGTACAGTCCCAGCACGATCAGCGCAGTGCTGGGCGACACCGTCAGCGACATCGCGACCGCGAACACGCTCGAGGCAATGAAGCCGATCACCGGAACGAAGTCGAACAGCCCGGCGATCAGCGCGAGCAGCAGCGCCGCCGGCACTCTCATGACTGACAGCAGGATCAGCACGACCACCGTCGCGATGACCGAGGTCAGGACGTTGCCGGCGACATAGGCGAAGATCACGCGCTGCGCCTCGCCGATCGTCTGCTCCGCCTTGCCGCGCTTGTCTTTGGGCACGAACGCCAGCAGCCACTCACTCGTCGCCTGCGCCTCGACCACGAGATACATCGTCAGGATCAGGCCGAGCACGCTGACGACGATGGCCGAGACGGCGGAGCGGGCGAAACGCAGACCCCACATCGCCAAGCTCGATTGGACCCCGTCCCCGCTGCCGCCGCCGCCCGCGGCGTCGCGCACCCACGGCGGCAGACGCTCCAGCAAATCGTGTTCGAGCTGCGAAAAATGCGAGCTCGCATAGGACGCTTGCTCGTTCACCGACGTCCATGTCAGCCAGCCGAAGCCGCCGAGCAGCACCACCAGGCTGATGAAGATCAGCGCCGCGGCGCTCCACCGGGCCCAGCCGCGCCGCTCGAACCAGTCGACGATCGGGTTCAGCGTGACCGCGAGGAGCACGGCGACGACGAGGACGAGGATGAGCTGAACGAGGGTGAGCCACACCCAGACGAGTGCGGCTGTGGCGAGCAGCTTGAAGATCGTGGGCCATCGGACGTCGACGGCGATGCGGTGGCTGCGGCGAACAGGCTCTGCCATTCGTGACAGTCCCCAGCATGGCGCGTGCCTACCAACGTTGGTACACTGCCGATGTGCTGCATGCGCTGCTGTTTGCTCTGACAATCGCCCAGGAACCGGCTCGGCCGTCGTTTGCCGAGTGGCTTGCCGGCGTGCGCGCCGAAGCGCTCGCCCGAGGTCTGCACGCGGAGATCGTCGACGCCGCCCTGGCGGACGTCACCGAGCCGCAGCCGATCATCCTCGAGCGCGATCGCGCCCAGGCCGAAACCGTGTTTTCGCTCGAGAAATACATCGCGCGCAGCCTGACCCCTCGCCTGATCCTCGCCGGGCGCCAGGCGTATGCGATGCATCGCGAACTGGTGGACGAGATCGGCGAGCACTACGGGGTGCCGCCGCGGATTCTCGTCGCGATTTGGGGGATGGAGTCGAATTTCGGACGCTTCAGCGGCGTCCGGCCGACGGTCCCGGCGCTGGCGACCCTGGCCTGGGACCCGCGTCGGGCCACGTTCTTCCGCGGCGAACTATTCGACGCCCTCGAGATTCTCGACCGCGGCGACATCGACCTGGAGCACCTCAAAGGGTCGTGGGCCGGGGCGATGGGTCAGGTCCAGTTCATGCCCTCGAGCTACCTGAAGTTTGCCGAGGACTACGACGGCGACGGCAAGCGTGACATCTGGTCGACACCGGGCGACGTCTTCGCGTCAATCGCGAACTATCTGAAGGGGCACGGCTGGGCCGCGAACCAGGATTGGGGACGCGAGGTCGCGGTCTCGTCCGAGAGCGCGGTCCGCATCGCCCGCGACGTGGCGCCGCGCAATGGCACGTGCCAGGCGACGCGCAACATGAGCGTGGCGCTGCCGTTGTCGAAATGGGCCGACCTCGGGGTCCGTCTGCCGAACGGCAAAGCGCTGCCGAAAAGCGACGAGCCGGCCTCGCTCGTATCTGGGACCACACGCCGGTTTCTCGTCGGCACGAACTACGACGCGATCCTCGAGTACAACTGCGCCCATTCGTACGCGATCACCGTCGCGCTGCTCGGCGACGCGATCGTGTCGGACAAGAAGCCGGCCGCGACCAGGGCGCCGGTGACCGCGAAGAGCACGAAGAAGAAGCGGCGTCGCTGACGCGGCGGTGAGTCACACGCGCACGCCAGTGCGAGCAGCAGGACGCGGGCGCTAATCGGATCGTAATATGCACCGGGGAGAGCCTATGGCATCAACACTCGAGTTGGACGATCGCGGCGTGATCGTGGCGTGCGGCCACTGCGGAACGAAGAATCGTCTGGCCTATGAGCGGTTGGGCGACGCGGTGCAGTGCGGGCAGTGCAAGCAGTCGATCAAGGCGCCGAACGAGCCGATCGAGGTGAAGAGCACGGCGGACTTCGATCGGCTGATCGCCACGTCAGCACTGCCGGTGCTGGTCGATTATTGGGCGCCATGGTGCGGGCCCTGCCGGATGGTCGCGCCGGAACTGCAGAAGGTGGCCACGCGTCAGGCCGGCCATGCGATCGTCGCCAAAGTGAACACCGACGAGCTCGGCGACATCGGGCAGCGCTTCGGGATCCGCTCGATTCCGACGCTGGCGGTGTTCGGCGGCGGCAAGGAACTGTTGCGCGAAAGCGGCGCCAAGCCGGCCGAGGCGATTGAAGCGTTCCTCGCGCGGGCGCAGGCGGCCACGCCGGCGCGCTGAGCATCAGCCGCGGCTGCGCGCGCGCGCCATCAAGCCGATGCCGACCGCGGCCCCCAGGCCGATCGCGGCGATCCCCGCCGGCGTCGACGCGAACGACCGCGCCGGCGGCACGTGAACCAGGCCGTCGCGATCCATGACCGCCGGACGATCGACGTAGCGCCCCGTCGAGGGGATCGCGTCCTCGAATCGATCCGCGAGATCGTGCAGCTCCCGCCGCATCGACGATCCGCGCATCGCCTGGCCGTGGCCGGTCGCCAGTACGTTCGGTTCGAGCGCCGCGATCGTCCGCACCGACCGCCCGGCGGTGTCCCAGTCGGGCGTGAAATACGCCGGCGGCCGCGACACCACGCGGCGCTGCAGCAACACGTTGAACAACGACTCCTGCCGCGTCGTCACCACCGCGTCCCCCGCGATCATGACGCGGTCGGTGTCGCGGAAGAACGACACGTGCCCCGGCGCGTGGCCGGCCGTCAACAACCATTTCCATTCCGGCAGCCACGGCACGACGCCGTTGATCGGCAGCTCGGTGACGCGCGCGCCGAGATCGATAGGGCCGCGCGAGTACAACGGCGACATCCACGCCTGCGCGCCGCCACCCACCGTCGGATCGGGCGGCGGATATTTCGATCGGCCCGTCAGATACGGCAGCTCGAGCGGATGCGCGTACACCGGGACGGCCCAGGCCTCGGCGAGCTGCGCCACCGTGCCGACGTGATCGAAGTGTCCGTGGGTGAGCAGAATCGCCTGCGGCGGCCGCCGGAACAGCCGCGCCGCGGTGCGGCGGATGATGTTGGTATAGCCGTGCATGCCGGTATCCACGAGCACCCATCCGCCCGACACGCGGTCGCGGACGAAGTACACGTTCACCATCAGCGTCCGAAGACGATAAAGCCCCGATGCCACTTGTTCTGCCTGCATGCGCGTGAATTAGCAACGCACATGCCGTGTATGATTCGCGGATGAGAAGACTCCTGGTGGTGGCGGCGCTCTGCGCCGGTGCGGCGGTGGCCGCCCAATCGCCCGCGCCCGCGCGGTTCGACCTCGAGGAAGCGACGATCGCGTCGCTGCAGCAGCGCATGCAATCCGGTCAGGAGACGTCGCGTTCCCTCGTCGACAAATACCTCGCGCGGATCGACGCGCTCGACCGTTCCGGTCCCGCGCTGCACAGCGTGCTCGAGGTCAATCCCGACGCCCGCGCCATCGCCGATCAGCTCGACGCCGAGCGCAAGAGTCGCGGCCCGCGCGGTCCGCTCCACGGCATTCCGATTCTGATCAAGGACAACATCGCCACCGCCGACCGCATGATGACGACCGCGGGATCGCTCGCGCTGGCCGGCAGCAAGCCGCCGCACGACGCGTTCATCGTCGCCCGGCTGCGGGCGGCCGGTGCGGTGATTCTGGGCAAGACGAACCTGAGCGAGTGGGCGAACTTCCGCTCGACGCATTCGACCAGCGGCTGGAGCGGCCGCGGCGGCCAGACCAGGAATCCGTACGCGCTCGATCGCAACCCGTCGGGATCGAGTTCGGGCTCGGGCGCCGCGATCGCCGCGAACTTCGCCGCGGCGGCGGTCGGCACCGAAACCGACGGTTCGATCGTGTCGCCATCGAATGCCAGCGGGCTCGTCGGTTTCAAACCCACGCTCGGTCTGGTCAGCCGCACCGGGATCGTGCCGATCGCGCACAGCCAGGACACCGCGGGACCGATGACCCGCACGGTGGCTGACGCCGCCGCGCTGCTCGGCGCGCTCGCCGGCGCTGATCCCGAGGACGCGGCTACCCTCCGGCGCGGCTCAGGGCGGGCCCGCCCGACGGCCGACGTCGACTACACCCGATCGCTGGACGTCAACGGTCTCAAAGGCGCGCGCATCGGCGTCGTCCGCAACAAGTATTTCGGCTACAGCCCGGCCGCCGATCGGATCGCGGAAGCGGCGATCGCCGACATGAAGAAGCAGGGCGCGACGATTGTCGATCCCGTGACGATCCCGACGCTCGGCAAGTTCGACGACGGCGAGTTCGAGGTGCTGCTGTTCGAGTTCAAGGCGGATCTCAACAAGTACCTGACGTGGCTCGGTGCCGCCTCGCCGGTGCATTCGCTGAAGGACGTGATCGCCTTCAACGACGCGCATGCCGATCAGGAAATGCCGTACTTCGGCCAGGAGATCATGGCGATGGCCGAGAAGAAAGGGCCGCTCACGAGCGCGAAGTACACGGCGGCGCTGGCGAGGAATCGCCAGCTGGCGCGCGCGCTCGGGATCGATGCGGTGATGACGAAGCACAAACTCGACGCGCTGGTCGGACCGACCGGCGGTCCGGCGTGGCTCAGCGATCTCGTCAACGGCGACAGCTCGTTCGCCAACGCCTCCGCGCCGTCGACGGTGACGTCGGTCGCCGGTTACCCGCACATCACTGTGCCGGCCGGTCTTTCGCACGGTTTGCCGGTGGGGATTTCGTTCTTCGGCCGCGCGTGGAGCGAGCCGACGCTGTTCAAGCTCGCCTACGCGTACGAGCAGGCGACCAAACACCGCACGCCGCCGGCCTTCGCGCCGTCCGCCGACCTGAAGTAGCGCCGGCCTTCAAGCCGCCGCTCGCGGGCGGGGGCGTGGGCGGCGAACAGGTTTGGTGTTTCGGTGACGCTTTCGTGCGGCGCTGACGCCAGCCGACGCGGCCGGAGTGTGCAACGGCGGGAATGCGAAGTACCCCTTCGACACGTTCAACATGGCCCTCCGGTTGCGACCTCGACCATACGGAGGCGCCATATGTTGATGTTCAAACGCTCGCAGATCTACATCGGGCTGGGACTGGCCGCCGTCGTCGAGCTCATGATCCGCTTCGCCCACTGACGGAGCCACGGCACTTCCAAGGCCTGCGCTACGAGCCACCGTCGATCGGCCGTCTGAAGCGCAGCGCTTCAGCCCTGCCCGCTCACGACCCGGTGTCCGCCGACTGCCACAGCGCGCGGCCGACGAAGAAGGGTCCAAGCCGTTCCAGATACAACGACGTCTGCTGCGTCTTCCGCATCGTCTGGATGAGCGCGGAGAGCGGATACAGGTCCTTGCCGATCAGGCCGATGACGAAATCGTTGTCGTCCTTGTCCAGACCATGGCAGGCGAGGCGGATGTCGTGCGCGTAATCGCCGACGCCGAACGACATGCCGATGGTGCCGTGCTCGGCGAGAATGACCCGCTGCTCGTCGGCGGCGAGTTGTGCGAACTTGCCCGCGCGGCGCAGCGGATACCACACACTCCACTTCCACGCGGGGTTCAACACCGTGCGGCGCGGCCGGTGCAGCAGCACTTCCGGCAGATCCGGCTCGTAGCCGATTGAGTAGGTGCGCCCGAGCATCGTGTACTCGGGCTTCTGCACCAGCGTCGAGAAACCAGGCCCGTTCAACACCGGCCGGACGCGATCGAGGAAGTAATCGGGATCCTCGCTGAACGTCAGCACGCCGACGCCGCGCGGATCGTTGACGTCCTCGTACAACACGCCGGAAATCTTGGCGCGATCGAGCGCGTTGGCCAGCGGTTCGGCGTTGGCGCAGCCGCCGAACGCGAGGAACTGCATGAACAACCGTTCATTCGAATGCTGCGGCTGGCCGTCCTTGTTGCCGCCCTTTTCACTGAGGTCCGGAGGCTCCGGTCCGCGTCTCGCTGCCGTCTGTTCCGCCATACTCTGAGTATAATTCGCCGACGTGCCCATCGATTACCGCGTTCGCCTCGCGACGCTCGCCGACGCCGACGTGCTGGTGCGTCATCGGGCGGCGATGTTCACCGACATGGGCGTCCAGGTGGACCGCGCGACGCTGGACCCGGCGTTCCGCGCCTGGCTCGCGCAGACGATGCCTGCCGGCACCTACCGCGCGTGGCTGGTGGAGACAGCGGCTGGCGAGGTGGCGGGCGGCGGCGGCCTCACGATCATCCCGTGGCCGCCTGGGCCCTTGTACGACGGCGATCGCCTCGCCTTCGTCTACAACGTCTACACCGACGCGGCGCATCGGCGCCGCGGGCTTGCCCGCCGCGTCATGGAGACCATCCATGACTGGTGCCGCGAGGCGGGGATCACCTCGGTGGCGCTGAACGCCAGCCGCGACGGAAAGCCGCTCTACGAGTCGATGGGCTACGCCGAATCACCAAGCCCCATGATGTTTTTGCCGATTACAGGTATAATTCCTCGGCTCAGGGCTTGAAAAAGCCGACCAATACGGTCCCATAACGGAGACGCAGCGAGCATGCCATTCATCATCACCGACCCGTGTATTGAAACCAAAGACACCGCCTGTGTGGACGTGTGTCCGGTGGACTGCATCCACCCGCGCAAGGACGAGCCTGAGTTCGCCGCGATGACGATGCTCTACATCCATCCGGAGGAGTGCATCGACTGCGGCGCCTGCGTGCCGGCATGCCCCGTCGCGGCGATCTACGAGAGCATCGACGCGACGCCGTCGCACCAGAAGGATCTGATCGAAGCCAACGCGATCTACCGCAACGGCGATCCCGACCTGATGGCGCAGGCTGAAGCGATCGTCGCGGCGCACGTCGCCGCGCAGCCGGCGCTGATGGCCATCCCGGCCGCCGAGCGCCAGGCGGCTCACGCATCGCACTAATCCGCTGAAGCTCGCCACCTGGAACGTCAACGGCATCCGGGCGCGTCAGGCGCAGGTCCAGGACTGGATCGCGCAGGAGCGCCCGGACGTCGTCTGCCTGCAGGAACTCAAAGCGACCTCCGATCAGGTGCCGGCGGCCCTCTGCGAAATGGAGGGCTACTGGTGTTATTGGCACGGCGCCCGGGCGTACTCCGGCGTCGGCCTCCACGTCAGCAAGACGTTCGCGCCCGAACGCCCTGTCTTCACCCATCCACCCTTCGACTTCGAAACGCGGATCGCCGCCGTTGACGTGGCGACCGCTGCCGGGCCGCTGACCGTCGCATCGGTCTACGTCCCGAACGGCGGCAAGGATTTTCGCGCCAAGATGGCGTTCCTCGAGGCGATGGACGCCTTCGCGGCATCGTATCAAGCCAGCGGACGGCTGCTCGCGTTTCTCGGCGACCTGAACGTGGCGCGCACCGAGCGCGACGTGCACCCGAAAGAGCGCAAGCCGCGCGCCATCGGCCAGCTGCCAGAGGAACGCGCGATCATCGAGCGGATCCTCAGCCGCGGCCTGGTCGACGTCGGCCGCGCGCTCGACCCGGACAACGACGGCCTGTTCACGTGGTGGGCGCCGTGGCGCAACATGCGCCAGCGCAACATCGGCTGGCGCCTGGACTACGTCTTCGCCAGCGACGCGATCGCCGCCCGCGCGACCGAATGCGCAGTGCGGGCCGACGTGGGCACCAGCGATCACGGACCGGTCGTGGCCAGCTTCACATAGCCATGGCAGGATTGCAGCCCACCGTCCTCGACAGGTTCCTCCGCTACGTCCGCTACGACACCCAGTCGGACGAAGCGTCGACGACGTATCCGAGCACCGCCACGCAGCTCGTGCTGCTGCGCGATCTCGCCGCGGAGCTGAAGACGATCGGACTCGCCGACGCGGCGGTCGACGACTTCGGCTACGTCACGGCGACCATTCCGGCGACGACCACGAAGGCGGGGGTGCCGACGATCGGCTTCATCGCGCACGTCGACACCTCGCCCGAGATGCCGGGTGCCGGCGTCGTCCCGATCGTCCACCACGCCTACGACGGCCGCGACCTCGTGTTGCCAGACGATCCCACGGCCGTCCTGCGGCTCGCCGACAATCCGCCGCTCGCCGATCAGATCGGCCACGACATCGTCACCGCCTCGGGAACGACGTTGCTCGGCGCCGACAACAAGGCCGGCGTCGCCGAGATCGTCACCGCCGCCGCCTACCTTGTGGCCCATCCCGAGATTCCTCACGGCGCGATCCGCATCGCGTTCACGCCCGACGAAGAGGTCGGCCGCGGCACCGATCATTTCGACGTCGCCGCATTCGGCGCGCTGTATGCGTACACGATGGACGGCGGCGTCCGCGGAGAGATCGAGGACGAAAGCTTCTCCGCCGATGCGATGACGGTCGTCTTCCACGGCTTCAACACGCATCCCGGCTATGCGAAGGGGCGGATGGTCAACGCCATCAAGGTCGCGGCGGCTTTCATCGATCGGCTGCCGCCCGACGCGCTGTCGCCGGAAACGACGAGCGGCCACGAGGGGTTCGTCCATCCCTACGTGATGCAGGCGGGTGTGGAGCGGACGTCGGTGCGGCTGCTGGTCCGCGACTTCGTGACGGCTGGGCTGAAGGAGAAGGAAGCGATGCTCGAGCATCTCGCGCGCGAAGCGGCGGCGGCCTATCCCGGCGCCCGGGTCGAGTGCATCGTCGAAGAGTCGTACCGCAACATGAAGGAGGTCCTGGATCGGCATCCGGAGATCGCCGAGCACGCGCGCGAGGCGATCCGGCGCGCCGGCGTCGAGCCGCGCACGCATCCCATCCGCGGCGGCACCGATGGCTGCCGGCTCTCGTTCATGGGCCTGCCGACGCCGAACCTGTTTGCCGGCGAGCACAACTTCCACTCACGGCTCGAATGGGTCTCGGTGCAGGACATGGAGAAGGCGGTCGAGGTGATCGTGCACCTCTGTCGGATCTGGCACGACGACAAGAAGTAGCTTTCCGTTCTCTGCCGATCCTTCTCTACCGCAGACTCGCGAAGGTATACGTCGCGCCGGCGAACCACGACGCCTTGGTGCGGCTGCCGAGATTGGTCAGGAAGTTCGTGTCGGTGATCGGGCGCCCCTCGACGACGCCGGCCGGGAGGGCGGCGACCGGGCCGATGGCGACGCCGGCCGTGAACGACGCGTGCGGCCCGAACCGCAGCGCCGGACCAAGATAAAAGGTGGCGCGCGCGTCGCCGCGCAGGCCGATGCCGAACGACAGCGGCGCGATCCACGCGTAGCGATCGTGATACACCTGCGCGAACATCGCGACCCCGAGGTTGACGCTGCTCTCCTGTTCGAACTGCCGCAGTACGACGCGGGTCGGCTGGCCAATGACGTTGCCGAGCGCGAAGACCGGATCGACCAGCCCCGTCGCGACGAACCCTCCGGTCAACGCGAGATCCCAGCCGCTGGGGGACTCGCTGGCGGTCGCCGCCCGGGCGCGGCCGCGCTGTTCGTCAGCAGCCGCTGCCGTCGACGCACCGACGCAGAGAAGTGCAAGAACGGATAACAGTGCAGTCGCCTTCGGGGAAAGAGTCACCATAGTGGTTCACAATGTCGTCTCGCAGGGCAACAGGAGTCAATAAGTTTTTTTGCCGCTGCCATCTCGTAGAATGACAGCTCCGTGACCTGTCGGGCCGCGATCGCTCTCGTCGTCTGCCTGCTGGCGTCCGCGGCTGCCGTTGCCGCCGACCGTCCGCCGGTCGTGGCGGCGCGCGACGACGCCTTCGTGTCGCATCAGAGCAACAGCGACGTCTGGTCGATCGGCAGCGCCACGCTGGAGCTCGTCGTCGGCTTCGACGCCTCACGCTCGCTCGTGCTGCAGCGGCTGTTCAATCCGGTCACCGGCCGCGCCTGGAACATCACACCGGCGCCGGACGCGAGCCTCACCGCCGGAGGCGAGCGCATCGCCCTGACGTCGAACGGCGCCGTCACGTTCGTCAGCGCCACCGCGGCGGCGACCGAACACGGGGTGACGCTCACGTTCAATTTCGAGCACCGGGCGCAGCGTCTCCTCTTCTCCCGCGTCTACGCCTGTTATTCCGGATCGCCGACGATCGAAACCTGGACGCGCGTGGCGAGCACCGGAGGCGAAGGCACGGCCCTCAGCGACCTCGTCGCCTGGACGATGACCATGCCGCTCGGCAACGTGCGCTGGCTCGGCGGCCTGCGCGGCGACTCCGCCAATAGCGACGGCGCGTCCGAGGACGCCTTCACCTTCGCGGAGCACGACTTCGAGCCGGGCGAGCGGCTCGATCTGGGATCCGCGGGGCGATCGTCAGAGGACTTCGTCCCCTTCTTCCTGGTGGACGACGGCCGCGACGAGTTCTACGGCGGCTTGATGTGGTCGGGCGCCTGGCGCGCGTCGCTCGAGCGCGCCAACGATCGGCTGCGCGTCGGTGTGTCCTTTCCAGGCGTCGGCACCACCGTGACGTCGACGAAACCGTTCGAGCTCCCGCACACGTTTTTCGGCGTCGCCGCCAAGGCGACCGGCGACGAAACCGGCGCCTTGCGCCAGTTCGTCATCCAGGGCATCCGCCACGGCCGTCCCTTCCAGCCGCTCGTCACCTACAACACGTGGTTCGTCTATGGCACCCGCGTCAACGAAGACGCGATGGTCGCCGAGATCAGTCGCGCGGCGGCGCTCGGTGTCGAGCTGTTCGTCATGGATGCCGGTTGGTACCTCGGGGCGGGCGAAACCGGCGATTTCGATTTCGACGCCGGCCTCGGCAGCTGGACGGTCGATCCCGATCGGTTTCCGTCGGGGCTCGGCAGCCTTGCCGACTACGCGCACGGCGTCGGTCTGAAGTTCGGCCTGTGGATCGAGCCCGAGCGCGTGTCGCTGGCCACCGTCGACAAGTCGGGTCTCGCGCGCGAACCCTGGCTCGCGACCCGCGGCAACGACTATGGCTCCGCGCTCAACGCGCAGATCTGCCTGGCGGGGGCGGCGGGGCGCAAATGGGTGATGGATCAGCTCGTCGCGCTGATCGACCGCGTCCACCCCGACTACCTGAAATGGGACAATAACTTCTGGATCAACTGCGACCGTGCCGGCCACGGCCACGGGACCGCCGACGGCAACATGGCGCACGTCCAGGCGCTGTACGGCATCCTCGACGAGCTGCGCCAACGCTATCCGGATCTGCTGATTGAAAATGTCTCGGGCGGCGGCGCCCGCCTCGATTTCGGCATGATGGCGTTCACCGACACCGCCTGGATGGACGACCGCACGTCCCCGGCTTCGCACGTCCGCCACAATCTCGAAGGGCTGACGTTCGCCTTCCCGCCGGCATACCTGCTGTCGTTCCTGATCGACGGCGACGGCGAGCCGATCGCGGGCGCCGAGGATCTGCCGCTGCTGACGCGCAGCCGCGGCGCCGGCATCCTCGGCCTCACCTATCGCACCGATCTGATGGACGACGGCACGGCGGATCTGCTGACCCAGCAGATCGCGGAGTACAAGACCTACCGCGACATCATCACCCACGCGAACGCGACGCTGCTCTCCGCCCAGGCGCCGGTCGACACCGGCACGTGGGACGTGCTCCAGGAGCTGTCCGACGACGCCAGGAGCGCGCTGATCTTCGGCTTCAAAGCCGACGCGGAGGACGGCCGCCTCGTCGTTCGCCCCCGCGGTCTGCTGGCGGACGCGACCTACGCCGTCCGCTCGGTGGACGTCGGTCCGCTTGGCGAGCTGAGCGGCGACGCGTTGATGCAGGACGGGGTCGAGCTGGTGCACAGCGGCGGCTCACGCGCGCACGTCCTCATCCTCACCGCCCGGTAGTCATTTGCACTCGGGCGTGACCGAGCGCGGCCGGCGCTCGTTCCACTTCTCCACGATCCGCTTCAACTCGGCGATCGGCGCCGGGTTGTCGTCCACCTGCAGCCGGAGCACGGTGTCGTTGTGCAGCCAGACGCCGCAGTCCTTCTTGACGATGACGAGCGCCGCCGACTGCTGGCCGCGTTTGTCGCCGCCGCCGGCCTGGCCGCCTTCGAGCGCCGCCACCAGCCGCTGCGACAGATGACCGGACGTGTTCTCGAACGCCGCGATCATGTTGTCGACCACCTCGGGACCGGCGAGGATGTTGCCCTGCGCGGTGGCGAACTTGCCGCTGCGGTGCCCCGCCCATTCCGTTGCCTTCGCACCGGTGAACGCCGCGTATTCGCCCTTGAGGTTCATCACCGCGAACTGCCGCCCCTGCTTGGTCCACTGCTCGGGCAGCGGATCCGGATCCTGCGCCCAGATCTGCTTGACGATCGCCGCTGGCGCCATCTTCTTGCGGAGCAGGGCGAGCGCCTTCGGGCCATAGCCGACGTCCACGATGGCCTGCGTCGCCGCGATCCCGGCGTTGGCGTCGGCCCACAAGACGCCGTTGCCGACCGAGAAGACGCGGGACTGGACGGCGCCGCCAACCTCGCCGGTCGCGGGATCGTAGCCGAGGATCGAGAAGGTTCCGGTTTCCCAGAGTGGCTCCTGCGCGTGCGAGCCGCTTCGAGCCCCGAACAGCACGGCGAGCGCGACGACCGCGATCGCAATCCGGCCACCCGTGCACGGCCTTGCGAACTTCCCTTCGAACTTCCCTTCGAACTTCCCTTCGAACTCCCGGCTTCTAACGTCTACCTTGAACAAGATCCCCCCCACACGCTGAGGACCGCTTCCACGGTCTTTGGTTTGATCTCGACGACGACGTAGCGTTCGTGGTCGAAGCCGGCGAATTGCGCGAGCCAGTACAGTTTGCCGGCAAGGCGCATCGCGCCGAGCGGCAGCATGAAACTGGCGCCGCGCCGGTTGCACGGCAGCACGTCGACCGACGTCTCCAGCGATCGCACCTGCCCGCCATCGCCCGCGAACCAGCCGGTGCCGAATGCCGTGGCCGCGCAGTCGTCGCTCGCCTGCCCGAGCAGACGGTACCGACGGATCGCTTCGACGTAATAGATGCGGGGACGATCGCCGACCGCGTAGACCGCTTCGATGTCCGGCGCGCGCCCCTCGCGCGCCCGCCGCGCCACCGGATGGCCGTACTGGTGCTCGACCTGCCGCTCGGCGGTGTTGAACGCGTCATGGACCGCCGGGATCAGCGCGCGGATTTCAGGGGAATCGAGCGGGACGATCGCGATCCGTTCGACCGCCTGCGGCGGCGACACCGCGAGCCCGTCCTTCGGGTAAGGCTGCACCGTGCGCGGCGGCGCCGGCACCGGCGCGACGTAGTCGGAACGCAGCGCGATCTGCCGGACGCAGTGGACATTGACCCAGTCCGGCTGGCGTACGCGGAGCGTCGCCGGCGGCGCGCCGGTCCACGCCTGCCAGCTGTCGAGCACAGGCGTCGGCCCCCACCAGCGCGATGGGATGCCGCGCACGTCGATCGGAATCGTGAGCTCGAGTGAGGGCGCCGGCCATGCGCTGCTCCAGCGCCTGCCGTCAAATGCGGCGAACGGGACGATCAAGCCATCGCGCCGGAGGACGCCGACGCCGAAGCTGACGCGCGGCGGGCTGTCGGCAATCACGGCGGCGCCGAGCGCCGCCACCAGCGCGCCCGCAATCGCGCCCCGCACCATCGTCCTCAGCTCCCAGCTCCCAGCTCGCAGTCCCTAGCGCGAACTCCCCGCGGCTATCGCTCTTCTCGTCCCGCCGTGTTCGAGCTCTTCACCAGGTCGATGCTGAACGTCAGGCCCGTGAACATCATCTCTTCCCAGGTCTGATCGCCCCACCACACGTCTTTCGTCGGATCCGGGTTCGCCCTGTTCCCGATCGAGTTGTCGTACCACGCGGTGGCGTGCAGCTTCGTTCCTTTCGGAAGCTTCAGCGGCTGCTTGAAGACGTAGTCGGTCTGCCAGTTGAAGTCGTAGTTCGGCACCGACAGGATCGTCTCCCTCTTGCCGTCGGGATAGATCGCCTCATACGTCCAGCGCTTGCCGCGGACGTGCGTGTGCGGCAGCATGCTCCACAGCGTCACGTCGGAGCCGAGCGTCATCTCGGCGTCGACGCGATGATCGCTCGCGCCCGGCGGAATGTGCAGCGCGCCGTTCTGGAGCGATGCCCACCGCAGTTGCGTCGCCGGCGGCTGCTTCGCGTACTTGACCGCGATCCGCGTCCGATCGGTCGCCGGCTTGCCGTACGGCGTGTAGTGCATCTGGAACACCAGGGTCGTGCCGGCGGGCAACTTCATCGCGGTGCCCTCCTGGTAGACGCGGATGAACTGACCGGGCGCGAAGCCGCCGACGGCGGGGCCGATGCGGACCGGGCCGCGCTGGTTCTTGAACGCCGGCTTGCGCTCCTCCGGCGGCAGCGGACGTCCCCCGGTCTGCCCGGCCGGGATTTCCATGTTCGGCGCGAAGTCGAACAGCGGGGGCGGCGGCGCCTGGCGTGCGGCCGCCGGCGCACCGGCCGCGGTGCCCTGGCCCGGCGCGGAAGCAGCAGGCGGCCGCGCATAGACGATGACGTGGTGCAGCGTCTTCGGATCGCCGGCTTTGACCTCGAACGCCTGCACCCACTTGTCCTCGGTCAGGTTGGTGGCGATCTCGAAGTACTGATATGGGACTTCGCCGGCCGCCGGAATCGGATAATCCTCGTTCATCGAGAAGATCGCGTCGGGCGTGCCGATCGTCCAGCCGCCGTCGTAGGACGGCGCCGCCGGCAGATCCCCCGGCTTGCCTTCGGGCGCACCGCCGCTCGCCCAGCTGACGAGCGTCGCCTTGTCGGCGTCGCTGAGACGCCGGTCGTTCAGGAACTGGCCGTGCGCCGGATCGGCGTGCCACGGCGGCATCGTGCCCTTGCCGACCTGAGTGGCGATCGACTTGGCCCACGGCCGCGCATCCTTGTAGGTGAGCAGCGACATCGGCGCGATTTCGCCAGGACGATGGCAGTTCGTGCAGTTCTTGTAGAGGATGGGCGCGACCTCGTGGTTGAAGGTCGGCGCCGATGCGGCGGGCGTCGCCGACTGACCGGCCATGGATACGGTTGCGACCGCGACCGCGCACAGCGCGAGCGCCACCTGCTTCGTCGTCGACTCGATCATTGTTTCTGGCCTCCGGTGGCCGTCTTGGCCGCCGCCGTGTCCGTGCTGAAGGTGATCGCGGTGAACTGCATCTCTTCCCACGTCTGGTCGCCCCAATACACGTCTTTTTTCGGATCGGGGTTCGCCTTGTTCGCCGCCGAGTTGTCGTACCACGCCGACGTCCGGATCTTCGTGCCCTTCGGCAGATTCAGCGGCTGCTTGAAGATGTAGTCGGTCTGCCAGTTGAAGTCGTACTTCGGGACATTGAGAATCAGTTCGGAGCGGCCGTCGGGATAGGTCGCGGTGACTTCCCACTTCTTGCCGCGCATGTGCGTGTGCGGCAGGATGCTCCACACCGTGGTGTCCTCTTTGAGCGTGAGCTCGGCATCGACCCGCGTATCGGACGCACCGGCCGGCAGCACGAAATTCGCGTTCTGCAGCGTCGCGACGTCGACCGGGACTTTCGGCGTCTCTTTCGCCCACTTGACGCCGATGCGCGTGCGATCCGTCGTCTCCTTGCCGATCGCGGTGTAGTGCTCCTGGATGATCAGCGTCGCCCCCGCCGGCACGCGCAGCGCGGTGCCCGGCTGGTAGACGCGCACCGACTGGCCCGGCGCGTAGCCGCTCAGCCACCCGGTCGGCTGATGCTTCATCGGCCGATCGTTTGCCTCGGCGCCATGCTCGGTCTTCGGCGCGTCAGCCGGACGCCGCATGCCCGGCGCCGGCGTGAACGGCTGCGGCACGCGCGCCGGCTTCGGGTCGATCAGATAGACGATGACGTGGTGCACGACCGAGCGGTTGCCCGGACGGATTTCAATCGCCTGCGCCCAGCGATCTTCGGTGAGGTTGGTCGGCACTTCGAAGTTCTTGTACTCGATGGTGCCGCTCGCCGGAATCGCGTAGTCCTCCTGCATCGCGTAGATCGTGTCGGGCTCCCCCATCTGCCAGCCGTCTGCGAACAGCGGCGGCTTCGGCAGATCCGCGCGGTTGCCTTCCGGCGCCCCGGCGCTCGCCCACTTCACGATCGTGTCCCGGTCCTTGTCGCTCAGGCGGCGGTCGTTGAGGAACTGGCCGTGCGCCGGATCCGCATGCCACGGCGGCATCGTGCCGTCGGTGACCCGGTTGGCGATCGCCTTCGCCCACGGACGCGCATCGGCGAACGACACGAGCGGCATCGGGCCGATTTCGCCGGGGCGATGGCAGTTCGTGCAGTTGGCGTACAGGATCGGCGCCACGTCCGTGCTGAACGTCGGCGCGGTCGGGGACTGGGCGCAGACGGACGCCGCCGTCCCGATGAGGCCCGCCAAGGCTACGGCAACCCGGGTGCGATTCATAAGCTCCTCTTGCTGTTGACCGGTTGGGGAACCGGAGGATAGTACCACTACTTACGTGGAACAGCCGGAGGAGGTTTCACGGAAAAGGCCGACTTTTGCTACGTCTTCTTGCGGCCGCCGCCCTTTCGCGTCCGGCTGCCGCCGGTTTTGCGTGTTCGGCCGCCGCCGCTGGCCTTGCGCGGCACTTTGCCGCCCGCCTTGCGGGCCTCGCTCAGGCCGATTGCGATCGCCTGCTTACGGCTGGTGACCTTCTTACCTGACCCGCCCGACTTGAGCGTGCCGCGCTTGCGCTCGTGCATCGCGCGCTCGACCTTGCTCTGTGCCTTCTTGCCGTACTTCGCCATTCCGCTGCTCCTCGTTAGGAATAACCGACCGTGATCATGTTCACGAACGCGTCGACCAGCAGCCGGTCCCGCCATCCAATGGTCGACTCGTCTGCCAGCACCTGAAACGCCTCCTCGGCCGGACGCGCGCCCCGGTATGGGCGTTCGGTCGTCAGCGCGTCGAACACGTCGACAATGCCGACGATTTGCGCGAGTAGCGGCACCTCGCCCTGACGGAGTCCATCGGGGTACCCGGTACCATCGAGCCGCTCGTGATGATGGCGGACGATTGGACGCACCTTGTTCAACGACCGCAATCCCGTGCACAGGCTGTCGCCGACGATCGGATGCTTACGCATGACGCGCGACTCGTAGGGATCGAGTTGTCCGCCCTTCAACAGCACCGCGTCGGGAACCGCAATCTTACCGATGTCGTGCAGAAATCCTCCACGCTCGAGCGCGGCCAGGTCGGTCTCGTCGAGGTTCAGTGCACGCCCGAGCCGGGTCGCATAGTGCGCGAGCCGCTGGCAGTGGCCATTGGTCGACGGATCCCGCGCTTCGATCGTCGCGCCCATTCCCATGATCACCGCTTCGGCCGACTCGAGATCGTCGGTGTAGCGTTTGAGGCGGACAAGGGACTGGATGCGCGCGTGCAATTCGGCGGCGTCGAACGGTTTGATGAGGAAATCGTCGCAGCCTGCTTCGATCCCCTTCAGGCGATCGCGGCGGTCCGATTGCGCGGTCACGATGACCACCGGCACGAATCTCGTCGCGCGTTGATCCTTCAGCTGGCGGCACAGTTCGAAGCCGTGTCCGCGCGGCGCGACGAGATCGACGAGCACGAGATCCGGCGCGTCGATGGCGCAGCTGCGCAACGCGGCGGCGATTGTCGACACTACCGATACATCGTGCCCTTCACGGCCGAGGAGGCGCCGTAAAAACCTGGCGCTGTTCTCATCGTCGTCGGCGACGAGTATTTTGGCGTGACGAATCACCGAGACATGCGATTGCAAAACGAAGGCCGCTGAGGTCAACCGGGACCGTTTAGAGGCGTACGGAGATGAAGGCGCCGGATGGTGCCGGCGCCTGCATGCAGCGGGTCTTACGCAGAGGGTTAGCGGCGCGCTTTGCGACCCGTCGCCGCCGCCGGGCGGCGGGAGCGGCTCGCCGCGACCTTCATCGTCTTGCCCTCTTCTTCCTCCTCTTCCTCGTCGCCGTCCCCCTCGCTGGCCGCTTCTTCGTTGACGAAGCTCTCGGCGATCTCGGTCAGCTTGAGGTCGGCGTTCTTCTCCTCCTCGAGTGTGTCCTCGAAGATCGAGGCGACGTCGGTGTGATCGAGCAGATTCGCCCAGACGCGAATGGTTCCGTAGCTGGCGATCTCGTAGTGCTCGCATTTCTGCGCCGCGGCGATGATCACCGCGTCACGAGTGCCGTCTTCTTCGCACTCGCCGATCATGTCGTTGCCCTCTTCGATCAGGTGCTGCATGCCTTCGCATTTCTTGCCGCGGGGCGGCATCTGCATCAAATCGAACACCTGTTCGAGACGCGCGATGTGCTCCTCGGTTTCCTGGAGATGGTTCTGGAGCGCCGCCTTCAGGTCGTCAGCCGTAGCCTTTTTTATCAGCTTCGGCAGCGCCTTGGTCAGCTGCTTCTCGGCGTCGTAGATATCTTTGATCTCGTCTTTCAGCAGATCTTCGAGCGAATCCATCGTCGGCATGTCGCGCACCTCTGAGAGAACATTGTTTCCATTCAACCGAACGAAAGGCTCTAAGCAAAGCGCAGTCCGGACAATGCGCAGCAACGGTCCAGCTGGTCGCATGGGCACACAACGTGCACCATGAAATGCAGAGGCAAAAGGAGGCTGACTCATGCGTTTTGTGAAAGTACTGTGTTGCGCGGCGGCGTTGACGGCGGCAATTGCTCCCGGTGCCCGCGCCGATGAATGGGACAAGAAGACGATCCTGACGTTCAGCGGCCCGGTCCAGATTCCGGGCGCGACGCTCCCGGCCGGCAGCTATGTCTTCAAGCTCGCGGACATTCCGGGCAACCGTCACGTCGTCCAGGTGTTCGACAAGGACGAGAAGAAGATCTACACGACGATGCTCGCCGTGCCGAATCAGCGGCTCGAACCGAGCGACAAGCCGATCGTCCTGTTCTCCGAGCGTGCCAGCGGATCGCCGCAGGCCGTCAAGGTCTGGTACTACCCGGGCGAGACGATCGGCAACGAGTTCGTCTACCCGAAGGCGCAGGCGATGAAGATCGCGAAGGAAACCCACACCCGCGTCCTCGCGACCAACGACGAGCCGAAGGCGACCGCCACCAACACGGCCGGCGAGATTCCAGTCGAGATGAAGACGGCCGCGGTCGGCTACTTCGACGAGAATGGCACCTGGCAGAGCGACGCGGACAAGCCGGTCGTGATGTCGAACGCGCCGGCGCAGTCGGCCCGGGCGGAATCGACGCCGGCTCCCGCCGCGGCGGCGCCGACCTCGGCGTCGCGCGCCTCGTCGCCGGCGATGTCCAACTCGCAGACGGCTGCCACCACCGGCAGCCGCCCCGCGCGCAAGCACCTGCCGCGGACATCGAGCAGCCTCGCGCTGTTCGAGCTGATCAGCGGACTCTCATTGGCCGGCGGCGTCGCCGCCCGTCAGGTTCGTCAGCGCCTGTCGTAGTCGTATGAACGCCGAACGCCGAACGCAGAACGTCGAATGGTGGCGAGCGCTGCTGTCGTTCGTCGTTCTCGGTTCGTCGTTCGCCGTTCTCTGCGCGCAGGAACCCAGCTTCAAGAGCGGCACGAGCGAACTGGTGGTCCTTCCGGTCGTCGTCACCGACAAACAAGGACGATACGTCTCCGATCTGCCGGGCACGCAATTCGTGGTCTACGACAATGGCCGCCGCGTGCCGGTCGAGCTCTTCTCGAACGAAGACACTCCCGTCACCGTCGGCCTCGTGATCGACGCGAGCGGCAGCATGCGTCCGAAGATTCACGAGGTGGTCGAGGCATCGCTCCGCTTTGCGCGCTTGAGCAACCCGCAGGACGAGTTGTTCGCGCTGCGGTTCAACGACGACGTCCAGGACGTGATGCCGATCCCGCCGTTCCTGCTCGCAGGCGACATTGCGGATCTCGAGAAGGCGGTCAACTCGATCCGGCCCGACGGTCGGACCGCGCTGTACGACGGTCTGATGGACGGACTGGATCATCTGGCGACGGGAAACCGGCCGCGCAAGGTCCTGATCGTCATCAGCGACGGGGGCGACAACGCCAGCACGGCGACCCAGGACGCGGTGCTGGCGCGGGCGCGCGCGTCGGACGCCGCGATCTACACCATCGGGATCTTCGATCCGGACGACATGGACCGCAACCCCGGCGTGCTCAAGGCGCTGGCACGAGAGACCGGCGGCGAGCGGTTCCTGCCACGGTCGGCCGGCGAGCTGGTCGCCGCGTGCGAGCGCATCGCGCGTGAGATCCGCGGCGGCTACACCATCGGCTACGTGCCGCCGGCGCGCGACGGCGCGTATCACCGTGTCAAAGTCGAGATCGATCCGTCAGCATCGCGGCGTCTCAACGTCCGCACCCGTCCCGGCTATTTCGCCGCTGGACGCGGCACACAGCCATGACGAGAAACGGCATCCTTCACTGGACTGAGCGCGCGTTGCTCGCCGTCGGCATCGGCCTCGGCGCCTGGTCCGCCGCGATTCTCGTCGAGGCGGGCTTTCATCAGAGCGCCCCGGTGATGACGCAGGCGCCGCCGCTCGTCGTCACCCAAACGGTGCTGCCGGGAGACAAGGGGGACGTCAAGGCGGCGACGCCACCGGCGCCGGCCGCCGGCGTGCTGCTCGGCCGTCTCAACGCGCCGTCGGTGAAGCTGTCCACCGCGGTGCTCGAAGGCAGCGACGATGCAACCCTGAGCCGTGGATCGGGTCACATCGAAGACACGCCGTTTCCCGGCCAGCCGGGGAACGTCGGGATCGCGGGCCATCGCGACACGACGTTTCGCGCGCTGAGAAACATCCATCTCGGCGACACGCTGGAGTTCAACACCGGGGACCGCGTGTATCGCTATCGCATCAGCAAGACGTGGATCGTCGGACCCGACGATGTGTATGTGCTCGATCCGACGCCGCAGCCGGCGCTGACGCTCGTCACCTGCTATCCGTTCGAGTTCGTGGGGCACGCGCCGAACAGATTCATCGTTCGCGCGGATTTGATCGAAGACGGAAAAGTACCTTAGCGTTGCTCAGGGTCGCAAGCGCCCCAACGTGCTCGCTGCGAAAAGCACCCTACAGTGCTCAGGGTTGCAAGCACCCTACGGTGCTCGGGGCGAAATGCACCCTAGCGTGCTCACGGACAAAAGCACTCTACCGTGCTCGTCGTCCCAAGCACCCTAACTGCTTGTCTTTCGAAAGCACCCTACAGTGCTCGTTGAAAAAAGCACCTTAGCGTGGTCGGCGTGGCGAGCACCTTACAGTGCTCGCGGCCAAAAACACCCTAAGGTGCCCGGCGTGGAGAACACCCTACCG
>JAOBWF010000334.1 GCA_025463215.1 Acidobacteriota bacterium | reverse complement strand
GGCTCCGGCGCGGCGGGGACGACGCCGCAGAACTGTTCGTAGTCGATGAGCTTGGTCACGGTCGGATGCGTGCCGCAAACCGGGCAGTCCGGATCCTTGCGGAGCTTCAGCTCGCGGAACTTCATCTTCAGCGCGTCGTAGATCATGAACCGGCCGATCAGCGGCTCGCCGACGCCGATGATCAGCTTGATGGCCTCGGTCGCCTGGATGATGCCAATCATGCCCGGCAGCACACCCAGCACCCCGCCCTCGGCGCAACTCGGGACCAGTCCGGGCGGCGGCGGCTCGGGATACAGGCAGCGATAGCACGGACCTTCCTTGGTCGCGAACACCGACGCCTGCCCTTCGAAACGGAAAATGCTGCCGTACGCGTTCGGCTTGCCGAGCAGGACGCAGGCGTCGTTCACGAGATAGCGCGTGGGAAAGTTGTCGGTGCCGTCGAGGATGACATCGTAGGGCGCGAACAGCTCGAGCGCGTTCTGCGACGTCAGCGCGGTCTCGTACAGCTCGATCGTGACGTTCGGATTGATCGCGTTCAGCTTGTCCTTCGCCGACGCCAGCTTCGAGCGGCCGACGTCAGGCGTCCCGTGCAGGATCTGGCGCTGCAGGTTGCTGAAGTCGACGGTATCGAAATCGACGATGCCGAGCGTGCCGACGCCAGCGGCGGCGAGATACAGGGCGGCGGGAGAGCCGAGCCCTCCGGCGCCGATGCACAACACCTTCGACGCCTTCAGCTTCTTCTGCGCCTCGACCCCCACCTCTGGCATGATCAGGTGCCGGCTGTATCGTTTGATCTCTTCGTTCGTCAGCTCCGGCAGCGCCCGCTCGGGGTGCAAACCGGTGCGCGGCGTCTCCGCAGCCGCGGGAGCGCCGCCCGCGACCGACGGGATGATGCTGATCGTATCGTCGGCCTTGACCGCGGTTTCTTCTTTCTGCAGATAGCGGATGTCCTCGTCGTTCACATAGATATTGACGAAGCTGCGCAGCTTGCCCTGATCGTTGTACAGATGCGCCTTCAGGCCGGCGTGTTTCGTCGTCAGGTCGGCGAGCAGTTCGCCCACGGTCGCGCCGGACGCGTCGACGGCGTCCTGCTTATCGGTGTACGGCCGGAGCGGGGTCGGGATGAGAATTTTCGCCATGATTCAGACTGCCCTCTTCGAAGCGTGAACGATCTTCCTGCAGATACCAGACGGTCATCGCCCCGGCCACGCCGGACGCCACGGCGACGATGATGTACGCGAAGGTCGGCCAGGCGTGGTCCAGGTCGTACTGCGACGGCCGCGCCGGGTGATCGGGATGCGAGTGATAGAAGCCGAGGAGCTCGCCGCCAAGCTCGGTCGCGCGCCGCTCGGCAAGCTGGTAGTCCGACGGCCGCACCATGAAGCGGCGGCGCGGGCCTTCGTCGGTGGTGTTCGGCAGCGCGACGATCGCGGCGACCGCGCCGTCGCGCCCGACGAGCGCGCCGCAGCACTCGTGCGGATAAGTCTCCTGGCCGTGTGCGCGAATCGCCGCGTCGACGTCGGGGGTGATCGTGAGGCGGCTACTCATTCAGCGTCCAGAAGGTCTCGTTGAGATATTTTTCGGCGCCGTCCGGAAACACGGTCACGATGACGCCGCGTTCGATCTTCTGCGCGACCTCGAGCATCGCCGCGACCGCGGCGCCCGACGAGATGCCGGCGAGCAGCCCTTCCTCGCGCGCGAGGCGGCGGACCATGCGGTACGCGCGCTCGGTGTCGATCCGCAGATCCTCGTCGGCCAGCGTCGGATCGTAGATGGCCGGCACGATCGCCGACGCCATGTGCTTCAGCCCCTCGAGGCCGTGAAACGGACCCTCCGGCTGGAACGAAATCAGCTTGATGCCGGGATTGAACTTGCGCAGCCGCCGGCCGGTGCCGACGAACGTGCCGCTGGTGCCGAGGCCGGCGACGAAATGCGTGAGACGGCCGCTGGTCTGCTCGATGATTTCCGGCGCCGTGGTGTCGTAATGCGCGCGCCAGTTGCCGTCGTTGCTGTACTGGTCGGGATAAAAGTAGCGGTCGGGGTCCTCGGCGTAGAGCCGACGCGCCTCGCGGATCGCGCCGTCGGTGCTTTCGAGCCGGCTCGTGAGCACGAGCTCGGCGCCGAGCGCGCGGAGGATCAACTTGCGCTCCGCGCTCGCATTTTCCGGCATGCACAGCCGGACCCTGTAGCCGCGCGCAGCGCCGACCATCGCGTAGGCGATGCCGGTGTTGCCGGACGTCGCGTCGATGATGATCTTGCCGGGCGTCAGCTTGCCGGACGCCTCGCCTTCGAGGATCATGCGCGCCGCCGCTCGATCCTTGACGGAGCCGCCGGGGTTCTGCCACTCGGCTTTGGCGTACAACTCGACGCCCGGGCTCTCGCGCTCGAACTGGTGCAGACGGACGAGCGGCGTCCGCCCGATCATGTCGAGAACGGAAGAATCGGGCGCCCGGTTCAGAATGGTTTCAGTATCAATTGAGGCCATGGTCACGGTGGCTCGGATATCCGACCGAACTAGTCCTGATTTTATCAACCTCGCGAACCCTGTCAAACTGGCCTGAATCGTGCCGACCGAAGCCCTTGCGCCCCCGGACGCTACCACCCGCCTTGGCGGCTGGCTCTTCCGCCATCGTACGTCCCTGCCTTTGCCGGTCGCCATCGCCATTCTGACGCTTCGAATCGGCGAAGCGCCCCCGTCGCCGTTCCTGGCCGGCGTGGGCGTCGGCGTCACGGTGATTGGCGAACTGGTCCGGTTGTGGGGCGTGCATCACATCGGCGCGATCTCGCGGACGCGCAGCGAACGGCTCGGGCCGCTCGTCGCCAGCGGGCCGTTCGCGCTGGTGCGCAACCCGCTCTACGTCGGCAACATCGGGATCTGGGTCGGCTTCGCGCTGACCGCCCGGCTGATATGGCTCGCGCCGGTGATCCTGGTCCTGCTCGCGCTCGAATATCACGCCATCGTCCGCTGGGAGGAGACGCTGCTCGAATCGCGTCTCGGCCAGGTCTATCGCGACTACGCCGCGCGCGTGCCGCGCTGGCTGCCGCGCGTCAATCGCGGCGACCGCGGCCTGCGCCGCGCCAGCGAAGGGTTTTCATGGCGCGCCACGTTGTTCACCGAGCGAGGCACGTTCATTGCGATCGCACTCGGCTACGTGGTGCTCTGGTTGAAAGTCAGAATTTGAACTGAGAACTGGAAACGCAAAACTCAGAACTCGAGTTCACCGTTCTAAGTTTTCAGTTCTGAGTTCTGACTTCTGAGTTCTGAGTTCTTCAGCGTTTGCCAGAGATACCAGGACGCGACCGATCGATACGGCCGCCAGGCCTCGCCAATCTTCAGCACGCGCTTCGGGACGGGACGCTTGCGCAGTTTGTACAGCCGCTGAATCGCGACCACGATCCCGAGGTCGCCGGCGGGCAGGACGTCTGGGCGGTGCAGCCGGAACAT
>JAOBWF010000332.1 GCA_025463215.1 Acidobacteriota bacterium | reverse complement strand
AGGCCGGCGAGCCGCGCGACCTGGATGCCGTAGCTGCGATCGGAGCGGCCGGGCACGATTTTGCGCAGGAAGATGATGTCGTCCTTCCACTCCCGCGCCGACACGTGGTAGTTGACGACGCCCGGGGTCGCATCCGCGAGGTCGGTGAGCTCGTGATAGTGCGTGGCGAACAGCGTCTTCGGCCGCACCTTCCCGTTGGTCGCGAGAAACTCGGCGACCGCCCAGGCGATGCTGAGGCCGTCGAAGGTGGCCGTGCCGCGGCCGATCTCGTCGAGGACGACCAGGCTGCGCGACGTCGCGGTGTGCAGGATGTTCGCCGTCTCCTGCATCTCGACCATGAAGGTGGAGTGGCCGCGCGCGATGTTGTCCGAGGCGCCGACGCGGGCGTAAATCCGATCGACCAGCGGGATCTTGGCCTCGCGCGCCGGCACGAACGAGCCGGCCTGCGCCATGATGCAGAGCAGCGCGGTCTGGCGCAGGTAGGTCGATTTGCCGCCCATGTTCGGCCCGGTCAGGATCACCAGCTGGCACGCGCCGGCGTTGAGGGTGACGTCGTTCGGGACGAAGGCGTCGGCGCCGGTCCGCCGTTCCACCACCGGGTGGCGCGACTCGAGCACGGTCATGTCGTCGCCGTCGTGCATGTGCGGCTTGATGTAGTTGTTGACCGCGGCGGCCTCGGCGAGGGCGCCGAGCACGTCGAGCGAGGCCAGGGCGCGGGCGGTCGCCTGGATGCGCGGCGATTCGGCGGCGACCGCGGTCCGCAGCCGCTCGAAGATCTCGAGCTCGCGCTCGAGGATCCGCTCGTCGGCGCCGAGGATCTTCTCTTCGTACTCCTTCAGCGCCGGCGTGATGTAGCGCTCGCCGCCGGCGATCGTCTGCTTGCGCTGATAGTCGGCCGGGACGGCGTGCAGGTTCGACTTCGAGATCTCGATGTAGTACCCGAACACGCGGTTGTAGCGGATCTTGAGCGAGTGGATGCCGGTCCGGGCGCGCTCGCCTTCTTCCATCTCGGCGATGATCTGCTTGCCGGATCGGCTGATGCCGCGCAGCTCGTCGAGCTCGGCGTCGACGCCGTCGCGGGCAAAGCCGCCGTCGCGCGCCAGGGCGCCCGGCTCGTCGATCAGCGTCGACTCGATGTGATCGCGCACGTCCACCAGATCGTCGAGCTGGGCGAGCAGCGATCGGACCAGCGGCGCCTGGAGATCCGTCAGCACCGTGCGCAGGCGCGGAATCACCGCCAGCGAGTGCTTCAGGCCGACGAGGTCGCGCGGTCCGGCGGTGCCGAGCGCGGCGCGGGCGACGAGCCGCTCGAGATCCTGGACCGCCTTGATCGCGTCACGGAACTTGCCGCGTTCGGTGTTGTGAAACGCGAGCTCCTCGACGGCGTCGAGTCGATCGCGGATCGGTTCGAGCGCGACCAGCGGACGGAGCAGCCACGATCGGAGCAGGCGGCTGCCGATTGACGTGACGGTGCGATCGAGCTCGTCGAGCAGCGATCCACTGCGGCCGCCTTCGGATCCCTCGATGATCTCGAGGTGCTTCAGCGTCGTCGGATCGATCAGGAGCGCGTCGGCACGCTGGCGGAAGGCGACCGACCGCACGTGGGCGAGATCGACCTTCTGCGTGTCGCGGAGGTGATGGACGAGGGCGCCCGCCGCGGCGGTCGCCGCGGGATGGCCGTCGAGGCCGAATCCCTCCAGCGCGCCGGCGCGCAGTTGATCGAGCAGGGTCTTGCGCGCGGCGCCGAGCTCGAACGACCAGCCGTCGATCGGCGTCACCGGCAGTCCCGAGGCGACAACCGGCGGAATCGCGGCGGCCGGCGCGCCGTTCTCGCCGGAGGGCACGATGATCTCGCGCGGCTTGAGGACCGCGAGCTCGTCGGCGAGCGCCTGCAGGCCGTCGGCGCCGGCGTACTCGGCGGCGCTGAACTCGCCGGTGGACAGATCGAGCAGCGCGACCCCGATGACGTCCTTGCCCGGCGCCACCGCCATCAGGAACGCCGGCTCGCGCGCGTCGAGATAGTTCGCGTCGGTCAGCGTGCCGGGGGACACGACCCGGACGACCTCGCGTTTGACGATCCCCTTGGCCTTGCGCGGATCCTCGACCTGCTCGCAGATCGCGACCCGGAAGCCGCGCTTGACGAGCCGCGCGATGTAGCCGTCCACGGCGTGAAACGGGACGCCGCACATCGGGATGCCGCCGCCGTTGGCGTCCTTGGACCGCGACGTCAGCGTGATCTCGAGCGTCCGGGCGGCGACCAGCGCGTCCTCGTAGAAGATCTCGTAGAAGTCGCCCATCCGGAACAACAGGATCGCGTCGCGATGCTGCTGCTTCGCGTCGAGATACTGACGCATCGCGGGCGTCACCGCCGACCCTGACATATGCTTAAGTCTAACGCATGCGTGTATTAGCGCTGGACACCACGACGCGCGCCGGCAGCGCGGCGCTCGTCGCCGACGATCGCGTCGTCGACGAGCGAAGCGGCGATGGCACGCGCACCCACGCGCTGCGGCTGCCGGCGGAACTCCTGACGCTGGCGGAAGCGGCCGGCTGGCCGTTGCCGACCATCGATCTGTACGCCGTCGCGTCCGGGCCGGGCTCGTTCACCGGTCTTCGCATCGGGATCGCGACGGTTCAGGGGCTTGCCCTGGTGCACCGCCGGCGCATCGTCGCGGTTCCGGCGCTCGACGCGCTCGCGCATGCG
>JAOBWF010000174.1 GCA_025463215.1 Acidobacteriota bacterium | reverse complement strand
GTCGACGCCTTGGCGGACGCCCAGTTCATCAGGTTGCGCGATTCCATGAAGCGCCCCGCGTTCGAGCGGGCGCCGAACACGACCACGGCGATGCTGTGCGTGCTCTGCGGCAGACGGAGGACCGTCGCCAGGCAGTAGCCGGCCTTCGAGATGAAGCCGGTCTTCCCCGCCCGCACGTCGACGTCGCCGCCGCGCAGCAGGTGGTTGGTGCTGTGGAAGGTGATCGGCCGCTTGCCGCCGCTGTAAACCGTGTACTCGTTGGTGCGCATGATCGACGAGATGCGCTCGTCCTGCGACGCGTGGGTGATGAGGCGGGCCATATCGTAGGCCGACGAGACGTTCTCGGAGAGCAGGCCCGAGGGATCGGCGTAGTGCGTCGTCTCGAGATGGAGCTCAGACGCCTTCTCGTTCATGCGGCGGATGAAGCCCTCGGAGCCCTGCGGCGAGACGCGCGCGAGCGCGCGGGCCGCGGCGTTGTCCGACGCGATGAGCAACAGGTGCAGCAGGTCGTCGGTCGTCAGCTTGTCGTTGAGGTGCAGGTGCGTGGTCGAGGCCTGGAACACGTCGCTCTTGACGATCGTCACCGGCTGGGCGAGGTCGGGGTTGTTCTCGAGGAACACGGTCGCGGTCATCACCTTGGTGATGCTGGCGATCGAGCGCTGGGTCTGGGCGTTTTCCTGCCAGAGAATTTCGTTGGTGTCCGGGTCGTAAATGATCGCGGCGGCGGCGCGCACGTCCGGCACCAGACCGCCGCTCGCATCCACCTTGTAGCGCGGCAGGACGGTGTCGGCCATTTCGCGCGCGGTGGCGCGGGCGCGGGCAATCGCGAGCTTGACCTTGCGGGACTGCGACCGCTCGGCGGAGTACGCCATGGCGCGCTTCGTCGCGGCCGCTTTGGCGGTGATCTTCGCCTTGGTCGTTTTGACACGCGACCTGGTGGCGGCTTCCGAGGAGGAGCCGAGGCCGATCAGGCCGGCGAGTACAAAGGTGCCTACGCAGAAAACGCTTTTTCTGTTCACTTAAGCAATCCCGAACCTAGGGGTTTGAGGGGCGACGAGGGCAGTGTAGCAGATAATCCGTTGAATGCAATGGAATTAACGGCACGGACCGGCTGAAAATGCGTATGGTCGAGCCTCACGATGCTGCCCGTCCCAATTCCTGTGCCACAATGCGCGCACCACACTGGCCGGGCCTCATGCGTAAGTTATCGGCTGGCGACCCTAAAACCATGACGCTCCGTGACCAAGAGGAATACAGCGCGCTGAGGGGGACGATCCGGGAACGTGGGACCGTCCGGGTCTGCATCGTCGCGGGCGGCCTCACCGCGTGGGGGGGAATTACCGTCGCCACGGCGGCGCTGGCGCCCTCACCGGTCGCCACACTGCTGCCCCTCCTCGTGCTCGCCGCGATCTTCGAGGCGGTGTTCGCGCTGCACATCGGCGCCGAGCGGATTGGCCGCTACGTGGAGGTGTTTCACGAGGAAGATCGAGCCGCCCTCCCGCAGTGGGAGCACGCGGCGATGGCATTCGGACGGCCCAAAGGGGCTGCGTCGGTCGATCCGCTGTTCACGGCGATCTTTTTTCTCGCCGCGCTCTTCAACGTCGTGCCGGCGCTCGTCCTCGAACCGCAGCGGGTGGAATTGATCTTCGTCGGCGGCGCCCATGTCCTCTTCGTGCTGCGCCTGTTGGTGGCGCGGCAGGTGGCGGCCAGACAACGCGCGATCGATCTCGCACGCTTTCAGCAGCTGAAGCAGGACAACGGATAGCGGCGACCCACACGCATCGACCATCCGCGTGATCGACGGAAAACGCGCGCTGGCGAGATCATCGCCGCAGTAACGTTTCGACTTCCTTCAGGTCCTTCGCATAGAACGCCGGGGGCGCGCTCTTGAGGAACTGCTCGAGATACGGGCGGGCCGCTTCCATCTGGCCGTCGCGCGCCAGCGTCGTGCCGGCGTTGTAGAGCGCGTCGAGATTCGCCGGATCGAGCTGCACGGCGCGGCGCCACGACGCGACGGCGCCGGCGCGGTCGCCGCTTCTCACGAGCATGACGCCGAGTCCGGCGTGCGCGCGAGACGATCGCGGGTCGGCGTGCACCGCGCGCTCGAAATACCGCCGCGCCGCGGTGAGGTCGCCGCGGTCGAGCGCCATGACGCCGAGGTTCTCGAGCGGCACGCTGCTGTCCGGGTTCGCGGCGAGCACGCGTTCGAAGATGCGCGCCGCCTGATCGCGGCGGCCGGCCTGGACATAGGCAATCCCCAGCGCGTTCATCGTCTCGGCGTCGGCCGCCGGATCGCGCGCGAGCGGCTCGAGCAGCGCGATCGCCTCGGCGATGCGTCCCGTATCGGCGAGATAGCCGCCGAGCTGTGCGGCGAGCGCCGGCTGCGCGACGCCGGCGCCGAGCGCCCGCTGCAGCACGCCGATCGCGCCCTGCGGGTGGCCGCGCTGCCACTCGACGAAGGCGAGATGGCGATACGCGATCGCCATGTCCGGCCGCCGTGCGATCACGCGCTCGTAGATCGCCGCCGCGTCGGCGAACCGGCGCGCGCTGACCGCGTCGACCGCGTGGTGCACCGCCTGATCGAGATCGACGAGCTGCTTCGGATCGTCGGCCGCGGTGTAGCGCGTTTTTGCCGGTGCACTGCCGGCGACGTAGCCGAGCGCGCGCAGCCGCGCCGCGGCCTCCGGATCTTCGGCGCGGCGCTGCCCGGGCGGGGCCGCGTTGAAGCCGCGCAGACTAGCCGCGAGCGTGCGATCGCGCGCCGCGTCGCGGCCGGAGAGGTTGACGCGCTCCGCGGCATCGGCGCTGAGGTCGTAGCGCTCCGGGATCGGCAGGTCGACGAACTTCTCGCGATCCGCGAGCACGCCGGTAAGCGGCGCCCAGCCGCGATTGAGCATCGCGCCCATCGCTTCGAAGTACGAGGTCCGCGCCGGCGCGCCGCCGCGCCGCTCGGACGCCGCCAACAGCGATCGCCCCGGCAGATCGCCGGGCGCCGTCTGTCCCACCGCGTCGAGAATCGTCGGCAGGATGTCCACGTGCCGCGCCGGCACCGGCGACACCTCGCCTGCTGCCCGCCGGGGCTGTCCCGCCCCTCCCGCCTCTGCTCCCCCGAGTTCCGCCACGATCAGCGGAACGCGCAAGGTCGCCTCGTAGGCGAACAGTCCGTGCGAGAGCTCGCCATGATCGCCGAGCCCTTCGCCATGATCGCCGGTGACAATCACCAGCGTCGGCCGGGCGGCGCCGCGCAACTCGTCGAGCAGCGGCCCGAGCGCCGCGTCGGTCGCCGCGACCTCGCCGTAATACGGCCGCCCCGCGTACTGCGTGTCGAAGGGGGGCGGCGGCGTGTAGGGCGCGTGCGGATCGAA
>JAOBWF010000308.1 GCA_025463215.1 Acidobacteriota bacterium | reverse complement strand
GGTCTTGTTCACCACGACGATGTCGTGCGCCGGATCCCAACGCTCGGTCGCCGAGGTGAGCGCCGCCATCTCGGTCTTCCAATCCGAGGCGATGTCGAGCACCAGCACGCGGAGATCGGCCGAGGCGGCGCGGGCCCTGGCGCGGCGCACGCCTTCCTGTTCGATCGCGTCGGTCGATGACCGAAGGCCGGCCGTGTCGGCCAGCACCACCGGCCAGCCGCCGAGATCGAGATGGACTTCGATCACGTCGCGCGTCGTGCCTGCCGTTTCCGATACGATGGCGGCATCGCGGCGCGCCAGCAGGTTGAGCAGCGAGGATTTGCCGGCATTGGGCGGACCGATGATCGCGATGTGCAGGCCGTCGCGCAGCCGCTCGCCGCGTTTGTCGTCTAGGTGTGTCGCCAGCTCGCCCTGAAGCTGGGTGACGCCGGCTTTCACCTGGTCGCCGATGCCGGGCGGCAGGTCCTCGTCGGGAAAGTCGATGGCGGCTTCGAGGTGGGCGAGCGCGCGCAAGCCCAAGGTGCGCCAATCCTCGTACAGACGATGCAGCGACCCCTGCATCTGCTGGATCGCCACGCGCCGTTGCTGGTCGGTTTCGGCCGCGACCAGGTCGGCGATGGCTTCGGCGCGCGTGAGATCGAGCTTGCCGTGCTCGAAGGCGCGGCGCGAGAACTCCCCCGGCTCGGCGAGGCGGCAGAAGCCCAGCCGGGCGATCGCGGCCAGGGCGGCGCTCACGACGGCGCGTCCGCCATGGAGATGCAGTTCGGCCATCATCTCGCCGGTCTCGGTGTGCGGCGCCTCGAACCAGACGACCAGCCCACGGTCGATCTCCTCGCCGGTCGCGGGATCGAGCACGCCGCGCACCACCATGCGGCGCGGCTCGGGCAGCGAGGGATCGCGCGCCGAGTAGCCGCGCTCGAAGGCTTTCGGTTCGGTGAGGAAGATCAACGCCTCGGGCGCCCGCGGACCGCTGAGACGAATGACCGACACCGCGCCCGGCGCGGCGCGCGACGGCGCGGGCGTGCCCAGCGCGTAGATCGTGGCAGCAGTCATCAGCGCCGGGCGGGAACGGGCGCGGCGGGACGCGGTGCCGGCGCGACGGGGGCCACACGCGCGGCCACCTTGTCGGCGATCTTTTCGTACAGCGCCTCGGGGATCAGCCGGCGCTCGACCAGCTCGGTCTTCAACTTGAACGGGCGCGAGCGGATGATCGCGTCGGCGCGCACCTCGCCGATGCCATCGAGAGTCATGAGATCGTCGCGGCCGGCGCTGTTGATGTCGATCAGGTTGGCCGCCGGAGCGGCGGGTGCGCGCGTTTGCGCTTCGGCGACGCCGAACGCGAAGAGCACGCAGAGGAAAGCGATGAAGCGCATCGGCGGATTATCGCACGATCTCTTCCCACGTGGGACAGGGGCGCAGGGCGAACGGGACTTTCCAGCGCGCGCAGTTGCCGCGGTCGATCAGCTCGGCCGGCACCATGATCTCGCGCGGCACCGGCTCTCCCCGCAGATGTCGCAACACCGCGCGGGCCGCGATCGCCGCGATATTGAAGGCGCTGAAGTCGGCGCTGGCCAGCATGGTGCCGCGCTCGATGTGCTCGATCGCCGCCGGCAGGCCGTTGATGCCGACGACTTTGGCCTGGCGCCTCGCCGCGGCGAGGGCGTCGAGCGCACCGAAGGCCATCAGGTCGTTGGCCGTCCAGACGCCGTCGATGCGGGCGTGCTTATCCAATAGACCGGCCATCGCGGCCTGCGCCGGCGGCTGTTGCAGATGACCGACCGCCACGTCGACCAGCTCGATCCCGGGGAAGCGGCCCAGCGTCTCGCGCAATCCGCGCACCCGGGCCCGGCTGGTCGGTGCGGCTTGCGGGCCTTCCAGGCCGACCACCCGGCCCGTGCCGCCCAAGGCCTCGAACAGCGCGGTGGCGGTGCGGCGGCCGATCGCCTCGTCGTCGGAGCCCACGAACGTGAGCGCGGGTCCCTGCATACGGTTGATGAACAGCGCCACCGGGATGCGGGCGTCGGCCAGCCGGACAAGATCCTCCTGCATCGCCACGTCGTCGGCCGGGTTGAGCACCACGGCGGCGGGCCGGGCCGCCAGCGCCTCGGTCACCAGCGCTTTTTGCTCGCCGACGTCGTCGGGCGTCTGCGGCGCGTAGTGGATCGTCCGCGCGCCGGCTTCCGCGGCCACGCGGTCGACGGCCAGACGAGCCGCCGCATAGGCCGGATTGACCCAGTTCTTGGTGAAAACGGCGATAAGCGGTGGGGTCATGCGCCCTATTTTACCCCCTCCACGCCCTGTAGTATCCGCCCGCAATGGCTACGCCATACGATTCCATTCCCGACCGCCGCGCGATCGTCCGGCGGCGCGCGCTCGAGGAGACGCTGGCCGGCCTGGTCGAAGACCGGCCCGCGGGCGAGATCCCGCGTCCCGAGGTCTTGGCCACGTTCCGCGAGGCCCTGGCGTTCGGCCGGACTGAAATCCGCCGCCGCTTCGAGACCGGCACCGGCAACCAGCGCAACGACGGGCCGGCCGTGCTGGCCGCGACCTCGTTCCTGATGGATCAGCTCATCCGCGTGCTGTTCGACTTCGCGGAGAAATATGCCTACCCCGCCGCCAACCCGAGCGCCGCCGAGCGGCTGAGCGTCGTGGCGACCGGCGGCTTCGGCCGCGGCGAGCTGGCCCCGCTCTCCGATCTCGATCTGCTGTTCCTGCGTCCCTACAAGCAGACGCCGCGCGGCGAGCAGATTGTCGAGTTCATGCTCTACCTCTTGTGGGACATGGGGCTGAAGGTCGGCCACGCCACGCGTACCGTCGAGGAGAGCATCCGCTACGCCGACCGCGACCAGACGATCCGCACCGCGTTGCTCGAGCAGCGCTACATCTGGGGCGACCGCGCGCTGTTCGACGAGCTGATCAAATCGTTCGCACAGAAATTCCTGACCGGCGACGGGCGCGACTTCGTCGAGGCCAAGCTCGTCGAGCGCGACCAGCGGCACCAGCGCATGGGCGACTCGCGCTACGTCGTCGAGCCGAACGTGAAGGAAGGCAAGGGCGGGCTGCGCGACCTGCACCTGCTGTTCTGGATCGCGCGCTATCTCTATCGCGTCGCCAAGCCCGCCGAGCTGATCGCCAAGGGCGTGCTGACCACGGGCGAGGCGCGTCACTTCGAACGCGCCGAACGCTTCCTCTCGACGGTGCGCTGCCACATCCACTATCTCACCAACCGCGCCGACGACCGTCTGTCGTTCGACCTGCAGCGCGAGATCGCG
>JAOBWF010000306.1 GCA_025463215.1 Acidobacteriota bacterium | reverse complement strand
GGCGATCTGCGTCGGCGGTCTCACGCTGGCGCGCGCGATGCGCGGCCACCCGGCGAGCGACGAAGTGCTTGCCGCGTGCCGCAAATGGGCGCGTGACGGCGGTGGCGCGGTCAGCGCGGGTGCAGCTCGCGCACGAGCTCGCGAATCTGCGCCGCGAGCGCGTTCTTTCCGGCCGCTGGCGCCTGCCCCTCCGCGGCCGCCGCGTGCTGCAGCGCCTCCTTCCGCCGGCGCTCGAGCGCGTCGAGGCGGGCGAGGGTGAGCGGCGCGGCCGGGTAGATTGACCGGCGCGCGATCCGATTCGGCACCGCCGAGCGTCCACCTCCGCCTGGCTGGTACCCGTGAATATTCCGCAGGCGGGCATGCCAAAATCGCGGCCGAGCTGACGTTTTGAGGCCGACCCCGATCGGGTAGAATTGGGCGTCTCGAAATAAGGAGTCCGCAGCATGAGAATGAGCTTCCTCGCCGCGACCGCACTGGTCGTCTCGGGTTCGGTGGCGCCCTTCGCCCTCCGGGCCGAGCAGCCGCCGGCCCCGGCCAGCGTGACCTTTACGAAGGATGTCGCGCCCATTCTGCAGCGCAGCTGCGAGAACTGCCATCGCGCGGACGGCGTCGCGCCGATGTCGCTCTCGACCTACGAAGAGGCGCGGCCCTGGGCGCGCGCGATCAAGCAGCGCACCGGCATCGGCCCGAAGGCCGGCGTGATGCCGCCGTGGTACGTCGAGAAGAACATCGGCATCCAGCAGTTCCACAACGACCCGTCGCTGAGCGATGAAGAGATTGCCACTCTCGCGAAGTGGGCCGACAGCGGCGCGCCGCGCGGCAACCCGGCCGACATGCCGCCCGCCAGGGTCTACGCGGATCGCCGCGCGTGGGCGATTGGCACGCCCGACCTCGTCATCAAGACCAACGAGCTCACGGTCAAAGGCGACGCGCCCGACTGGTGGGGCGAGATTCCGAGCGTCCCGACCGGCCTGACCGAAGATCGCTACGTCGCCGCGCTCGAGATCAAGGAAGTCAACGACGTCGAGTCGAAGACCGGCGGCAATCGCCCGACCGTCGGGGGCCGCTTCGTGTTCCACCACATGATCTGGCGCACCCAGGTCCTCGACGCCGCCAAGGCCGGCGACGGCCCGCCCGATCCGCTGTCGTTCCTTCTCGACGAAGAGACGGTCAACTGGCCGGTGCACGAGGTCGGCCGCAACGCCGACTTCTTCGATCCGAAGTCCGCCCGCCTGTTGAAGGCGGGATCGAGCATCGTGTCCGACTCGGTCCACCTCCACTCGAACGGCCGCGACACCAAGTCGCACCTCGAAATCGGCTTCAAGCTGATGCCGAAAGACTACAAGCCGACCTACAAGCGCGCGGTATTCGGCCTCGGCAACGGCGTCGACATCGACATCCGCGGCATGGAAGCGGATCAGCAGCTGCACGCCTACACCGTGCTGCAGCAGAACACCAAGATCATTTCGTTCGAGCCGCACCTCCACGCGCCCGGCGCGCGCATGTGCCTCGAGGCGATCTGGGGCTACAACATCCAGACCCTGAACTGCGTCGGCTACGATCACAACTGGGTGCGCGGCTACGACTACACCGACGACTCGGCGCCGCTGCTGCCCAAGGGCACCATCCTGCACATCACGGGTTACATGAACAACTCGCCGACCAACAAGAACGTGCCGGACCCGCGCAACTGGCAGGGCTCGGGTAACCGCTCGGTCGCGAACATGTTCATCGACCTCGGCATGCGCGTCGCGCTCACCGACGAGCAGTTCCAGGAAGAGATGGCCAAGCGCCGCGATCATCTGCACGTCACCAAGAACGACAACGTCATCGGCTGCCCGCTGTGCAACGTCATTCCGGCCGCGCCGACGAAAACCGCGGGGGCGCCGCAACAGTGAAGAGCGGCGGATGGCGGATCGCGGATCGCGGATTCCGGAACGGATTGCGCATTGGCGTCGCGCTCGCGATGCTCGCGCCCGTCGCGCGTGCACAATCCCTGTCCTACACCAAGGGCCAGAACATCTCGCCCGCGTACGAAGGGTGGGAGCAGGGGGCCGACGGCGCGAAATACTTTCTGTTCGGCTACATGAACCGCAACTGGGAGGAAGAGATCGACGTCCCGGTCGGCGCGGAGAACGGGTTCAACATCGGCGGCGCCGATCAGGGGCAGCCGACGCACTTCCTGCCGCGCCGCAATCGCTTCGTGTTCCGCGTCAAGGTCCCGTCCGGCTTCACCGAGAAGGACGAGCTCGTCTGGACGCTCACCACCCACGGCAAGACGGAGAAGGCCTACGCGACGCTGCGTCCCGACTACGTCGTCGACGACGTGGTGAAAGCGTCGGAGACCGGGGCGCTGGGCGCCGGTACCAGCAGCCCCGAAGTGCGCGGCAACCACGCGCCGTCGGTCCACATCCAGGAGCTCAAGGCGCGCACCGTCAAGGCGGGCGAGCCGATCACGCTCGTCAGCGAAGTGAAGGACGACGGCATCCCCAAGCGCCGCGCGCCCTCGGCGGCGACGCTCGCCGCCGCGCAGCAGCGCCTCGCCGCGGACCCGGCGCTCGCCGCGCAGGTCCGGAATCCCGCGATGTCCCCCCCCTCGCGCATCACCGTCGGCAAGAATCTCGGCCTCCACGTGTCCTGGTTCGTGTATCGCGGACCATCGGGCGGCACGGCGACGTTCGATCCGCCGCAAGTCAAAGCCTGGGAAGACACGCGCGCCGGGGCCAATTCGCCGTGGGCGCCGGTCTGGTCCGCGCCGAAGATTCCAGAGGATGGGCTGCAGCCGGTGCAGGTCACGTTCTCGCAGCCCGGAACCTACGTGCTGCGCTGCCGCGCCGACGACGGCGCGCTGGTCGCCGACGAGGAAGTGACCATCGTCGTCGTCCGCTGATCGACCGTCGAGCCATTGCAGTCACCCTAGAGGTGTGTGAGAATCACCCCGCCGAACCTGCCTGCCGGCGACATTCAAGGAGACATTGATCATGCGTCGCGTCTCGACTGCTCTCATTCCTGCGCTCGTGCTGTCCTGCGTGGCCCTCATGACCGTGACCGCCGGCGCGCAGAATCCGGGCGGAAGCCCGGAAGGCAAGAAGATGAAGAATCCGGTCGCCTCGTCGCCCGAATCGATCAAGGCGGGGCAGGCGGCGTTTCAGAAAAACTGCCGGTTCTGCCATGGCGCCGACGCCAAAGGTAACGGCCCGATGGCGCCGGAAGGTACGCATCCGCCGAACCTCACCGACGACAAGTGGGATCGCGGCTCGACCGACGGCGAGATCTTCCTGGTCATCCGCGACGGTGCCGGGCCCAAGTTCGAGATGAAGGGTTACAAGTCGAAGATGTCCGAGAACGACATGTGGAACGTCGTGAACTACATCCGGAGCGTTCAGGCCAAGTAATGCGGCCGCCGAGCAGGGCTCAGGGCTCACGGCTGAGGGCTCAGCCGACGCTGTTTGCCCTGAGCCTTCAGCTCCTGGCCATCGTCTCGGCCTTCGCCGCGATCGCGTGCGGCGCGCAGCCGCCGATCGATCACGCCAAGGTGTTCACCCCGGCGCACGGGACGACGGGAGAAGCGGCGCGCGACTTCTTCGGGGTCCGGCCGGCGGCGATTCAGCCGATTCCGTTCCCGCACAAGACCCACATCGCCAAGCAGGCGGTCTGTGCCGACTGCCACGAGAGCGCCGACAAGGGGCCGATCGCCGGCATCCCCAGCGTCAAGACCTGCATGATCTGCCACAGCCAGATCGCGACCGACAAGCCGCTGATCAAGCAGGTCACCAGCTATTCCGAGAAGGGCATCGAGATCCCGTGGCAGCGCGTCTACGGCTTCACGCGCGAGGCGCACGTGCGCTTCAACCACGCGCCGCACATCCGCGCCAGCGTCGACTGCGCGACCTGCCACGGCGACGTTGCCAACCAGACGGTCGCCGAACGGTCGGTCGACCACACGATGGGTTTCTGCGTCAACTGTCACAAGACGAAGCACGCGTCGAATGACTGCCTGACGTGTCACTACTAACGCTCGGATAAAGCCTTCGCGCGACATGGACAGACGAGACTTCATCAAGCTGACCGCGATTACCGGGACGAGCGCGACGCTCGCCAGCTGCGGTAATCCGGAGCACCAGCTGATTCGCTTCGTGCCGGACGACGACACCGTCCCCGGCGTCGCCGAGTGGAAGCCGAGCATCTGCCCGATGTGCCAGGCCGGCTGCGGCGTGACGGTGCGCGTCATGGAGGCCGACGTCGACACGACGCGCAACGGCCAGGCCGGCGTCGTCAAGATGGCGGTGGCGAAGAAGCTCGAGGGCAACACCAAGGATCCGATCAGCGGCGGCGGACTGTGCGCGAGAGGGCAGGCGTCGATCCAGATCACCTACCACCCCGATCGGCTGACGCGGCCGATGAAACGGACCGGCGCGCGCGGGGCCGGCGCCTTTACCGCCATCAGCTGGGACGAAGCGGTCGCGCAGCTGACGGCGCAGCTCGACGGGCTGGCCGCGGCGAAGGATCAGAAATCGCTCGCCTATGTGACCCGTCCGCATCGCGGCCGCGGGACGGCGCTCGCCGGCGAATTCCTGAAAGCGTTCGGTGCCGGTGCGCCGATTGCGGTCGAGCCGTTCGGCAACCAGGTGCTGCGGCGCGCCAACGCGATCAGCTTCGGTCACGATCAGCTGCCGACGATCGATCTGGCGCGGGCGCGCTTCGCGATCAGTTTCGGCGCCGACTTCCTCGGCACCTGGAACTCTCCGGTCGCGCAAAGCGGCGCCTACGCGACGATGCGGCAAGGACATCCGGGGCTGCGCGGCGCGTTCGTGCAGGTCGAATCGCGCATGTCGCTGACCGGCGCCAGCGCCGACGAGTGGGTGCCGGTGAAGCCGGGCACCGAGGGCGTGCTCGCGCTCGGCCTGGCGCACGTCATCCTCGCGAACAAGCTGCGGCCTTCGGACGCGGGACGCGCCGGCGCGGCGATCGACGGCTGGGCGTCTGGGCTGGCGGATTACACGCCGGACAAAGTCGAGCAGACGACCGGCGTGGCGGCGAAGAAGATCGAGCGTCTGGCGCGCACGCTCGCCGACGTCCAGCCTGCGGTCGCGTTCATCGGCGGCCCGCCGCTCGCGCACACCAACGGCCTGTTCCACGCGCTCGCGGTCAATGCGCTGAACCAGTTGCTCGGCAACGTCGGCCAGCCGGGGGGGCTGTATTTCACCCCCACCAATCTGCACGCTGACCTCAGAACTCTGAAATCTCACGACCTCGCGAACGCGAAGGTGCTGCTGATCGCCGACGCCAACCCGCTGTTCGGCTCGCCAAAGGCGTGGAACGTGCGCGAGGCGCTGGCGGCGATTCCGTTCATCGCCAGCTTCGGCTGCTTCATCGACGACACCAGCGCGCACGCCGATCTGATCCTGCCCGACCACTCGTTCCTCGAGTCGTGGGTCGACAGCGCCCCGGAATCGGGATCGATCGAGGCGGTGGTGACGTCGGCGGCGCCGGTGATGAAGCCGCTCTATCAGACGCGGGCAACGGCGGACGTGCTGATCGACATCGCCGGCAAGCTCAAGGCGCCGCTCGCGCTGCCGTGGAAGACGGCTGAAGATGTCGCCAAGTCAGCACCGGCAGCGGTCGCGGCGGCCTCGCCGCAACCCGCCATCCGTAATCCGCCATCCGCCATGAAATACGTCGCGCCGGTGTTTGATGGCGACGCGGCGACCTATCCGTTCCATTTCCTGCCCTACGAATCGCTGCAGTTCGGCGACGGCTCGGCGGCGCACCTGCCGTGGCTGCAGGAGATGCCCGACCCGCTGACGTCGGCGATGTGGAGCAGCTGGATCGAGATCAATCCGCAGACCGCCGAGCGGCTGCAACTCGCGCAGGGGGATCTCGTCGACGTCACCTCCTCGCAGGGCACGCTGCGCGCGCCGGTGATGATCTTTCCGGGCATCGCGCCCGACATCGTCGCGATGCCGGTGGGCCAGGGTCACGAGGCGTTCACGCGCTATGCGAGCGGCCGCGGGGTCAATCCGATTGCGATCCTGGCGCCGGCGACCGACGCGGACACGGGGGCGCTGGCGTGGGCCGCGACGCGCGTCAAGGTGGCGCGCGCCGGCGACGGCGACGGCCGGCTGATCATGTTCGCGGGCGAAATGCGGGAGCATCCGCACGAAGGCGAGACGCGATGAACTCAGAACTGAGCACGTCGAACGTGGAACGTCGGACGGGGAACGTCGAACGACACCATGCCTCATAAGTGGGGGATGGCGGTCGATCTCGACACGTGCACCGGCTGCGGGGCGTGCGTGACGGCGTGCCATGCCGAGAACAACATTCCGATCGTCGGCCCGGAGCAGGCGGCGCGCGGGCGCGCCATGCACTGGCTGCGGGTCGAGCGCTACTGGGAAGGGGACTTTCCGGACGTCCGCCTCAAATTCCGCCCGGTGATGTGCCAGCAGTGCGACGCGGCCCCCTGCGAGCCGGTCTGCCCGACCTACGCCAGCCATCACACCGCCGACGGCCTGAACGCGCAGGTCTACAACCGTTGCATCGGCACCCGCTACTGCGCCAACGCCTGCCCCTACAACGTCCGCTTCTTCGAGTTCTTCAATCCGCAGTGGCCCAAGCCGCTGCACCTGCAGCTGAACCCGGACGTGTCGGTCCGCGAAGTCGGCGTGATGGAGAAGTGCACGTTCTGCGTCCAGCGGATCAACGCGGCGTCGATCGATGCCAAGGCCGAGAAGCGAGAGCTGAAGGACGGCGACATCAAGCCGGCGTGCGTCCAGTCGTGCTCGGCGCGCGCGCTGGTGTTCGGCGATCTGCACGATCCGGACAGCGAGGTGTCGCGGCTGTCGCGATCGCCGCGCGGCGGCAAGCTGCTCGAGGATCTCGGCACGCTGCCCAAGGTCACCTATCTCGAACGGCAGACGCAGGTATGAGCCAGGCATCGCAGCGGAAACTGAGCGACGATCTCCTCCGGCCGCTGCTGGAAACGTCGTGGCGTTTCTACGCCCTGGTCGCCTTCCTCGGCGCCATCGTCGCGACCGGTCTGGTGACCTGGGCCTACCAGATGTACAACGGCTTCGGGGTGTCGGGCATCAACAACCCGATCTTCTGGGCCTTCTACATCACCAACTTCGTGTTCTGGATCGGCATCAGCCACGCCGGCACGCTGATCTCGGCGATCCTTCGCCTGGTCAACGCCGGGTGGCGGCGGCCGGTGACGCGCTGCGCCGAAGTCATCACCGCCTTCGCGCTGATCATCGGCGCGATGTTCCCGATCATCCATCTCGGTCGGCCGTGGCTGTTCTTCTGGCTGATGCCGTACCCGAGCAGCCGGCTGATCTGGCCGAACTTCCGCTCGCCGCTGGTGTGGGACTTCTTCGCGATCACCACCTATCTCACCGGCAGCGTGCTGTTCCTCGTCCTGCCGATGATTCCCGATTTCGCGCTGGTCCGCGACCGCACGACTGGAACGCGGCACAAGATTTATGGCGCGCTCGCGCTCGGCTGGCAGGGCACGCCGAAGCAGTGGCACCGCCTCGAATCGGCGATGTCGATCATGGCGATCGCGATCATTCCGGTCGCGGTCTCGGTCCACACCATCGTCTCGTTCGACTTCTCGATGGCGCCGGTGCCGATGTGGCATTCGACCATGTTCGGGCCGTACTTCGTGGCGGGCGCGATCTTCAGCGGCATCGCCGGGCTGATCATCGCGATGGCGGCGCTGCGCCGGTTCCTCCACCTCGAGGAATACCTGCACCCGGTGCACTTCCAGAACCTCGGCAAGCTGCTGCTGATGATGAGCCTGCTGTGGGGCTACTTCGTCTTCGCCGAGCGCCTCACGGTCTGGTACGGCAACGAGTCCGCCGAGATCGCGGTGCTGCGCGCCACCCAGAAGGGATCGTTCGCGCCGCTCTACTGGACGATGGTCGTCGTCAACTTCGTGATCCCGGTCTCGATCCTCTCGATCAAGAAGCTGCGCACCATCACCGGCTGCGTGATCGCGTCGTTCGGCGTCCTGATCGGGATGTGGCTCGAGCGCTTCCTGATCGTGGTGCCGTCGCTCGGACACAAGTACCTGCCGTACTCCTGGGGCACCTATCGTCCGCGGCCGGTCGAGATCCTCATCACGATCTCGACGTTCGCCGCGATGGCGCTGCTCTATGTCCTGTTCTCGAAGTTCGTGCCGATCATTTCGATCTGGGAGATGAAGGCGGGCGAGCATCCCTCGCCGGCGCTGCAACCGGCGGCGACGCGCGAGCACGCGCTCGGGGAGACGCACGCATGAGCGCGGTCTACGGACTGTATGCCGACGGCGCGTCGGCCCAGCGCGCCGTCAACGGCCTGCGCGCCGCCGGCCTGGCACCGTCCGCGATTACGGTGATCACGGGTGAGCCGCTCGAGGACCACGAGTTCTTCGAGGAGAACAAGACGACCCGCATGTGGTACATCGCCTGCGCCGGCGGCCTCGCCGGTCTGCTCGCGAGCACCTGGCTGACCCGGATGACCGAGCTGGCGTGGCCGCTGCAGACCGGCAACATGCCGATCGTCGCGTGGTGGCCGAACCTGATCGTGATTTTCGAGATGACGATGCTCGGGGCGATCCTGTCGGCGGTCGCGACGCTGATGGTGACCGCCGGGCTGATGCGCAAGGGGCCGCCGCTCTACGATCCCGCGGTGACCGACGGCAAGATTCTCGTCGGCGTCCAGAATCCGACCGCCGCCAACCTGCCCGCGCTCGAGCGGGCCCTCACCGCCGGCGGCGCCGTCGAGCTCAAACGAACCTGACTGCGACGCGGCTGGCCGCTAGTCGTCTGGCCGCTCGGAGCCGAGCGGACGGCTCGTCCAGATGTGCCGGCACAGCACGCACCGGAACCAGTCGAGGCTCGAGTTCACGGGGCCCAGCGGTTCGGTGATCTGTTCCTTGCACCGCGGGCAGCGGCGCGGCTCCGGCGGCGGCTGCGGCTTTCCGTCCGATCGGGTGAAGACAATGCTCACGCGCCGGAACGGAGCAAAGCCTGGACCGTCTGTGATGCGCGCCACTGCACACGGCGGCGTGCCCCTAAACGACTCCGTGGCTGTTTTACATACAACGGCAGATCGGCCGGCGGCCTAGTTCATACACTGAGGGCATCGGCGTGTGCGGGGTCGTCACCTTGCCGCGCAGACCCGCGCCGTTTGACAGAATGAACTCCTGACCGACCCGTCGCGCAGGCGTGACGCCTGCTTTACGACAGCGCCGATGCGAGCTGACGAAGGAAGAGGCCGACGTCAGTGACGATCCCGATCGTCTGCGACGAGCCGCGATCCGCGAGCTTGGTGACGACCGCCGGGTTGATGTCGACGCAGACCAGCCGCACCCAGGCGGGCAGCATGTTGCCGACCCCGATTCCATGCAGCATCGTCGACAGCACCAGCACCAGCTTCACCCCGTGCAGGGCCTCGGTGTAGCGGTCCTGCGCCTCGATCAGGTTCATCACCGTGTCGGGCAGCGGGCCATCGTCGCGGATGCTGCCGGCGAGGACGTAGTCGACGTGCCGGCGAATGCATTCGTACATCACGCCGGAGGTCAGGACACCGCTGTCGACCGCGGCGCGCAGGCCGCCGGCGCGGTAGATCGCGTTGATCGCGCGCATGTGGTGGCGATGGCCGCCCTCGATCGCCCGGCCGCTCTCCATGTCGACGCCGAGCGACGTGCCGTAGAGCGCCTGTTCGACGTCGTGGACGGCGAGCGCGTTGCCCGCCAGCAGCACGTCGACGTATCCGCCGCGGACCAGATCGCAGAAGTAGGCGCCGCCGCCGGTGTGGACCACGACCGGACCGGCGACGAAGGCGATGCGATCGCCGGCCTGCTTGGCAGCGCGCATCATCGCCGCGATCCGCGCCACGCCGACCTCGACGCGCCGCTCCGAGGAAATCTCGTTGGTCATGAACGCGAAGCCGTGGCGATCGCGCTCCTGGAACTCCGGCACGATCTTGATGCCGTGGATGCCGCAGACGATGGTGTCGCCGCGGTGAATCTCGCGCAGCTTACGGCAGACCGCCCGCCCACCCTCGATCGCGATCGCCGCGTCCATCCGCTGCTGCTCGACCTTGATCCACTCGCCGCCGAGGCGGACAAACGTCTGATGGTTGGTGGTCGAGTAGAAATCCTCGGGCGCGCAGCCGTCGCGATCGGCAGCGACGAGGTGCGCATCCTCGGCGCGCGCGACGCGGCAGCCGAGCGCGATCAATTCCTCGAGCACCTCGGTGAGCGCCGCGGGGGCCTTGGCGGTGACGCGCATCGACACGAATGACGGCTCGTCGTTGGTCCGCCCGATGCGGAACTCGAGGACGTCGAACGCCGCGTCGTGGCGGACGACGGTGTCGAACATCGCGTTCATCAACTGCGAATCGATCAGGTGGCCTTCGGCCTCGACCACCTCGGTCACGGCGCTATTGGATGTCATGCGGGTGTCTGTGCGCGGCCAGCGATCTCAATGGGTCATCGCGTAGATCATGATGTTGACGCCGAGCGCGTAGCCATTGGGCGAGAAGCGGTCGAAGTACTCCTGGCTCTCGCCCTCCCGCTCCCAGGTGTCCGGGATGTCGGTATTGTGCGCCATCACGACCATCAGCCGCCCGTCGGCGTCCTGGATGCCGCGGAAGTTCGCGTGCGGGCTGTCGTTGATGTAGCCGCGCTCCGAGACGCTGCCGGTCTGCATCCAGAAGCGGATGTTCGAGACCTGCTCGACTTCCCTGACGTCGTAGAGCGAGTGCAGCACCGCGTGCGCGGGCGGAATGTCGAAGATCGGGTACTGCGCCGGCGGCAGGACGCGGCCGATCTCTCTCACCCACTGGTCCCACGCCTGGGTACCCCAGAAGTCGTCGACCTCCAGGAACCCGCCCTTCAGCAGATACGTGCGCAGACTGGCGACCTCTTCGTCGCTGAAGAGCGCGGTGCCGACATCTTCCATGTACAGGAACGGGCAGTGGTAGAGCAGCGGATCGGTGAGACGGACGACCACGTTATCGGGCTGGCCGTCCGGCTTCATCCTGACCTTGACGAATGACAACTCGCTGAGTCGGACCGAAAAATTGTTGTCGGCGCCGGGGTAGTCGGTGCGCCACCCCTGGCCGCCGGCTTCGGGGCGATTGCTGCTGTAGTAGCCGCGGCAGAAGTTGTAGCGGCCGTCGTAGTTCTCGCGCGTGATCCATTTCGGCGCTTCGCGGCTGAAGCGGCCGTAGCCGTCGCCGCCAACCCAGATGCGGGGGCGAGGGCCCTGCTCGGGCCGCCCCTGACCGATCTGCGCGAGCGCAACGGTCGCGACGGCAATGGTGATCGCGGGAAGGAGGGCGGTGAAGAGCCGGCGTGAGCTCATGAGGGCCAGTCGGCCCTCATGATACCTAGAATGGCGCCTAACTTCCGCCGACGATTTGGAGGCCGATGCTGCCCGCGGCGCCGTCGAGCCCGGTGCCGCCGCGTCCGTCGAAGAGGCCGTCCCGGCCGCGAGCTGATCCGGTGAACCGGTAGCTCGCGCCGACGGCGAGACGCAGATGTCTGGAGAACCGCACGAGCGCGTCGACCTCGGGCTCCGCGACGAGAAAGCTCTGGCCGACGCGGAAGCGGCTGCTGACCAGGCGGCCGCGGTCCACGACGGTGATGACGTCCGACGATTCCGCCCGTCCGCCGCCGAGCAGCGTTTTCGCGCTGACCCCGAAGGCGCCGGCGCTCGGCCCGAGCCATTGCAGCACGAGACCGCCGTACGCCATCTCCCGATCCCGCCGGTGAGAGGCGAGTACGTAGGCGCCGCCGCCGACGAAGAAGTGTTCGTCGAAGACGACGCCGGCATAGCCGCCGGCAAGGGTCGACGTCTGGTGGTCGACCTCCGTGATCTTGACGTCAGGCGCCACGAGAAACCCGTTGTGCACCTGTTCGACGATCATCGGTCCCTGCGCCGTCTGCGCCGACGCGCCGATCGGAATCAGGAAGAGCGCCAGCGCCGCCCAGGTCGCACGAATCATTGATCGCCCCGCAAGCTGACGTTCAGCGGCGTCGCCTGGCCGCGGCGGATGTCGACCTGCGTCACATACGTGCGGAACCCGGACTTGCGGATTTCCACCGTGTGCGAGCCTTCCGAGACCTCCACCGTCAGACGATCCTGCCCGCCCGGTCCACGCCACGCTTCGCCGTCGATCGAAATCTCGGCATCGCCCGGCTGCACCTTGATCGCCAGCGTCCCGTACGAGCCGTTGCCCTGGCCGCCACGCGGACCGTCGGGACCGCGGCGCGGCGCGTCAGGATCGCGTGGATCGTCCCCCTGTTGCGGCGGCAGGCGGCGTCCCGCCGGTCCGCGCCCCATCGGCTGCTGGTTCGGCGGCTGCTGGGCCCGCGGCTGATTGCGGACCTGCGGCGGATCGATCGGCTGCGGCTTCGGTTCCGCCGCCTGGCCGGCGGCGAGCCGTTCCATGTCGTACTTCACGCGGAACGTCTTGTCCTGCGCGAGGTAGACCTTCTGGCGCACCGTGCGGTAGCCGTCGAGCCACAGTTCGATCTCGTGCTCGCCGGGCTCGACGCGCAGCCGCTGAAAGGTGCCGTCGAAATCGTCGACCACGCCGGCGTAGTAGCCGTCGACGTAGACCTCCGCGTCCTTCGGCTTCACCTCGAGGCGGACCGACGCTTCCGGCTCGTAGCCGCGATATCCGTAGCCGTACGGCCGCGGATACTGGAACCCGTACCACGGGTCGCCGAAGAAGAACGGATCGTAATAGAAGGGGCTGTAGTAGCCGCCGCCGACCACGACGACGCGGCCGCCACCGCCACGCGCGTGGCCGCGGCCCTGAGCCTCGCTCGTCGCCGCGGAGCCAACGAACAGCAGCGCGACGAAGGCGCTGAACACAATGAAACGTTTATGTAGGAGCACGGACATCCTCGAGCAAAAGGTGACGCTGGCTATCATGCAGAGGAGCAATCAGAGTGCCAGCGCACGCGCGCCCATCGATCCGTGTATCTCGCAGAGCACGTGAGAGTTGACGTTTCGACTCGGCGGCGGGTGGCGGCGCGTTCGTCGTCGTCGGACGACACCGTTGTCTGGGGATGAGGACATTCCACCAGTCGTCAGTCGGCAGTCGTCGTCGTCAGAGGGAGCTCGACGCCGCGGATCGAGGCGTCGAGGATCTCGATCGGATGATGAATCGGCCACGCACGGCCGAGCCGAGCCGACGCCGTCGTCATCTGCAGCATGCAGCCGGGATTTGCCGTGGCGATGATGTCGGGTTTCACCACGTCGATATGGCCGGCCTTGCGGTCGCCCAGCTCGCGCGCGGTGTCGGGTTCGACGAGGTTATAGATCCCGGCGCTGCCGCAGCAGATCTCCTGTTCGGCGAACGACAGGATCTCGACGCCCGGGATCGAGCGCAGCAGATCGCGCGGCGGCTGGCGGACGCCCTGGGCGTGCGCGAGGTGGCAGGCGTCATGGTAGGCGACGCGCAGGGCCAGCCGGTGGCGTGGGGCCCGCGGCGGGCCGAGCTCCGACACGATCTCGGTGACGTCGCGCACCCGCGCCGAAAATGCGCGCGCGCGTTCGGCCCACGCCGGGTCGTCGGCGAGCAGCTGGCCGTACTCCTTCATCGACGACCCGCAGCCGGCGGCATTGACGGCGATGCGCTCGACGCCGGCGCGCTCGAAGGTCCCGATCGTGCGGCGGGCAAAGGCGCGCGCCTCGTCCAGCCGTCCTGAATGGAGCGCGAGCGCACCGCAGCAGCCCTGCTCCGGCGGCGCGAGCACGTCGCACCCCTCCGCCGCGAGTACGCGCACGGTCGCCGCGTTGACCTGCGGAAACACCAGCCGCTGTACGCAGCCCGTGAGGAGACCGACCGTCAGCCGCGTCGTTCCGGTGGCGGTGGTGCGCGCGGGAATCGACGCGAACAGCGATCCCCACGTCACCTTCGGCGCGAGTGACAGCATCGCCGCCACGCGGGCGAACAGGGAGGTGCGAGGCGCGCCATGCGCGGTGCGCGCTGCTGCGCGCGACATCCGATCCGGCGCTTCTTCGCGGTCTTTGCGTTCGTCGCGGTTCCTTCGTGTTCGTTGCAGGATGGCCAGCGGTAAGAGGGCGAGCCGCAGCCGGCTCGGGTACGGAAATACCGCGAAGATCGCGCCGCGGAACAGGCGATCGGCGAACGATCGCGGATAGCGGCGTTCGATCTGCGCCCGCGTTGCTTCGATCAACGGCGCGTATTGCACGCCCGAGGGGCACGACGTGACGCACGCCATGCAGCCGAGACAGGCGTCGAAATGACCGACGAAGGCCGGCGTCATCTCCGCCCGGCCTTCGAGCCCCGCCTTCATCAGGTAGATTCGGCCGCGGGGCGAGTCCATCTCCTCGCCCCACAGCACGTAGGTCGGACACGACGGCAGGCAGAAGCCGCAGTGGACGCATGTATCGATCAGCGCCGGATCCGGCGGATGCACCGCGTCGAACGCGCCAGCCGCCGCCGCGCCGACGCTGCCGGCCTCAGCTGGCGAGCGATCGCGGGTCACAGCGGCCCCCTGCCGGCGTTGAGCACGCCGTTCGGATCGAAGGCGCGCTTCAGCGAGTCGAACAGCGGCTGGCGGTCGCCGTGCGATCCCCACACGTCGACGCGCGCTTTCAGCTCCGCGGATCCGCGGGCGATGACGACGTGGCCGAACACGTCTGACGCCCGCAGCCGTTCGATCGCCGCCGCCTGTGCCGCCGTGCCCCCCTCGACGCGGATCAGCCCGGCGCCGATCGCGGCGCGTCCGGTGAGCTCGACGGTCGTGTCGCAGCTCTCCACCGCCGCGTGTGCATCGATGATGCGCGCCGGCAGCCAGCTCGCGCGGACGACAGCGCCCGGCTGCGACCAGACCGTCGTCGCGTGCGTGTCCCACAGCGCGCGCTCGCTGTCGCCGTCGGCGACGTCGATCCGTGTGGTGAATCGCTTCACCGCGGCGGTCGCCTGGGCGATCTGGGCGTTCACGACCGCGGGAAGCGCGGCGAAGCGGAGAAGGCACAGGTAATCGTTGCCAATGACGACCTCGAAGGCGACCGGCTCCAGCTGGCTCGCCATGACGGTGGCGACGATCTGGCTCAACGCCGCCGCATCGCGAACCACGAGGATCATCGTCTTCGACGCGGCGGGCAGCGGCGCGAGCTTGAAGGTCGCGCTCACGATCGCCGCCAGGCTGCCGAACGATCCGGTGATCAGCTTCCCGAGGTCGTAGCCGGCCACGTTCTTCACGACCTGGCCGCCGGCCTTGGACAGAATGCCGTCGGTCGTAGCGAGCTGGACGCCGATGACGAGATCGCGCGGCGTGCCATAGCGGTGCCGCAGGGGACCGCTGTCGTTGGTCGCCAGCAGACCGCCGATCGTGGCGCGATCGGCGAACGGCGGATCGAGCGGCAGCCCCTGGCCGTGGACCGCGAGCGCGCCGTTGACGTCGCGCAGCGCGGCTCCGGCCTCGATCGTCGCCGTCATGTCGCCGTGTTCGTGCGCGAGCACGCGGTTCATGCGCCGCATGTCGAGCACGGCGTCGACGTGCCCGCCCGGCCGGCCCCAATCGTCCTTCGTCCCGGCGCCGCGGATGACGATCGACTGCCGCGCATCCGACGCGCGCTTCAACGCACCGGCGACGTCGAGCGCGGTCGCTGGTTGAATGGTCTCGGTCACATGCGCTCGGCGAGCCCGGCCGCTTCGGCCGGATGACGACGGTATGGGCCGGGAACCTCGCCGCACATCCGTGGTGTGGGAAACACTTTGCCCGGGTTGCAGAGGCCCTCGGGATCGAACACGGCGCGGACGCGCTGCATCAGCGCGAGATCGTCCGGCGAGAACATCGTCGGCATGTACTGCGATTTGTCGGCGCCGATGCCGTGCTCGCCGGTGAGCGAACCGCCGGCCTCGATGCAGTACGCGAGGATCTCCGCGGCGACGTCGACCGCGGCGGCCGCCTGGCCGGGGATCCGCTCGTCGTAGCAGATCAGCGGATGCAGGTTGCCGTCGCCGGCGTGAAAAACGTTGCCGATGCGCAGCCCGGAGCGCGCTTCGAGCGCGCGGATCCGGTTGAGCACCTGCGGCAGTTTGGTGCGCGGCACGACGCCGTCCTGCACGTAGTAGTTGGGCGATACCCGGCCCATCGCGGCGAACGCCGCCTTTCGTCCGCGCCAGATGCGCGCGCGCTGCTCGTCGGTCTGCGCCACCTCGATGGTCGTCGCGCCGTGGCGCTGGCACAGCCCGACCACGATGTCGAACAGCGCCGACACTTCCGCCGACGGGCCATCGAGCTCGACGATCAGCACCGTGTCGGCATCGGGGAAATGCGGATGGACCGCCGCTTCCGCCGCGCGAATCGCCAGCGAGTCCATCATCTCCACCGCGGCCGGAATGATGCCGGCGCTGATGATGTCCGAGACGACCGCGCCGCCGGCGTCGATGGTGTCGAAGGCGGCGAGCAGGGTCTGCACCGTCTCGGGCCGCCGCAGGATTCTGACGGTCACGCTGGTGACGATCGCGAGGGTCCCTTCCGAGCCGATGATGAGGCCGAGCAGATCCGGACCCGGCGTATCGGCCAGCGCGCCGCCGAGGCGGACGAGCTCGCCGTTGGGCAGCACGGCGTCGACGCTCAGCACGTGATGCACCGTGAATCCGTATTTCAGGCAGTGCGCGCCGCCGGAATTCTCGGCGACGTTGCCGCCGATCGAACAGACCTGTTGGCTCGACGGATCGGGCGCGTAGTAGTAGCCGAACGGCGCGACCTGCTTCGTGATATCGAGGTTGGTGACCCCCGGCTCCACGGTGACGCGCTGGTTCGCGATGTCGACCTCGAGGACCCGATTGAGGCGGGCGAGCGCGATCACGAGGCCGCCGGCCACCGGCAGCGCGCCACCGGACAGGCCGGTGCCGTGGCCCCGCGCGACGAATGGGACGCCCTCTCGCGCGCACAGCCGGACGATCGCCTGGACCTCGGCCGCACACGAAGGCAGTGCGACCGCCGCCGGGGTCTGGCGGAGATGCGGCAAGGCGTCGCATTCGTACGTCAACAGCTCGAGCGGGTCGTCGAGCACGTTCGAGTCGCCGACAATCCGCCGCAGTGCCGCAAGAAAGGCGCGATCCATGGCTGCGCGTCAGTATAATCCGCGCATGCGAAGAGTCTCCCGCCGGCGGTTTCTCGAAGGCACCGGAACAGCGCTGACCGTCGCCGCGGTCGCCCCGTCGCTGCGCGCGCAGCCGGCCTCGCCGCCGGCCGCCGCGCGGACGGCGATCACGCTGACCGTCAACGGCACGCGGCACGCGCTGCAGGTCGAAGATCGCTGGACGTTGGTCGAAGCGCTGCGCGACCACGTCGGCCTCACCGGTACGAAGATCGGCTGCGACCGCGGCGAGTGCGGCGCGTGCACGGTGTTGATCGACGGCGCGCCGGTCTACTCGTGCAGTCAGCTCGCGGTGTGGGCCGACGGGCGTTCGGTGCAGACCGTCGAGGGGCTGCTGAACGATCCGCTGCAGCAGGCGTTCGTCGCGCACGATGCGCCGCAGTGCGGCTTCTGCACCTCCGGCCAGCTGATGAGCGCCAAGGCGCTGACCAACGCCACACCGCATCCGACCGCGGAACAGGCGCGCGCGGCGATGACCGGCAACATCTGCCGCTGCTCCGGCTACAACCACTATGTGGACGCGGTGGTCGCGGCCGGCGCTCCGCCGCGCGCCGTCCGCAGGGCCGACCTGATCGGTGCGCCGCTCGGTGGCTCTGACGGAGCGATCCTCCATTCGGTCGGCGAGCCGACACCGCGCATCGACGCGATCGAGCGCACCACCGGCAAGGCGACCTACAGCGGCGACGTCATGCTGCCCGGGATGCTGTACGCGCGCGTACTGCGCAGCCCGCATCCGCATGCGCGTATCCGCCGCATCGACGCGTCGAAAGCGCTGGCGCTGCCCGGCGTCAAGGCGGTCATCTCGCACGAGAACTGCACCGTCCTGTGGGGCGCCGGCTCGATCTCGGGCGGGGCGCAATACAACGAGGAGGTCAAGAAGATCACCAAACACCGGCGGTATGCGTTCAACAACCCGGTGCGCTTCGCCGGCGAGCCGGTCGCCGCGGTCGCGGCCGTCGATCGCCACACCGCCGAAGAAGCGCTGCAGTTGATCGCCGTCGACTACGAACCGCTGCCGTTCGTGCTCGATCCGGAGGAGGCGCTGAAGCCGGGCGCGCCGCAGATCTGGCCCGAAGGCAACCTGTCGCCGAACGCGCGCAACGAAACGGTGCCAATCGGGGCCAAGCGCGGCAATCTCGACGAAGGCTTCGGCGCGTCCGATCACGTCTTCGAGGATCGCTACTCGACGTCGTTCGTCCACAACGCGCAGATGGAGCCGCGGGTCAGCGTCGCCGTGTGGGAGGCCGACAAGCTGACGGTCTACACGCCGACCGGCGGCGTCGCGAACTGCCGCACCGACATGGCCCGCGACCTCGGCATCCCGCAGGAAAAGGTCCGCGTCGTCTGCCGCTACATGGGCGGGAACTTCGGCAACAAGAACCAGAACCACGATGCCGATCTGATCGCGGCGGTGCTGGCGAAGAATGCCGGCGCGGCGGTGAAGCTCGAACTGTCGCGCAAGGAAGATTTCATCGGCGTCCACGGCCGCTGGCCGACCGCGCAGTACTACAAGGTCGGCGTCAAGAACGACGGCACGCTGCAGGCGATCCAGATGCGCGGCTACAGCGGGATGGGGCCGTACCGGAAGAACACCGGCAATATCGCGGGCGTCGAGCTGTATCAGTGCCCGAACATCGAGACGTCGATCTCCCCCGTCTACACCAACCGCACGGTATCGGCGAACTTTCGCGGCCCGGAATTCCCGCAGGGGTTTTTCGGCATCCAGTCGATGATGGACGACGTCGCGGCGAAGCTGAAGATCGATCCGATCGAGTTCATTCTCAAGAACATGACCCGCCAGGCCGGGGATCAGACGCCGTACACCAGCTACTCGCTCGACGAGTGCATCCGCCGCGGCGCGGCGGCATTCGACTGGAAGAAGCGCTGGAAGGCGCAGCCGGGCTCGGACGCCGGTCCGATCAAGCGCGGCGCCGGCGTGTCGTTCATGGCGTTCCGCGCCGGCCTCGGCCGCAGCAGCGCGGTGGTCCGCGTCGACGCCAAGGGCAAGTACTGGGTCCACGTCGGGGTCACCGACGTCGGCGGCGGCGCCAAGACGACGATGGGGCTGATCGCGGCGGAGGCGCTGGGGATCCCGCTGTCGCAGCTCGAGGTGGTATGGGGCGACACCGATCGCTGCCCGTACTCGGTCGGCGAGTCAGGCAGCCGCACCACGATCATGACCGGCTACGCGGTGGTCGAGGCGGCGCGCGATCTGAAACAGCAGATCGCGGAGAAGGGGTTGCCGAGCGGCACGAACGAACTGATCGCCTCGGCGTCGCCGAGCCCGACGCTGCAGGGCAAAGTGCGCAGCACGTTCGGCGCGCACTTCGTCGAGGTCGAAGTCGATACCCAGCTTGGCCGGGCCCGCGTGACGAAGTACCTGGCGGTGCACGACTGCGGCCGGATCATGAATCCGCTGACCGCGCGCAGCCAGATCAAGGGGGGCGCGATCATGGGCATCGGCATGGCGCTGCACGAGGACCTCGTCTACGACAAGCGCAGCGGCACGGCGCTCACGGCCGGGTACTACGGCGCCCGGGTGGCGACGCACCGCGACGCGCCGGAGATCGACGTCATCTTCATCGAGTCGGATGACGGCCTGGGGCCGTTCGGCGCCAAGAGCATGGGGGAATCGAGCAAGGTGCCGGCCCCGGCGGCGGTGGCCAACGCGGTCGCGAACGCCATCGGCGTGCGGATGAAGGACCTGCCGATCACGCGCGACAAGATCGTCGCGGCGCTCGCGACGGCGGGAGGCCGGTCATGAAGGCCTTCAGCAACGCCAATCCGCGCGACCTCGCGCAGGCGGTCGCGCTGCTCAACGACGCGCGCCAGCAGCACCGGACCGTCGCGGTTGCCGGCGGCGGCAGCGATCTGCTCGGGATGATGAAGGAGCGGCTGATCACGCCGCACCTCCTCGTCAGCCTGAAGTCGATCAAGGGCCTCGACCAGGTCAAGGCTGCGCCGGGTGGCGGCGTCACGATCGGCGGTCTGATGACGCTCGACGCGATCAGCCGCGACGTGCAGATCCGCCGTCTGTACGCGGTGCTCGCGGAAGCGGCGGAGGGCGTCGCGACGCCGCAAATTCGCAACGTCGCCACGCTCGCCGGCAATGTGTGTCAGCGTCCATGGTGCTGGTATTACCGCAACGGCTTCAACTGCCTCAAGAACGGCGGCACGACCTGCTACTCGATCAGCGGCGAGAATACGTTTCACGCGATCTTCGGCGGCGGTCCGAGCTATATCGTCCATCCGTCCGACACGGCGCCGGCGCTGGTCGCGCTCGATGCCAGCTTCCGGATCGTCGGACCGGCGGGCGAGCGGCGCGTGCCGGCATCCGAGTTCTTCACGCTGCCGACGGTCAACTCGGCGCGCGAGAACGTGCTGGCCGACGGCGAAATCCTGGCGGAGATCGTCCTGCCGCGCCGCGGCGGCGCGGCGACCCACAGCACGTATCACAAGGTCCTCGATCGGGAAGCCTGGACGCACGCCGTCGTCAGTGCGGCGGTGGTGATGGACATGGACAAGGACGTCTGCCGCACCGCGCGCATCGTGCTCGGTGGGGTCGCGCCGATTCCCTGGCGGCTGCCGGCGGTCGAGGCGATGCTCGCGGGCCATCGCGTCACCCCGGAACTCGCGGCGAAGGCGGGCGAGGCGGCGGTCGCCGGTGCGCGGCCGCTCGCAAAGAACGGCTATAAGGTACCGATGGTGCGCACCATGGTTTCGCGCACCATCGCGGACATTGCGGATCGCGGATTGCGGACTGCGAATTAGGCGGTGAAGGTCGAACGCCGCGACTTCCTGTTCCTGCGCGCGGGGCAGCCGGCGACGCTGTCGTGCGAGCCGCTGTTCATGCGCTTCCTCGACTCGCAGCTGGATGGGACGACGGCGCAGCTGTTCGAGCACCTGGCCGCGGATCTGGGCAAGGTGAATGCGGTGCGGCTGACGGATACGACGTGGCTGGCCCGGGCCGATCTCAAGGCGCAGCTCGACATCGTGCTCGACGCGTTTCGCGCCGCCGGCGGCCGGGTCGAGTAGGGTCCCGGAGCCGTGCGCTTGAACCGGGCGGTCCAGTCGTATAGATTGCGGGCTCCATCCCCGCGGAGGGTTTTGATGAGACGTGTGTTGATCGCAAGCGGTGTCATCGCCGGGCTGCTCCTGAGCGCGCCGGTTCATGCGCAAGGCCAGAGCCTGAAGGCCAAGGCGCAGAACGTCCCCGAGATCGCGTACGAATCGGTGCCGAATTTCCTGAAATTCCCGCCGAACATCTATCTTGGCGAGGGCATCGGCGTCGCCACCAATTCCAAAGGGCACGTCTTCGTCTACACGCGCAGCGGCGAGACGCGCCTGTTCGAGTTCGATCAGACCGGCGCCTTCGTGCGCGAGATCGGCCAGGGACTCTACGGCTTCACGTTCGCGCACGCCGTCCGCGTCGACAAGGACGACAACATCTGGGCGGTCGACGAAGGCTCGAACATGGTCATCAAGTTCAACCCGGCGGGGCGGGTGGTGATGGTGATCGGGCGGCGCCCCGACGCGGTCGACGAGCTCGTGGCGATGAGCGGCCAGGGCTCGGCGCCGCATCCGAACAAACCGTACTCGTTCAGCCGCCCGACCGACGTCGGCTGGGACGCGCAAGGCAACATCTTCGTCACCGACGGCTACGGCGACGATCGCGTCGTCAAGTTCGACAAGAACGGGCGCTTCATCAAGTCGGCGGGCACGCAGGGCAACGGCCCCGCGCAACTGCGTCTGCCGCATACGATGGCGATGGATACCGCCGGCAACATCTACATCGGCGACCGCAGCAACGCGCGCGTGCAGGTGTGGGACAACGATCTGAACCCGAAAGCGATCTACGACCAGGTCGGCAGCCCGTGGGCGGTGTGCATTTCACCCGGACCGCATCAATACCTGTTCGTCTCGAACTCGGTGCCGGACAACGGCGACTCGCGCGCCGCGGCGCAAACCGGGGAGATCTACAAGATGGAGCTCG
>JAOBWF010000441.1 GCA_025463215.1 Acidobacteriota bacterium | reverse complement strand
CATGGCTGTGTGATACGTGTCGTTGGACGACTGGCTCATATTGACGTGATCGTTGGTATGGACCGGCTTTTTGCTGCCCATCACCCCGCCCAGCATCTCAATGGCGCGGTTGGAGATCACTTCATTGGCATTCATGTTGGACTGGGTGCCCGAGCCTGTCTGCCAGACCACCAGCGGGAAATGCTCGTCCAGCTTGCCGTCGATCACTTCCTGGGCCGCCTTGACGATGGTCTCGCCGATGGTCTTATCCAGCCCGCCCAGCGCCATGTTGGTTTGCGCGGCCGCTTGCTTGACGATGCCCAGCGCCCGCACCACGGGCAGGGGCTGCTTTTCCCAGCCGATCTTGAAGTTGCCCAGGCTGCGCTGGGCCTGCGCGCCCCAATAGCGGCTGTCGTCAACCTCGATGGGTCCGAAAGTGTCGGTTTCGGTACGGGTCTTGGTCATGATCCTAGTCTTTCGAAATGGATTATTTTTTACGAAATGAATCCAGGCTGACCACTTCGCCGGGCTTCTCGCCGGCGGGAGCGGCGGCCGGCTTGGCCGCCTCCGGCGCTTCGGCTTCGGCGACGGGTTCCGGCGCGTTGGTCGGCACCATCACCGGCCCGGTGGCGGCCTTGGCGACATCGCCCTCGGCACGGAACTGCAGGCCGAACTGCACCCCGGGGTCGAAAAAGGCGGTCAGAGCATTGAAGGGAATATGCAGCGGCGCCGGCAGCTTCTTGAAAGTCAGCGTCACCTCGAAATAATCCTCCTTCACCTTCAGCGCCCAATATTGGTGCTGGATGATGATGGTCATTTCGTCGGGATACTGCTCCTTCAAGAAATCGGGAATGTCCACACCGTCGGCATGGGTCTTGAAGGTCAGGTAGAAATGATGGGCGCCGATCAGGCCGGACTTTTCGATGCGGCGCAGCGCATCGCGCACCACGCCGCGCAGCGCCGAGTCGGTAAGAGCCTGATAGCCGATAAAATCTTTTGCCATATGCCTCGAAAGACTAAGCGCCGCATGGGCCAAGTCAATTGCGCCAGGGGGCTGGATGCGGCCATTTTGACGCAATTGCGAAGAAAACGGAACCGGACCGGCATAAACGCCGTTGTGTTGAAGTCGTGCCGTAAGCCCCCGGATCCCTGTCATGAAAATCGCGCAGATTGCCCCGTTGGTTGAAAGCGTACCGCCTACCCTTTATGGCGGCACCGAACGGGTGGTGTCCTGGCTGACCGAGGAACTGGTGGCCGAAGGCCATGACGTGACCCTGTTCGCCTCAGGGGATTCACAGACCGCCGCCCGGCTGGTGCCGATCGTTCCCCGCGCGCTGCGGCTGGACGGCATCCACAACTCCACCACCTACAACATCATCATGCTGGACCAGGTGGCGGCGCAGCAGGGCGAGTTCGATGTGCTGCATTTTCACATCGACTTTTTCCACTACCCCATCTTCCGCAACATGGCGCACCGGACCCTGACCACCCTGCATGGACGCCAGGACCTGCCCGAGCTGCCCGCCCTCTACCGCGCCTTCCCGCATATGCCGCTGGTTTCCATCTCCGATCATCAGCGAAAGCCGGTGCCGCCGGTAAACTGGTGCGGCACCGTCTATCACGGCTTGCCCGAAGGGAAGCTGCGCCAGGGGCAGGGTGCGGGCGGCTATCTGGCCTTCCTGGGCCGCATCTGCGCCGACAAGGGCATCCTGCCGGCCATCGAGATCGCCCGCCGCACCGGCATGACATTGACGGTGGCGGCCAAGGTGGACCCCGCCGACCAGAAATACTTCGACGAACAGGTCAAGCCCGTGCTGGATGCCAGCCCCCATGTCGAATTCATCGGCGAGATCAATGACGGCCAGAAACAGGAATTCCTGGGCCGGGCGGCGGCCCTGCTGTTTCCCATCAGTTGGCCCGAACCCTTCGGCCTGGTGATGATCGAGGCCATGGCCTGCGGCACGCCGGTGGTTGCCTTCGACTGCGGCTCGGTGCCGGAGATCATGGAGGACGGGCTGACCGGTTTTGTGGTGCGGGACGTGGACCAGGCCGTGGCGGCGGTCGCCCGGCTGGACAGGCTCTATCGGCCCTCCATCCGCTCGCGCTTTGAAGAACGCTTCAGCGCCGGCGCCATGGCGCGGGACTATGTGAAAATCTACCAGAAGCTCGCGGCGCCCAGCGAGGCGGCATGCGTCGCCGCGGAATGATTTGAAACGCGAGGAAAACCATGGAGGCAAAGACCCTCCCGGACTCGCCTGACGATATTTCGACTTTTTATATTCAGGCGACGGAATCCATCCAGCAGCGCTGGCCACGCACGTTAAAACAGGGCGATACGTTCGCCTTGTTCGACGCGCTGGGTGATTGCATCGCGCCGGGCCTGACCCCGGGCGGCTTCTTTCACAACGATACGCGGCATCTGTCCGGCGTGCAGCTGTTGATCGCCGGCCAGCGGCCGCTGCTGCTGTCCAGCGCGGTGGAGAATGACAATGTCGTGCTCACCGTCGATCTCTCCAATCCCGACATCTATCAGGGCAGCGCCATTATCCTGCCGCGCGAAGTGCTGCATATCCGGCGCTCCAAGTTCCTCTGGCAGGG
>JAOBWF010000396.1 GCA_025463215.1 Acidobacteriota bacterium | reverse complement strand
TCTCGACCGGCGCGCCCTTCTCTTTCCAGTCGGGGATCAGTTCATTCAGCGCCCTGGGATCGATCACTGCGCCCGACAGGATGTGGGCGCCGATTTCGGAACCTTTTTCGAGTACGCAGACAGAGATTTCCATATCCAGCTGCTTCAGACGGATCGCCGCCGCCAGCCCCGCCGGGCCGCCGCCAACGATGACGACGTCGAAATCCATGCTCTCCCTGGGGCTCATGACTCGCCTTGTTATATGAGGTCTTTTCTAACTGGCCTTGGGGGCGTGCGAAAGCCTAGGATACGGCCATGAATGACACTCTATCCACCCTGAACTGGCTGGTGGAAGCCGGCGCCGACGAGGCGGTGGCGGATGCGCCGGTAAACAGGCTGGTGGCCAAGGCCTCGGTTGCGCCGATGCCTGCCCCGGTTCCCCGTGTTACGCCCCCTATCCGCGCACCGGCGCCTCTTGCCCTGGACGATGACGCCATCGGCGGGGCGCAGGCCGCTGCCGCCGCCGCAACGACACTGGAAGAATTGCGCGCCGCACTGGAAGCCTTTGACGGCTGCTCTCTGAAGCGGACGGCGACCAACACCGTCTTTGCAGATGGCGTGGCAAGTGGCGGCGTGTTGCTGATTGGCGAAGCTCCTGGACGCGATGAAGACAGGATCGGCAAGCCGTTCGTGGGCCGGGCCGGACAGCTGCTGGACAAGATGCTCGCGGCCATCGCACTGGACCGGAAAGCCAATGCCTATATCACCAATGTGATCAACTGGCGGCCGCCGGACAATCGCGATCCCACGCCGGAAGAAGCCGCTGCCTGCCTGCCCTTTCTGCGCCGGCATATCGAACTGGCGCAGCCAAAGATCATCATCCTGTTGGGCGCCGTCGCGGCGCGGCACGTGACTGGCACAACCGAAGGCATCATGAAGCTCCGCGGCCGCTGGCTGGAGTATCGCGTGGGCGACCGCATGGTGCCGCTGATGCCCACCTTGCATCCCGCATATCTCCTGCGCCAGCCGGCGCACAAGAAACTCGCCTGGCGCGACTTGCAGGCCGTGGCGACGAAAATGGAAGCGCTTGGGTTGCCGGAACCTGTCTCGCGCGCTAACTAGATTCGCTGCTTCGAAGGACCGTCAACATTCGCATTGCATCAACTTTTGCCGTCATGCTTGCCCTTGGCAGCCCCGCGCTGGCGCAGCCCGCCGTCTCGCAGCTGCCGACGCCTCCCGTCACGACCGCCATCGCCCCCACTTCGCTCACGCCACAGGTCCTGAGTGCCGATGATGTGGCGCTGTATCGCCAGATCATGACGGCCGAACGCGCCGGTCAATATTCCAGGGCCAAGACCCTGTTCGCAAAGGTCAGCGATACCTCGCTGGAGGGCTATGCCGAAGCACAGCATTTCCTGTCCGCAACCCCCAGCAGCCTTACGGCTCAGCCACTGGTGGAATGGCTGACGCAATATCGCGACCTGCCCATCGCAGAGCGCATCTACCGGCTGGCGGTGGCGCACTCCACCAAGACCATCCGCCGCCATCACAAGAAGATCACGGTCGCTGTCGTCACCAACATTCCCGCGCCCAGCGGTGTGGGCCGGCGCACCGGCGGCTATGAAGACCCGGAGCTTTACGAACCCTATCCCTCTGCGGCCCCAGCGCGCGAAGCGACCCCGGCCATCCTCGCGGCCATCAAGGCAGGCCAGCCCGACCAGGCGCTGGCGCTGCTGCAGTCGGTATTGCCGAACTGCTCGTCCTCTGACGCCGCGATCCTGTCGCATCGGATTGCCGCCTCCTATCGCGCCGAAGGCCGCGACGCCGACGCCTATCGTCTGGCGATCTCGATCTCGGACCCCAGTGTGCCGCAGCTGTTGTGGGATGCGGGCTTCGCCGCCTATCGGCTCAAGGACTGGGCCAACGCGGAAAGCTATCTGGAAAAACTCGCCGAGACCGGATCGGCGCAGAACAGTCTGCGTGCGCAAGGCGCCTTCTGGGCGGCACGGGCCCATATGCAATCGGGCGACCCGCTGAAGGTCGTCACCCTGCTCAATTTCGCCGCCGAAAAACAGCCCAGCTTTTATGGCCTGATCGCCGAGCGCATCCTGGGCATCGACACCCAGACCGGCTTCGCGGACGCCGTCTTGAATCAAGGTGATTTTCGCGACCTGATGGCGGTGCCGGCGGCGCGGCGCGCCGTGGCGCTGTGGCAGATCGGCGAGTCCGAATTTGTCGGACCCGAACTGAATCGCGCCTTCGTGGACAATAATGAGCGACTGGATCCCGCCATGGCGGCGCTGGCGCGCGCCATAGGCGTGCCCAATATCGAATTGCGCGCATCGGAGAAAAGTGCCGCCCGCGGCATCATGCTGACCGGACTGTTTCCCGTGCCACCCTACAATCCCGATGGCGGCTACCGCATCGACTCTTCGCTGGTGTTGGCCTTTGCCCGCATCGAGAGCCGTTTCCAGACCCAGGCGACCTCGCCGGTTGGCGCGCGCGGACTGATGCAGGTGATGCCGGCGACCGCCTCCAAGCTGGGCGTTACCGATCCCGACACCTTATATGATCCCGGCACGGCGCTGTCGGTGGGGCAGAAGTATATCGAGCAGCTGCTGAACCGGCTGGACGGCAATCTGCTGGAGCTGGGTGGCGCCTACAATGCCGGACCGATGGCTGTCAGCCGCTGGCGCACCACCAAGGCGGGCGGCGAAGACCCGCTTCTGTTCGTGGAGAGCATTCCGGTGGCGGAGACGCGCTCATACGTCAAGCGGCTGATGGTCTATCACTGGCTGT
>JAOBWF010000156.1 GCA_025463215.1 Acidobacteriota bacterium | reverse complement strand
GGTTCACGAGATCCCCGACGTCGGGCCTGACGGCAAGGGCAAGTCGATCGCCAACCTGGTGTCGATGGAGCCGGGCGAGAAGATTGCGGCGACCCTCGCGGTCAAGGAATTCCCCGAGGACAAGTTCGTCGTCATGGGCACGCTGAAGGGCGTGATCAAGAAAACGTCGCTCGAGGCATTCAGCAACCCGCGCGCCGGCGGCATCATCGCGATGGGCGTCGAAGAAGGCGACGCGGTCATCACCGTGCAGCAGAGCGACGGCACCGGCGAAGTGTTCATCGGCACGCGCGACGGCATGTCGATCCGCTTCGAGGAGGCCGACGTCCGGCCGATGGGCCGCACCGCCTACGGCGTCCGCGGCATCACGCTGCGAGACGACGACATCGTCGTCGGCATGGAAGTGGTGAAGCCGGGCGGCACCGTGCTGACCGTCACCGAGCGCGGCTTCGGCAAGCGGACCGAGATCGACGAGTACCGCGTCCAGACCCGCGGCGGCGTCGGCGTCATCAACATCACGACCTCCGAGCGCAACGGCCTCGTCGTCGGCGTCTCCTACGTGCACGAAGGCGACGAGCTCCTGGTAATCACGCAGCAGGGCATGATCCTGCGCATGCTGACCGACGATGTGCGGTCGATCGGGCGGGCGACGCAGGGCGTGACGATCATCGACCTCGAGGAAGACGACAAGGTCGTATCGATCGCGCGGCTGCTCGAAAAAGAAGAGGCGGTGGCGGACGAGACACCGGCCGAGCAACCGCCGCCATCGGAGTAGCGCAGGGCTTCAACCCTGCCCGACGATGAAGACCGCGCTCGCCGTGTCGTTGCTGACGCTGGGTACCCTGGCTTGCGGCCATGATGCCGACCGCGTGCTGCTCGATCAGTTTTTCGCCGCGTCGCGGCTGCGCGATCTCACCGCGCTGCGAAAAATCTCGACCGTGGTCTTCGAACCGGCGAGCGACGGCATCGTCACCAGCTACGAGATCACCGCCGTCGTCGTTCGAGGCCCGGTCAAAGAGATTTCGATCTCAGCACCGGTAAAAATGTTCGATGGCCACACGGTGACGAAGAACTTCGCCGTCGCCGTCGAGACCGGCCAGATCACGGCAATCAGCGAGGGTCCTGCCCTGCGCCCGGTCGAAGGGGCGGCAGTTCCCTCGACTCCGCCGCGGTAATCACCCACTCCCCGTTCTTCCTGGCCATGCTGACGCTGGCGTCGCGCAAGTCGACGACCGGGTGTCCGCTTTCACGATCGAGGCTGGTCAGTTCCACCGCCAGGTAGGCGTGTGCCGCGGTGTCGGACTCGATGAACAGCTGCACGTCGGCGAAGTGCACGTCGCCGCTGCCGGCCGGCGGCTTCCAGCCGGCGGCGATGCCGATCGCCGCGTCGCGCGAGCGGATCTCGTCCGCGCCGATCCGGAGATGCAGGTCCTGGTCGAGATATTTCCGCAGCTGCGCGAGACGCCCGATTCGGGCGATGTCGGTTTCCTTTGCGGGCACGGACAACGCGAACGCCACCTCGCCGAGCCGCTGCTTCGCCGCCCGCGCCGGGTTGAACCACCACTGATAGCCGAAGTAGCCAATCAGCGCCACGAACACCACCGTGACGTACACCGAGCCGTTTGACTTCATAGACAAGAAGGAACCGCGGAGATCGCTGGGCGGTCTTGGCGGTTCCATCTTAAGCCGGTTCGAGGCGGGCGAACTTGGCTCTCAACGTCTTGGTGCCGACGTTGACGAAGCGCACGACCAGCTTGGTGTCGTCGTCCAGCGCCTCGACGCTGAGCACCGTGCCGATGCCGAACTGCGCGTGCCGCACCTTCATCCCGAGCTTCAGCGCCATTCCGGTCGACTGATCTTCGTCCTCGTAGGCGTAGGTCGGCGACGACTCTTTCACGCGATCGCCGCCGCCGCTGCGGCCGCCGCGGCCGTACGGGTTGGTCTTGAAGGTGTAGTGCGAGTGCGAGAAGTTCGACTGATAGCCGGTTGACGAGAACGACGGCATCACGCGATCCACCAGCTCCGCCGGGACTTCGTCGATGAAACGCGACGGCTCGCTCGACTTGTACTCGCCGAACACGCGCCGGCGCGCGGCGCCGGTCAGCACCAGGCGCGATCGCGCCCGGGTCATGCCGACGTAGCAGAGGCGACGCTCCTCCTCCAGCTCCTCGTCGTCTTCCGCCGAGCGCGAGTGCGGGAACAACCCTTCTTCCAGCCCCGCCAGGATGACGACCGGGAACTCGAGCCCCTTGGCGCTGTGTAAGGTGAGCATCCAGACGCGCGCGTCGCGGGTACCCGACTCCTCGTCGGCGTCCGACAGCAGCGACAGACGGTCGACGAACGCGTTGAGCGACGGCTCGGGCTCGCGGCTCTCGTATTCCCGCGCCGCCGACACGAGCTCGGCCAGGTTCTCGACGCGCCCGTCCGCTTCCTCGCTGCGCTCCTCGCGCAGATCCTGGAGGTAGCCGCTCTGATCGAGCATCTTGCCGATCGCAATCGACACCGGTTCGGTTCGCGCGACCCCGGTGAGCTTGACGATCATGTCGCGGAAGGTGGCGAGCGACGTGGCGGCCCGGCCGGTGAACTGCCGCTCGTCGAGGCCGCGCACCAGCTTCGACCACATCGAGTTCGGCGACAGCGCCGGCGCCAGCCCCACCGAGAGCAGCGGCATGGCCTCGTCGATCTCGGACGCCGGCCCGATCTTCTCGATCGCGTCCATCACGCCCTTGCCGATGCCCCGCGCCGGCACGTTGATCACCCGGCGCAGGCTGACGTCGTCGTGCGGGTTGATCACCAGCCGCATGTAGGCGAGCGCGTCCTTCACTTCCTTGCGCTCGTAGAACCGCACGCCGCCGATCACTTTGTAAGCGACCCCTTCGCGCATCATCGCGTCTTCGATCGACCGTGACTGGGCGTTGGTCCGGTACAACACCGCCACCATCGCCTCCACGTCATCGGCCAGCGCCGTGCGCGCGGTGCGGGTGATGAAGTCGGCTTCCTCGAGCTCGTCGCCGCCGCGGTAGTAGGTGATGCGGTCGCCGCCCTTGCGATCAGTCCAGAGGTGCTTGTCCTTGCGATTGCGGTTCTGGCTGATTACCGCCGACGCAGCGTCGAGGATCACCTGCGTCGAGCGGTAGTTGCGTTCGAGCTTGATGATCTTGGCGTCGCCGAAGTCCTGCT
>JAOBWF010000155.1 GCA_025463215.1 Acidobacteriota bacterium | reverse complement strand
CTGCGCGCCCTGCTCGGCTGCCGCGGCCGCGTCTGGCCGGTCAGCGTGCAGCAGGCGTCGGTGTGCGCCGAGTACGGCGACGGTTCGGCGACCCGGGGCGAGGTGGAAGTCGACGCCGGCCAGACCTCAGGACAGTTCGTCCGGCGGATCTGGCTCGAGCCGCCGGTCGCGATTCATCCCGTCGTCGCCAAGGCGATCAAGGAGTTCGACGCCGTCATCATCGGGCCCGGCAGCTTCTATACCAGCCTGATGCCGATTTTCCTGGTGCGCGGCGTCGCCGAGTCGCTGGCCGAGATGAAGGGGCCGATCATCCTGATCGCCAACCTGCTGACGGAAGGGCGCGGCATGCTCGGATTCACCGCCGCCGATGCGGTCGCGCGGATCGAACAGGCCACCGGCCGGACCGTCGACGTCGTCATCACCAACATGAAGTGGCCGTCGCCGCAGGTCCTCAGCCGCTACGCGCAGGAACACAAGGAGCCGCTGGCACCGGGCAGCCTGCCGGCGCATTGCGAGCTGGTCGGCGGCGAGTTCTGGACGGGCGAGATTGCCAGACACGATCGCCTGCGCCTGGCCTACGCGGTGTGGAGCGTCCTCTCGGCCCGCCTGCTCTCCGCGTGATCCCTGAGACGGAACCGCAGAGATCGCGGAGATCGCAAAAATCGCTTCGCAAAGAATCTCCGCGGGCCTTGCGTTCTCCCCGGTTACTTCTTGTTCGCGATCAGATCGGCCACCGAGTAGAGCCGGCCGCCGCGCATCACGCGCTTGACGTCTCGGGTGTTGCGGATGTCGATCAGCGGATCGCCGCCGAGGAACGTCAGGTCGGCGAGCTTGCCCGGTTCGATCGTGCCGATCTCGTTGCCGATCCCGAGCGCCGCCGCCGCATTGACGGTCGCGGTCTGCAGCGCCTGAAACGGAGTCAGCCCCGCGTGCACGTACGACTCGAGCTCGACGTGCAGTCCGAGTCCATACGGCACGATCGGGGCATCGGTGCCGGCGATCACGATCCCGCCGCCCACGACGATCGCCTTGAGCGTGGCCTCGTACGGTCTGATCGCCGCGTCGCGGGCGGGGTCCGGACGCGTCGCCGCCATCTCGGTCAGCTGCGCGACAATCGGCAATGGAAACAGCGCGAGGCGCCGATCGAAGAGCAGGGAGCGGTCGCCGGTTGCGCGCGCATTGAACGCGCCCATGATGCCGATCGTCGGCGTCAGCGTGACCCCGGACTTCGCGATCAGATCGACGACGTCCTGATAGGCGCGGCCGAGCGAACTGTGCTTCGGCGAGTAGCCGCGCCGGCTGGTTCCGCCGAGATGCTCGACGCCGTCGATGCCGAACGCCACCGCCGGGTAGAGCTCGTGTGATGTGACGGGGCGGCTCTGCGCGTGCGCGAAGTCGACGACCCGCTTCTGGAATCGGTCGGGCAGCCGCACGTAGGTCTTGAAAAAGTCGACGTTGAGCGCCGCCGCGCGATCGAGCTCGCGTTCGAGCTGTTCGTCCGACGTGACCGAGACGCCGCCGGGATAGTAGGCGCGCGCGCCGTCGAACGGATCGCCGGCCAGAAACACGCGCGGTCCCGGCCGGCGGCCCGAGTCGAACGCCTCGCGCTGCTCCAGCCCGGCATACGGGTTGATGGCTGGAATGCGCAGGGTCGTGATTCCGTACGCCAGCCACGCCTTGCCGAAGTTGCTGCCGTAGCCATCGTCGAGATGCGCGTGCATTTCGACCAGCCCCGGCATCACGTACTCGTTCGAGGCGTCGACGACGGCGCCGGTGTGGAGATCGTCGCGATGTTCCTCGATGCTGTGGATGACGCCGGCCTCAATCACGATGTCCGCCTGGCCCCGCACCGCTTCGAGCACGCCGTCGATGATGTGCCCGGCGTGGACGACAATGCGGTCGGGGGTGGGCGCGTTCCGCCAGGTGAGGTCGAGCGGAATGTGATCGGGGAGACTGCCGTCGGCGAGGATCCGCCGCAGCCCCTTCGGGGTCAGGTAGACGAGGTGCTTCGCGTCCCCCTCCCAGCTCGGCGACTCCGGCTGATCGGTCGCGACGATGTGCGGCGGCCCGGTCGCGCCGCCGCGCTCGTCGACCGCCACGATCGACAGCGCGCCCTCGCTGACGAACGCCATGCGGAAGCCGTCAGGCGACCAGACCGGGCCGGTGTCCTGGCGATTGCCCGCCGAATGCTCCGGGTACAGCAATGACGGCGACGGCCGCGTGATGTTCGACGCATAGAGCAGGATCTGGTTGATGCCTTCGCGATACCGGCCCGAATAGGGAAACAGACTGCCGACCGCGACTGCGCTGCTGTCGGCCGACCACGTCGGCCGCCCGATCTCGCCGACCCCCGAGGAGAAGACGAAGTGATGCGCGTCGGACTGCAGATCGATCGTGGTCAGCGTTCGGTGATCGAGCAGGAAGGCGATGTGGTTGCCGTCGGGGGACCAGGCCGGTCCGGAGACGGCGCCATGTTCCTCGGTCAACTGCGTCCCGCGGTTGGCGCGCAGATCGTGGACCCACAAATCCATGTGCCCGCCGCGATTGCTGGCGAACGCCAGCCGTCCGCCGTCGGGCGACCACGCCGGATCGATGTCCACCGCCGCGTCGTTCGTGATCTGCACCGGCGCGCCGCCGACCGGCAGGACCCAGAGATCGCCCCTCGCGGTGAACGCAATCAGGCGGCCGTCGGGCGACACCACCGGGTTGACGATGCCGGTCACCGGTTGCGGCTCGCGCGGTTCGAGCGGACGGTGCGCGATCGTATAGGTCGCGCGTTCGAGCGACACCTTCGCGGTGAACGGCACCGCGGCGACATCGGTCGCACCTTCCACCGGCCGCTCGACGGTCTCGCGAGCGCCGCGTCGTCCAAGCCGGTGCCGCCAGATGCGGCCGCCAGCGGTGTAGAGCACCTCGTTGTTCCCGAGCCATTGCGGTCTGAAAGGAAAGACGTCTTGCGGTTCGCCGGCGAGCGTTACCGCGCCGCGGCCGCCGAACAGCTGCAGACGGCTGTTGACGACGTAGGCGATCCTGGTTCCCGTCGGATCCCACGACGCCGCGACCGGGATGCCTTCGTTCCGCACATCGGTGGCGATGCGGCGTTCGTGGCCGTCGACGGTCACCGCCCACAGTCCCGGTGCGGGTTCGCGCCCCGCGCCGCGTGCCGCGGCGTCATCCGAGACGAACAGCACTTCCTGATCGTCGGGCGCCCACGACGGCATCCAGCCGTCGCGGGTGCCGAGTGGCTTCGGCTCTGTCGACCTGAGGGGGACCGTCCAGATCGAGGTGACGCCGCCATAGCGATCGGACGAGAACGCGATCCGCGAGCCGTCGTGCGACCACGCCGGCTCGCGATCGTCGAACGGCCCGCTGGTCAGCGGCGTGGCGTCGCCGCCGTCGCGCCCGATCACATAAATGTGCCAGGCGCCAGCGTCGTAGCCCTGGAAGGCGATCGATTGGCTGTCGGGGGACCACGCCGGCTGGCGCGCTTCGAGGAGATCCGGCGTGATCTGCTTCGCCGCGCCGCCGTCGAACGGCACGAGCCAGATGGCGCCGAGGAGATCGATGGCGATCGATCGGCGATCGGGCGAAGCGGCCGCCGCCATCGACGTGCCTTCGGTGATCGTGACGTCGACATGGCGGACGGTCGCGGCGTCCTGGATCGGGCCGACACGCGGTCCGGTCCCGGCGAACAGGGTGAGGGCGAGCGCAGACAGGACGAGACGTCCCGGGATCATTTCTTTCGCGCGGCCGCCTTCTTTTTCTTGGACGCTGCAGCGTTCGGTGCGGCCGTCTTCTTTGCCCGCGCCGGTTCCTTCGGGTTCTTCGAGCGCGCCGCGCGGGCGGCGTTGGGGTCCTTGGCACCGGGCGAGCGCGCTGCCTTGAGCTCCGCGGCGCGCGCGATAATCTTTTCGAAGGCGGCGCCGGCGTCGCCCCCCTTCGCGGGCCGGTTGGTGTGCCAGATGGCCGGGTTGTCGGCCGCGAGGATGTCCTCGAAGTCGCCGTCGCTCTTGACGCTGCGCGGCGCGAACGCGGCGATGTCGACGTCGCCGGACCAGTCGTCCTTGTGCTTGATCAGCAGCCAGCTGCGGTCGCCGCCGCCGCGCGCGCCGGGATACCGGCCGCCGGTCTTGACCAGCACCCACGATCCCTTGAGCTTGTAGCCGTTCAGCGTGAACTTGAGATCGCCCTTCTTCAGCGCCGCCTCCACATCGTCGACTTCGGGCGTCCACGTGCCCTTGTCCCACAGCATCACGATGCCGGCACCGTAGCCTTCAGGGATGACACCCTCGAACTCGCCGTACGCGAACGGATGATCCTCGACGTGCATGGCCAGCCGCTTGGTCTTGGAATCGAGTGACGGCCCCTTCGGCACCGCCCACGACAGCAGCACACCGTTGTGCTCGAGACGGAAGTCGTAGTGGAGATGACTGGCGAGATGCTTCTGGACGCAGAAGAACCGCTCGGGCCGCTTCGGGGCGACGACCCCTTCAGGCTCCGGCGTCTTCTTGAAATCGCGTTTGCGTTTGTATTCTTCGAGAGCCACTAGCGCACGCCCTCCATCAGCCGCTTGATTGGTTTGACGAGCGCGAACACGATCGCGGACGTCACGAACAGGATGATCGCGACCTCGCTGAACAACTGGCGCAGCGGCATCGTGCTGAAGAACCCGGCCGCCCACCCCGCCAGCTTGTTCCCGAACGAGTTCGACAACAGCCACACGCCCATCATCAAGCCGACGATCCGCGGCGGCGACAGCTTGGTGACCGCGCTGAGGCCGACCGGGTACAGGCACAGCTCGCCGAGCTCGGAGATGCCGTAGCACACGATCAGCCACCACGGGCTGACGCGGACGCCGGCTGCGCTCTGGGCGGCGGTTCCCGCCGGAACGAGGATCAGAAAGGCGACGCCCATCAACAGCACGCCGATGGCGAGCTTCGCCGGCACCGACGGTTCGTGACGACCCAGCCGCACCCACATCCAGGCGAAGACCGGCGCCAGCAGGATGACGAACACCGGCTGCACCGACTGGAACCACGATGAGGGAAACGCGACGCCGAACAGCTCGGTGCGCGTGTAGCGATCGGCAAAGAGATTCAGCGTCGACCCGGCCTGTTCGTACGCGCCCCAGAACAGGATCGCGACCAGGAAGAAGATCACGATCGCGCCCATCCGCTTCCACTCGGCGGGGGTGAATCCCTTCGACGTCCGCGCCGCCGCTTCGGATTTGACCGCGGCTTGACGGACCGTCGCGCCGGCGAGATGTCTGCGGCCGGCGACGTACTGAACGAGCCCGAAGGTCATGCCGACGCCGGCCGCGGCGAAGCCGAGGTGCCAGTCGACCCGCTGCGCCAGGTAGCCGGCGACCAGCGGCCCGAACAGCGCGCCGAGGTTGATGCCCATGTAGAAAATCGAGAAGCCGCCATCGCGCCGCGCGTCGCCTTGTTCGTACAGCGATCCGACGAGCGTGCTCGCGTTCGGCTTGAGCAGCCCGGTGCCGACGACGATCAACGCGAGGCCGGCGTAGAAGAAGGGCAGCGCCTTGAACGCGAGCGCGAAATGGCCGACGGCGATGATGATGCCGCCGATGAGCACGCTGTTGTATTGCCCGAGGAACCGATCGGCGACGATGCCGCCGAGGATCGCCGCGCCCCATACGCTGCCGGTGTAGGTGCCGTAGATCGAGGCCGCATCGGCGTCGGCGAACCCGAGGCCGCCGGCGGCGGCCGGCGCCACCATGTACAGCATGAGGAACGCGCGCATGCCGTAGTAGCTGAAGCGCTCCCACATCTCGGTGAAGAACAGCGTCGCCAGGCCGCGCGGGTGACCGAAGAACGCGTGGTCCGACGGGCGCGCGTCCACAGCAACAGACATGGCACGAAGAATACAATGATTGTGACGCCATGCGCAGCGCGCTTCTGATCAGCACCTATGAGATGGGCCGGCAGCCATTCGGCCTGGCCTCGGCCGCGGCGTGGCTGCGCGCCGGCGGCTGGACGGTCGACTGCGTCGACGCGGCAAAAGAGAAGCTGCACGTCGCCCGGCTGAGCGGTCCGGACCTGATCGGGTTCCACCTGCCGATGCACACCGCGACCCGGCTCGCCGGTCCGGTGATCGCGGCGGCGCGACGCGAGAACGCCGCGGCGCGCATCTGCGCGTTCGGGCTGTACGCGCCGCTCAACGACGAGTGGCTGCGCGGACTGGGCGCGGACGCGATTTTCGGGGGGGAGTTCGAAGAGGATCTCGCCGCGTGGGCAAACCGCACGACAGAGAAGGAACCGCAGAGACCGCAACGACCGCAGAGTAAAGACGTTTCCGTCGATCGTTCCGTCTCGGCGATCTCGGCGGTGTCTTCTGACCGTGATGTCCTGCCGCGGATTCATTTCCTCGTACCCGATCGGACCGGTCTGCCGCCCCTGTCGAAATACGCGACCCTCCAGATGCCGGACGGCGCGAGGCGCGCGGTCGGATACACCGAGGCGAGCCGCGGCTGCAAGCATCTGTGCCGGCACTGTCCGATCGTCCCCGTTTACAACGGCCAGTTCCGCGTCGTGCAGCCGGACGTTGTGCTCGCCGATGTCGCGGCGCAGGTTGCCGCCGGCGCCGGCCACATCACCTTCGGCGATCCCGACTTCTTCAACGGCCCGGCACACGCCATGCGGATCGTGACGGCGCTCCATCAGGCGCACCCCGGCATCACCTACGACGTCACGATCAAGGTCGAGCATCTGCTGCAGCACCGCGATCTCGTGCCGCAGCTCGCTGCCACCGGCTGCGCCTTCGTCACGAGCGCAATCGAGTCGGTCGACGATGAGGTGCTGGGTTTGTTCGACAAGGGGCACACGCGCGCCGACTTCGTCGACGCGGTCGCGCAGTGCCGCGCCGCCGGCGTCACGCTGGTGCCGACCTTCGTCGCCTTTCATCCGTGGCTGACGCTGGCGTCGTATTGCGATCTGCTCGACACGATCGACGCGCTCGATCTCGTCGATCACGTGTCGCCGATTCAGCTCGCGATCCGGCTGCTCGTGCCGAACGGCTCGCGCCTGCTCGAGTTGACGGAGATGCGCGCCCACCTCGGTCGGTTCGATCCCGACACGCTGACGTATCGCTGGAGCCATCCCGATGCGCGCGTCGACCAGCTGCAACACGACGTGATGGCGCTGGTCGGCACGCGGCTGACGGCGGATCGGCGGCAGCTGTTCGACGAGGTCCGCGCGATGGCGCACCAGCGCGCCGCCCTGCCGCTGACGCTCCCTCGAGCAGGCGCAGGGCAGGCCGATACGCGGCCGGCGCGAGCGCGCGCGACGGTGCCGTATCTGAACGAGCCCTGGTACTGTTGAGCGGAGCCGAATGCAGAGCAGGTTGCTCTGTTATAGGAACTGACACCTGGCGAGCGATGGTCGAAGGCGCAGCCGATCAGCCATCAGTTACCAGCCATCAGCCATGAACCACAGCCTTCAGCCATTAGCCATGAAGCGGGTGTTGCTGTTAGCGAGTACCACGGGATACCAGACGCATGCGTTCGGGGATGCCGCCGCGCGCCTCGGCGTCGAGCTCGTGTTCGCGACCGATCGCTGCCATCTGCTCGACGACCCCTGGCAGGACCAGGCGATCCCGATCCGCTTCTACGACGAGGACGCGTCGGTCGCCGCGATTCTCGAATCCGCGGCCTCGCGCCCGATCGATGGCCTGCTGGTGGTCGGCGATCGGCCGACGGTGATCGCGGCGCGCGTCGCCGAACGACTGGGGCTGCCCTGGCATCCGCCCGGCGCCGCCGACGCCGCCAGGCACAAACAGCGCACACGCGAATGCCTGCGCGCCGCCGGCCTTGCGGTCCCGTGGTTCGTCCCGGTGTCGATCGACCTTGAGCCGTCAGCCCTCAGTCATCAGCCGTTGACGTTTCCCTGTGTCCTGAAGCCGGTGGCGCTCTCGGGCAGCCGCGGCGTGATGCGGGCGGACAACGGCGACGAATTGACGAAGGCATGGCAGCGTCTCCAGGCGCTGATGCGGCAGCCGGAGGTCCGCGCCGAGCGCAACGACGCGCACGCGATGGCGCTGATCGAAGGCTTCATTCCCGGCCGCGAGTATGCACTCGAAGGCCTGATGCAGCACGGCGCGCTCGACGTCCTGGCGATCTTCGACAAGCCCGATCCGCTCGACGGCCCGTTCTTCGAGGAGACGATCTACGTCACGCCTTCATCGGAGTCTGACGAGACGCAGCGCGCGATCGTGGACGCGGTGACGCAGGCCGCGCAGGCGCTCCGCCTCCACCACGGCCCGATCCACGCCGAGTGCCGCGTCAACCCTCCGACCGGCTCCGGACAGGCGGCCGACGTCTTCGTGCTGGAGGTCGCGGCGCGTCCGATCGGCGGCCTGTGCGCGCGCGCGCTGCGTTTCGTGGTCGGATCTCGATTGTCGCGTTCGGACGCTGACGAACGTGAGCATCGAGATTTGACGCCGTTGGAGGAGCTCCTGCTGCGACACGCGATCGGCGAGGACCCGGCGCCGTTCGTGCGAGAAGCGTCGGCGTCCGGTGTGATGATGATTCCGATTCCACGAAGCGGCATGCTGCGCGGCGTCGACGGCATCGAGGAGGCGCGGCGCGTCGACGGCGTCGACGAGGTCCACATCACCGCCAAACCCGATCAGCTCCTCGTCGCCCTGCCGGAAGGCGCCAGCTATCTCGGGTTCATCTTCGCGCGCGCGGCGACGCCCGCGGCGGTCGGGCAGGCGCTGCGCGCCGCGCACGCGTGCCTGGCGTTCAAAATACACTACAATCTTCTCCATGGCTGATTCCTGCGGCCCCCCCGCCTCGCCCGCCTCCGGACCTTCGATCAACAAGAGCGGCCGCACCGTGATGTGCGTCAAGTTCCAGAAAGAGCTGCCCGGCCTCGACAGCGTCCCGTGGCCCGGCGACCTCGGCCAGCGCATCTACGACAACGTCTCGAAGGACGCATGGAAGCTCTGGGAAGAGCGGATGAAGATGATCCTCAACGAGTACCGCCTGATGCCGTGGCAGAAGGAGGCGCAGGATCTCGTCGCCAAGCACATGGAAGATTTCTTCTTCGGCGACGCCGCGGCGCTGCCTCCCGGCTACGTGCCCCAGCAGGCCAAGTAGGCCGCCAGCCCCGCAGTCATTCGCTACTGCGACAAGCCCTTCTGTAGCAAACCGCTGCAACTCAGCGCGGCACGATATAGCCGCACCGCAAGTAAACCGCCAAAAATCAGCCATTTACGCCCCCGGCCAACACCGGACAATGGGCACAGACTTTGATAATCGTTCAGGTGCGATGGGAGTCCACACGAGCGATGTCCGGCGGGAATATGGCGTCATGCCGTCTCCCGAGGATCCCGGCAACGACGACACGGACGAGGACTCGGACGACGCTCCGGAGACGCCGCTCGACGAGCCGCGTCCCCCGCGCGTCCAGGACCCCCCACCGGAACCGGGCAAAAAGGGTCCATACGTCGTTCGCGCATAAATTGGCACACATACGGAGGGCTGAGCGGTGACTACAGCAGAACGCAAAGAACGGCGTGGGTTCGCGTCGATGTCGGCCGAGAAACAGCGCGAGATCGCCAGCAAGGGCGGGCGCGCGGCGCATGAAAAGGGTACGGCCCACGAGTGGACCGCCGACGAAGCGCGCAACGCCGGCCGCAAGGGTGGGCAGGTCAGCCGCGGCGGACGCGGACGCCTGGTCGTCCCCGCGGATGGGGCAGCGCCAGCCACGCAGGCGGTCGCAGAGGGTGCGGCGGAAAATCGTGCCGAATGACAGGTTCGGACGAGCGAACGTTTTGGAGGCGACTAACAATGGTCAGACGCGCAGCCGTACTGTGTCTGGTGACGCTCGCCCTCGCGGCGAGCGCGCGCGCACAGAGCGGGTCTTCAGGGACATCCACGGGGCAGAGTTCCAGCACCAGCCAAACTTCGTCCTCATCGACCGCCACGACGGAAGAGACCCGTCCGGCGACGACGACGTTCTTCGGCGACACTGGGTTGTGGTATGTGCCGACCGGCGAGGTTCTCGCTAAGGGCAAGTGGTCGACGAGCGGGTACCGCCGCGGCACCAACTGGGTCCAGGGCTACACCAACGTCGCCGACTTCGCCGGCACGTTCGCGGTCGGTCTTGGGGATCGCGCCGAGGTCTTTGGCTCGTTCCTGTTCGACACCCGCATCGATCGCGACATCTATCCGGTGTTCGTCAACGACCAGAGCATCGGCGGGATCATCGATCGCTACCCGCGTGTGAACCAGCACTGGACCGGCGATAACGTCGGTGATCTGTACATCGGCGCCAAGGTCAATCTCTGGTCCGAGTACCGTCAGAACCCCTTGGCGGTCGCCGTGCGCGGCATCGTCAAAGCGCCGACCGGGAAGAGCGACGCCGGCGTCAGCACGGGAAAGCCGGACGTCCTTCTTGACTTCATCGCCAGCAAGGAAGCGAAGAAGCTGGTGGAAGTCTCCGGGTACGGCGGCTACGAGTGGCGCGGCAAGCCGGACGGGTTCGACACGCCCGGCGGCGCGTTCCGCTGGGGCGCCGGCGTCGGCTTCCCGTCGCGGAACATGCTGCGGGTCACCGGCGAGTTGAACGGCTTCGTGCCGTCCAGCGACACCGCGACCATCCTGAGCGGCACCACCATCCGTGGCACCGACTTGACGGCGCCGCCGACGGTGTCGGACACGGAAAATATCACGCGGGCGACGCTCGGTCTGACGTATCAGGCGAAGAACGGCTTCTTCGCCGGCGCCGGGTTCAGCTGGAACGTGCCGTCGAAGGCGCGCGATCTGCGCTTCACCGACACCGATCAGTTTGGCGACTACTACGACTGGCAGTTCCGCATCGGCTATCACCCGGGCGTGAAGGTCTATGTGCCGCCGCCGCCACCGCCGCCGCCGCCACCACCGCCAGCCCCGGCACCGCCGGCGCACGATCTGAGCGTCAAAGCGGCGTGCGATCCGTGCACGGTCGAAGTGGGCAAGACGTCGACGCTGACCGCGACGGTGACCGACTCGATCAGCTGCCCGGTCACGTATCGCTGGACCGCGCCGACCGGCACGATTGCGCAGCCGGCCGAACGGTCGACGCTGTGGACCGCGCCGCAGCAGCCCGGCACCGTGCCGGTGACCGTCACCGTGACCTGCCCGTCGGACAACAAGACGGCGTCCGACACGGTGAACATCCAGGTGACGCGTCCGCCGGTGAAAGAGTACACGTTCGAAGACGTCTACTTCGACTTCGACCGCTACTCGCTGCGGCCGGAAGCGACCCGCGTGCTCGACGAGGCGATCGCCGCGTTGAAGGAGAACACGACGCTGCGTGTCGAGATCGAAGGGCACACGTGCAGCATCGGCACGGCGGAGTACAACCTGGCGCTCGGCGATCGGCGCGCCAATGCCGTCAAGGACTACCTCGTGAGCCGCGGCGTCACCGCCGACCGGTTGCGCACCGTGAGCTACGGCGAGGAACGGCCGAAGTACGACAACAGCCGCGAGGAAACGCGCCGCCTGAACCGGCGCGCGGCACTCGTGGTCAACCTCAGATAACGTCATGGTTGATGGCTTATGGCTGATGGCTCGGGTCGACGGACCGGCCATTCAGCCATAGGCCGTTCGCCATCAGCCATCAGACAGAGCCATGCGCTTCATTCACCTGTTTCTCGTCGGCTACTTCGTCCTCGTCGTCGGCGCGATGCTGGCGCTGTGGCAGGCGGGGGTGCTCGCCCACGTGAGCGGCACGTGGATCGCGATCGGCACGATCATCGCGGTCGGGCTCGGCATCATGCTGGCCGTGTCGTCGGGCAAGCCGGAGATCACGCGCGAGTAAGACACCGACGGTCCTGCCCATCCTGCCCGCCGCTGGCACAAGTTATGGTTCTGTAGTGTCAGCTATGCGTGTCCCGCTCGCCGCGTTCGCCCTCCTCGTCGTGACCGCCGCCGCCGCGTGCAAGGAAGGAGGGACGATCAAGGTTCACAGCCTGTCCTTCAAAGGGGTCAAGGCGGTCGACCAAGCGCGTCTGAAAGACGCGCTTGCGACCCGTCAGAGCTCCAAAATTCCCTGGGGGAAGAAATACTTTTTCGATCGGTCCCGCTTCGATGCCGATCTGAAGCGCATCCAGGCGTTTTACGCCGACCGCGGCTATCCGGACGCGCGCGTCGCCGGTTTCGACGTCAAGCTGAACGACAAGCAGGACGAGGTCGATCTCACGGTCACCATCGCCGAAGGGGCGCCCGTGCTCGTGAAGGCCATTGATTTCACGGGGTTCGATGCCCTCCCGCCTGCGCATCTCGACGACCTCAAGAAGCGGGCACCGCTCAAAGTCGGCCAGCCGCGCGATCGGCAGCTGGTGGTCAGCACGCACGAGATGGCGGTCAACGAACTGAAAGACCACGGCTATCCGTACGCGAAGGTGTCGACCGGCGAAGACGATGGCGGCAGCGGCAAGGACGCGACGCTGACGTTCGGGGCCGAGCCGGGCAAGCTGGCGCACTTCGGCGCGGTGGAAGTCGTCGGCAACAAGAGCGTCGACGAGCACATCATCCGCCGCGAGCTGACGTTCAAGCCGGGCGATCTCTATCAGCGCAGCGTCGTCCAGGATTCGCAGCGCCGGCTCTACGGCCTCGAGCTGTTTCAGTTCGCCAACGTCGAGCCGCTGAACCAGGAACAGCAGCCCGACGACGTCCCGGTCCGGGTCACGATCGCGGAAGGCAACCATCAGCGCACAAACTTCGGTGTCGGCTACGGCACCGAGGAGAAGGCACGGGTCGACGCCGAGTACCACCATCTCAATTTCCTCGGCGGCGCACGGACCGCCGGGACGCACCTGCGCTGGTCGTCGCTCGATCGCGGCGCGCGCTTCGACTTCAACCAGCCGTTCTTCTTCCGGCCGCACTTCTCGCTCGGGGTCGAAGGGCAGCAGTGGTACTCGTACACGCCGGCCTACCGGTCGACGGTGTCCGGCGGCAAGGTGACGCTGCTGCACCGGCAGAGCGCGAATACCTCCTTGGGCCTGTCGCTGACGAGCGAGCACGACAGCAGCCTGATCACCGCGGAGGCCTTCAGCAACCCGACGCTCCGGTCGTATTTCATCGCGCTCGGCCTCGATCCGCAGACGCGCGAGCAGAACGGCACGCTGAACGCAGTGGGTGTCGACTACCAGCACTCGACCGCGGACAACGTACTGAATGCGCACCGCGGCTACCAGATTGCCGTCCACGCCGAGAACGCAGGCGGGCGCCTGCTGCCCGGCAGCTTCAACTACTACTCCTCGGCGGTCGACGCCCGCCACTATCTGCCGATCACCGACTCCCTTGTCGTCGCGAGCCGGGTGCAGATTGGCAACATCCGCCCGGCGAGCGGCGATCCGGGCAACGTGCCGTTCAGCAAGAAGTACTTTCTCGGCGGCGCGACCAGCATCCGGGGCTGGGGGCGGTATGAAGTGAGTCCGCTCGTCGACGGCCAGCCGGTCGGCGGCAACAGCATGATTGCGTTCAGCGAGGAGCTGCGCGCCACGCTGCGCGGCAATATCGGCGGCGTCCTGTTCCTCGACGCCGGCAACGTGTGGGCGAATTCGTTCGGGTTCACATTCGGCGAGCTGCGGTATGCGATCGGCCCCGGGCTGCGGTATCAGACGCCGGTCGGGCCGATCCGCTTCGACTTCGGCTACCAGCTGAACCCGACGCCGGAGCTGATCGTCAACGGCAGCCCGCAGACGCGTCGCTACCGGCTCCATTTCAGTATCGGACAGGCTTTTTAGGTTCAAGGTTCAGGGATGAGCATCGTCAAACGTCTGACACACGTTCTGGTCCTCGTGCTGACGCTGATCGTCGGCGCGACCGCCGCGGCCGTGATCGTGTCGCAGACCGCGTGGTTCAAGAACTGGCTGCGCGGCTACATCGTCCGCCAGGCGAACACGTATCTGAACGGGACGCTGTCGATCGAGCGGCTCGGCGGCAATCTGCTGTTCGGCGTCGAGATGGAGAACATCGGCGTCTCGATGGACGGCAGCCAGGTCGTCGCGGTGAAGGATCTCGGGCTCAATTACAACGTGTTCCAGATGCTGACCAAGGGGCTGTCGGTCGACAGCATCCGCCTCGATCAGCCGGTGATCTACCTCCGTCGCGACGGCGACACCTGGTCGCTCAGCCGTCTCGTCAAGCAGCAGCAGTCGTCGGACGGCGGCGGCAAACCGGTCGCGATCGATGCGATCGGCATCAGCGACGGATCGGTGATCGTCGACGGACCGGTGGGGACGTCGGGTGTCGAGATCCCGAAGCGGTTCGATCACCTCGACGCCAAGCTGGCGGTCAAGTACGAGCCGTCGCGCTACTCGATCGAGATCACGCACGTGTCCTTCCGCGGCACCGAGCCGGCGTTGGCCGTCAACGCGCTGTCCGGCGGCGTCTCGGTCAAGGACGATACGGTGTTCATCGACAAGCTGGCGTTGCGCACGTCGGAGACCTCGCTGTCGATCGACGGCGCGGTCAAGCAGTACCTGACGAAGCCGGTGTTCAACCTCCAGGTCAGCTCCGACAAGCTGTCGATTCCTGAAATCGCCCGGCTGGTGCCGGCGCTGGCCGGCATCCGGCTGCAGCCGTCGTTCGACATCAAGGCCGACGGTCCGCTCGATCGTCTCAACGTCGCGATGAACGTGCAGTCGTCCGCCGGAATGGCGAGCGGCAAGATCGTCGCCGACCTCGTCGCGCCCGGGCAGTCGGTGCAGGGCGATCTGTCGGTGAAACACCTCGATCTGTCGACGCTGCTGAACGATCCGGCGCAGAAGAGCGACATCACGGCGGACGCGCGCGTCGATCTGCATGGCGAGGCGCTGTCGAACGTCAGCGCACTGCACGGCACCGTCACGCTGGATGCGCCGCGACTGGTCGCGGCCGGCTACGTCGCGGATCGCGTGCACGCCGCCGCGCGCATCGACGGCCGGCAGGTCGGGATCGACGGCCGCGCCTCGGCGTACGGAGCGGCGGCGACGGTGGCGGGAGACGTCACGCTGCCGGACTTCGCCACCAAGGACCGCACGGTCGCGTACGACGTCCACGGTCAGGCGCGCGGGCTCGACCTGCGTCAGCTGCCGCGCGCGCTCAAGGTTCCGCCGGCGGCGACCGACGTCAACGCCGACTACCACGCCAAGGGGCGCAGCGCCAACCTGACCGCGGATCTCCGCTTCCAGCCGTCAACCGTCGCCGGCGCCCGCATCGTTGCCGGCAGCACGGCCGGCGTCACCCTCGACGGCAGCGACGTCGCCTACCGCGCGGACGCCACGGTCGCCGACCTCGATCTCCAGAAGATGGGCGAGCAGTTCCGCGTCCCGGCGCTGGCGAACGAACGCTACAAGAGCGCGATCAACGGCCATGTCACCGCGAGCGGCCGCGGCACGGCGCCCGAGACGATGGACGTCACGGCGTCCGGCACGTTGACGGACACGTCGATCCTCGGCGGCACCATCCCGCAGCTCACCTTCGACGCCGGGCTCGCGCACGACACGGCGCACCTCAAGGCGACCGGCGGGTTCGCCGGGTTCGATCCGGCGGTCGCCGCCGGCAAACCCGAACTGAAGGGCACGGTCGCCGGCACGGTCGACGTCGACGCCACCGTCGCGCATCTCTCGGCCGGCGTCACGCCAGACAGCGTCCAGGCCGACGGCAACGTGACGCTCGACCCCTCCACGATCGGCGGCCTCGAGATCACGCGCGCGTCGCTCGACGGCTCGTATCACGAGTCGACGGGGGACATCCGCGCGTTCGAGGTCACCGGACGCGACGTCAACGTCAAGGCCAACGGCACGCTGGCGTTGAACGACACCGGCCAGTCGAATCTGACGATCCACGCCGACTCGCCGAGCCTCGCGGAGGTCGGCAAGCTGGCCGATCTGTCGCTCGCCGGCATCGGCAAGGTCGATGCGACCGTCACCGGCAACAAGCACGAGCTGAAGGCGTCCGGCACGCTGACCGGCGACGGCCTCAAGTACGGAAACGACGGCGCGCTGACGGTGGCGAGCACGTTCACGGCGGCGGTGCCGGAGCTGACCGTGGCCGATGCCAACGTCACGGCCGACACGCGCGCGACCTTCGTCACGATCGCCGGCCAGGACATCAACGAGCTCGACGCCAAGACCACCTACAACCAGAAGACGCTCGAGTTCGACGCGACCGCGAAGCAGCCGCAGCGTTCGGTCGGCGCGTCCGGTTCGCTCGTGCTGCATCCGGATCATCAGGAAGTGCACCTGCGCAACCTCGGTCTTCAGACGCAAGGACAGCGCTGGCAGCTGGCGCAGGGCTCCGAGGCGACGATCAACTACGGCCATGACGCCGTCTCGGTGAAGAACGTGACGTTGACCAACGGCCCGCAGCAGATTGCGGCCGACGGCACGTTCGGCACACCCGGCGATGCCCTGAAGGTCACGCTGACCAATGTCGATCTGGCGAACGTGGACGCCATCCTGCTGCGGCCGCCGCAGTTGACCGGGACGCTCAACGCGTCCGCGACCGTCACGGGCACCACGGCGGCGCCCGACGTGAAGGGGGAGTTCAAGATCGACAAGGGGGGCATCCAGCAGTACCGCTACGATTCACTCGGCGGCACGGTGAACTACGCCGGCGCCGGCCTGACGCTCGACACCAGGCTGCAGCAGAACCCGACGACCTACCTCACCGCGAAAGGCTACGTGCCGACCGCGCTGTTCACGGCCAGCGGGACGACCGCCGACCGCGCCGCCGCGCACGGCGCGCCCGTCGCCGCCGGCGACCGGATCGATCTGCATGTCGAGAGCACGCCGATCGACCTCGGGCTGGTGCAGGGCTTCACGACGTCGCTGACCAAGGTCACGGGTACGCTGCAGGCCAAAATCGACATCACGGGCTCGGCGGCGGATCCGCACCCGGCCGGCGTCATCAGCATCGACAAGGCGGGCTTCACCGTCGACCCGACCGGCGTCGCCTATTCGAACCTGCAGGGAAAGATCGATCTGCAGCCGGACAAGGTCCATATCGAGCACATCTCGGTGATCGACAACCACCAGAGCGCACTGTCGATCACCGGCGATCTCGGGATCCACGAGCTGCAGGTCGGCAACGTCGAGCTGTATGTGACCGCGGACGACTTCAAGGTCATCGACAACAAGATGGGCAACGTCCGGGTGAATACCAACCTGGAGATCGGCGGCCAGCTGAACGCACCGAAAGTGGTCGGCGAGTTCGGGTTGTCGACCGGGCAGGTGAATCTCGACACGATTCTCGCGCTGACGACCGACTCGGCGTACGCGACCCAGCAGACCGATTACCTGACCACGCCGGCCGCCGGCGCCGCGCCGCCGGCGGCGACGCGGACGCCGATGGACGCGCTGACCATGGACGTCCAGGTCACGATCCCCGACGACCTCGTGATCAAGGCCAGCGAGCTGCGCACGCCGGGTGCGCCCATGAGTCTGGGGGCGATGAACATCACGCTCGGCGGCGACCTGCGCGCGACCAAGGCGCCGGGGCAGCAGATTGCGCTCGTCGGCGCGGTCAACACCGTGCGCGGCACCTACGATTTTCAGAGCCGCCGCTTCGAGATCCTGCGCGACGGCACCGTCCGCTTCGCGGGCGAGCCGCTCAACGACCTCAACCCGATCCTGGACCTGCGCACGCGGCGGTTGATTCAGGGCGTCGAAGCGCGCGTCAATGTGCGCGGCACGCTCAAGCAGCCCGAGATCGAACTGAGCAGCACGCCGCCGCTCGAACAGGCCGACATCCTCTCGCTCATCGTCTTCAATCAGTCGATCAACTCGCTCGGCGAAGGGCAGCAGGTCTCGCTGGCCCAGCGCGCCCAGGCGATGGCGACCGGAACGCTCGCCGGCGCGCTGTCCTCGTCGATCGAGAACGCGCTCGGCGTCGACACGTTCGAGATCAACACCGCGCCCGACAGCGGCGACGCCGCTTCGCTCACCATCGGCCAGCAGCTCGGGCAGAACCTGTACGTGAAAGTGGAGCAGGGCATCGGTGGGCAGAGCGAGACCAACTTCATCCTCGAGTACGAGCTCACCAAGTGGCTGCGGCTGCGCACCAACGTGATGCAGGGCTCGAGCACGCAGACGCAGCTGTTCCAGCGCGCGCAGGGCAGCGGCTCCGACCTGTTGTTCTTCTTCAGCTACTAGGCGTTCGCCAGCGACGCGACCTGCACCCGCGCGTCGTTGAAGCATGCGCCGCCGCCCAGGTCGGTGAGCGTGTCCGGCACGAGCGCCGTGCCGGTGGAGTTGTTGCGCGTGCTGCGGCGCCAGATGCCCTTCGGCAGGCTGATCGTTCCGGGTCGGATCGAGGGCGCCACCGTCAGCGGGCAGTGCACCTCGCCGAGGTCGTTGAAGATCCGGACGACGTCGTTCTCTTCCAGTCCGCGCGCCCGCGCATCGTCGGGATGCATCAACAGCCGCACGTCGGGCCGCGCCAGTTCGCCGAGCGTCGAGCTGATCGTGCGCTCGCTCGCGGGCGAGATGAGCGCCAGCGGGTAGCGCGCGGTCTCGGGATCGGGCTGGTACTGATACAGGCCCATCGGCGCCGACGCGTCGAGCGCGGCGGGGAAGAGGTTCACCTTGTTATCCGGGGTGTTCGGAAAGACGTCGACGAACTGCACCGGCGTGAAGCCGCCGGGCGGCGACGGCATCGCCCCCTCGCGCAGCGGTTCCGAAATCCGGTCGGGCAGGGTATTGAGGACGGTGACCATCAGATCGAGTTCGCCGCTCGGCTCGTTGCTCTTCAACACGCCCAGCCGCGCCGCCAGCTCGCCGAAGACGTCCGCATTGGGCCGCGCTTCGCCGACCGCGTCGATGACCGGCCGTCCGAGGTCGAGGCTGATCGGACCATAGCCTTTCGCGAAGTCGTAGGCCTCGAGGAACGTGGTGTTCGGCAGCAGCAGGTCCGCGTACAGCGCCGTGTCGGTCATCACCTGCTCGAAGACGACGGTGAAGAGATCCTCGCGCTCGAGGCCCTTGATGATGCGGCGCTGATCCGGCACCGTCGCGGCGGGATTGCAGTTGTAGACGAACAGGACGTTGACCGGCGGGTCGTCGTACTCGGTGAGCGCCCGCCCGAGATGGTTCATGTTCACGATGCGCGTAGCTGGCTCGGGCGCATCGATCCACGTCCGTTCGATGTTCCACGACGCCGAGTTGCTCATCGAATAGCCGCCGCCGCGGACGCCGAACTTGCCGCCGACCGCCGGCAGGGCGAGCACCGACATCGCGGCGTTGCCGCCGTTGCGGTTCCGCTCCAGGCCCCAGCCGCAGCGGATCAGCGCCGGCGAGCTCTCCGCGTACATCCTCGCCACCGTCTCGAGCGCCGCGGCGTCGACGCCGGCAACCTCCGCCGCTCGCGCCAGGTGCCATGGCTCGGCCCGTTCCCGCAACGTGTCGGCACCGGTGGTGTGGTCGCGCAGGAACGCCTCGTCGGCATGGCCGTTGGCGAACAGATAGCGATGCATCGCGAGCGCCACCGCGACGTCGGTGCCGGCTTTGACCGGCAGGTGGACATCCGCCGATTTCGCCAGCGGCGTGGTGCGGGGATCGATCACGATCAGCTTGGCGCCGCGCTTCTGGGCCTCGCGCACGAACGGGATGATGTGAATCCCGGACGCGGACGGGTTGACGCCCCACAGAATGATCAGTGCGGCCTCGGGATAATCCTGATACGTGACGGACGACATCTTGCCGTACAGGGCGGCGTTTGCCGCGCCCGTCGGCGCCGCGCACACCGTCCGCGCCAGCCGCGATGTGCCGTACCGGCGCCACAACTGCGCGTCGATGTTGTCCTGCGTCAGCAGGCCGTTCGAGCCGCCGTACGAGTACGGCAGGATCGATTCCGCGCCGGCCTCCGCTTTCGCCTTCTCGAAGCGCGAGGCCACCAGTCCGATCGCTTCATCCCAGGTGATACGCGTGAACTGGCCGGAGCCTTTGCGCCCGCTGCGCACCGCCGGATAGAGCAGCCGATCCGGACCGTAGACGCGGTCGCCGAATCGCCGCACCTTGGCGCAGATGTAGCCGTCGGTGACCGGATTCTTGCGCGATCCGTCGATCGTCACGACCTTGCCCTGCTTGACGGTGACGGCCAGGCTGCAGGCGTCGGGGCAGTCGAGCGGGCAGGCGGTTTCGACCACGGTCGTGGTGCCGCCGAGTGCCGGTTCGCCCGTCGATTGATCCGGTTTGCCTGGTGTCGTCATGGGGATACCATGATATCTCTGGTTTAGAACCAGGAACGAACCGTGAATCCTGATCCCGGCCCCGCCTCCGCGTCTCTACCCCGCGTCGTGATTGTCGGCGGCGGGTTCGGCGGCTTGAATGCGGCGCGCGCGCTCGCCGGCGCGGACGTCAGCGTCACCCTGCTCGATCGCCACAACTATCATCTGTTCCAGCCGCTGCTGTATCAGGTCGCGACGGCATCGCTGTCGCCCGCGGATGTCGCCTCGCCGATTCGGTGGATCCTCCGGCATCAGAAGAACGTGGAGGTGCTGCTCGCCGACGTCGCCGGCATCGATCCCGCCGCGCGCCGTGTGGTGCTCGCGGCCGGCGCGTCGATTCGGTACGACTATCTCGTGCTCGCCTCGGGTGCGGCGCATGCCTACTTCGGCCATCCCGAGTGGGAACCCCGCGCGCCCGGTCTGAAGACGCTCGACGATGCGCTCGAGATGCGGCGGCGTGTGCTGGTCGCGTTCGAGACGGCCGAACGGGAAACGGATGCCGCGGCGCAACGCCGGCTGCTGACCTTCGTCATCGTCGGCGCCGGGCCGACCGGTGTCGAGCTCGCCGGGGCGCTCGCCGAGATCGCGCGGCAGTCGCTGCGCGAAGACTTCCGACGCATTCAACCGCAATCGGCGCGCATTCTGCTCCTCGAAGGCGGGCCCCACGTGCTGGCCCCGTTCGCGGAGCCGCTGCGCGTCGCGGCGCGGCGCTCGCTCGAACGTCTCGGCGTGGAGGTCAGGACCGGCGCAATCGTCACCCAGGTGGATGACGACGGCGTCGCGATCGGCACGGAGCGGATTTCCGCCGCGACCGTGCTGTGGGCCGCGGGCGTCGCCGCATCGCCGATCGCGAAATCGCTCGGTGTGCCGCTCGACCGCGCCGGCCGCGTCGCGCCCGAGCCGACCCTCGCGCTGGCGGCGTATCCCGAGATCTTCGTCGTCGGCGATCTCTGCGCGTTCGTCGAGAACGGGATGGCGCTGCCGGGCGTCGCACAGGTCGCGATGCAGCAGGGCACCCGGGCCGGCAGCAACATCCGCCGGGCGGCTGCGGGACAGCCGCTCGAGCCGTTCCACTACAAGGACTACGGCATCATGGCGACGATCGGCCGCGGCGCCGCCGTCGGCGATGTCTTCGGCCTGAAAATATCGGGCTTCTTCGCCTGGCTGTTCTGGATTTTCCTGCACATCTTCTGGCTGATCGGATTCCGCAACCGCATTGTCGTGATGACCGAGTGGGGATGGGCGTACTTCACACACCAACGCCGCGCGCGGCTGATCACCGGCGGCGTCACCGCTTCACCCGGGCCCTGACCGTCGCGGTTCCTGCCCGTTTCGCTCGGCCACGGTCTCGGCCGCGAACGCCCGGTTCTTCGTCTGCTGCCGCCTGTTTCCGACGATCCCGGTCCGATCTCGCTCCCGTCCGCCTGCCCTGACCGCGCGGTGATTGAAGCTGCCGCGTGGGCTCGCCGGATGCGACTGATTGTCGCAGCCGCACGCCCGGTATAATCGGCGTCCTCATGACCAAAGACATCGCGTTCGAGATGGCCGTGTCCAGCGTCCGGTTCGGTGTGGGGGTCACGCGCGAGGTCGGCATGGACCTCGCCGAAATGGGCGCGCAGCTCGTCATGGTGGTGACCGATCCGCTGATCGCGACGCTGCCGCCGGTCAGGACGGTGCTCGAATCGCTCGAGCAGAACGGGGTTGCATACGCTGTCTACGACAGGGTCCGCGTCGAGCCGAGCGACGAATCGTTTCGCGACGCGATTGCGTTCGCCGGCGCGCGGCCGTTCGACGCCTTCGTCGCGGTCGGCGGCGGCTCGGTGATCGACACCGCGAAAGCGGCCAACCTCTACACGACGTATCCGCCGGCCGATTTTCTCGACTACGTCAACCCGCCGATCGGCAAGGGCCTGCCGGTGCCCGGCAGATTGAAGCCGCTGCTCGCGGTGCCGACGACCGCCGGGACCGGCAGCGAGACGACAGGCGTGGCCATCTTCGACTACAAGACGCTCAAGGCGAAGACCGGCATTGCCAACCGCTGGCTCAAGCCGACGCTCGGCTATCTCGATCCAGACAACACCCGCACCATGCCGCCCGAGGTCGCGGCGTCGACCGGCCTCGATATTCTCAGTCACGCGGTTGAGTCGTTCACGGCGCTGCCGTACACCGAGCGGCCACTGCCGGACCGCCCCGCGCTGCGCCCGGCCTACCAAGGATCCAATCCGATCAGCGACATCTGGTCGATGCAGGCCCTCCGCATGGTGAACCAGTATCTCGTGCGCGCGTTCGACGACACCGGCGACGAGGAAGCGCGCGCCAACATGCTGCTCGCCGCGGCATATGCAGGCGTCGGCTTCGGCAACGCCGGCGTCCATCTGCCGCACGGGATGTCGTACCCCGTGTCCGGCAACGTCAAGAGCTACCGGGCGCCGGGCTATGTCACCGATCATGCCATCGTGCCGCATGGCATGTCGGTGATCCTCAATGCGCCGGCGGTGTTCCGGTTCACGGCCGCCGCCAGCCCGGCCCGGCATCTGGAAGCGGCCGCGGCGCTCGGCGCCGACGTCAGCGGCGCGAAGCCCGAGGACGCGGGGAAGATCCTCGCCGATCGGATCACCTGGTTCATGCAGCGGCTGCGCATGCCGAACGGCCTCGGGGCGATTGGCTATTCCTCGTCCGACATACCGGCACTCGTCGAGGGCACGCTGCCGCAGCACCGCGTGACCAAGCTTGCGCCGCGGCCGGCCGGACCGGAGGAGCTCGCGGCGTTGTTCGAAGATTCGATGACGGCGTGGTGATCAGGAACCCGCAACCGCCAAGGATGAGCCGTGGCCGCCCGGCGTCATTCTTGCTCTCACGCGGATGGGATGGCCAAGAGCACGACGACGAACGTTCCCGGCCTGCATCACGTCTGTGACGAGCGCGTCCCCGGCATCCGGCGCCTCGGCGCGCCCGGCCGCTTCCGCTACGTCCGTGCCGATGGACGGAAGGTCACCGACGCCGCCGAGCTGGCGCGCATCAAGTCGTTGGTCATCCCGCCGGCGTGGACGAGCGTCTGGATCTGCTCGGATCCGCAAGGCCATCTGCAGGCGACAGGGCGGGATGCCCGCGGCCGCAAGCAGTACCGCTATCACCCCAAGTTCCGGCAGATGCGCGATGACGTGAAGTACAGCCGGCTGCCGGCGTTCGCCCAGGCGCTGCGCGCCATCCGCCGTCGCACCGCCGCCGACGTGCGCAAGAAAGGCCTGCCGCGCGAGAAGGTGCTCGCGGCGGCGGTGCAGCTGCTGGAAAAGACCCTGATTCGCATCGGCAATGAAGAGTACGCGCGGGCCAACGGCTCGGTCGGGCTGACGACGATGCGCGATCGCCATGCGAAGATTCGCGGCGACGAGGTGCGCTTCGAGTTCCGCGGCAAGAGCGGCGTGGCCCACGCAGTCGAGCTCCACGATCCGCGGCTCGCGAAGATCGTGAAGGCGTGCCGCGACCTGCCCGGCTACGAACTGTTCCAGTATGTCGACGACAGCGGCCAGCGCAAGACCATCTGCTCGGACGATGTGAACGGGTATCTGCGCGAGATCAGCGGCGATGACTTCACCGCCAAGGACTTCCGCACGTGGGCGGGCACGGTGCTCGCGGCGCAGGCGCTGGCGCGCCTCTCACGCTTCAAGTCGCAGACCGAGGCCAAGCGCAACGTGATGGCGGCGATATCGTGCGTGTCGAGCCGCCTCGGAAACACCAAGGCGGTCTGCCGCAAGGCCTACATCCATCCGGCGATCTTCGCCGCCTACATGGACGGCAAGCCGCTGCCGACCGATGAAGCCGGCGTCGCCGCGATGATCCGCAAGCGGTTGAAGAAGACGGCGTGAGCCGCGGCGTATAATCGCCGCGATGCCTCGCGCGACGCACGCGGTCGGAAGCAACGTCCTCCGCAAGGAGGGCGCGTCGAAGACCGCGGGCACCGCCAGATACATCGACGACCTGTCGTTTCCCGGCATGCTTCACGCCCGGACGATCCGGTCGACGATTCCGGCGGGCGAGATCGCGGCCGTCCGCTTCAACTTCGACCCCGCCGGCTTCACCATCGTCGACACCCGCGACATTCCCGGCCGCAACATCGTCGCGCTGATCGAAGACGATCAACCCTGCCTTGCCGAGCGCGCGATCCGCCACTACGCCGAGCCGATCCTCCTGCTCGCGCATGAGGACCGCGGGACCCTGGCCGCCGCCGACGTGCAGATCGACTACGTGCAAGCGGCGCCGGTCTACGATCCGGCCGCTTCGCCGACGGTGTTCAAGACCATCGCCATCGACAAGGGACGGCTGGACGAAGGATTTGCGCTCGCGGACATCGTCGTCGAAGGCGAGTACCGGATGGGGCACCAGGAGCAGCTCTACATCGAGACGAACGGCGTGGTCGCGCTGCCCGGCAACGGCGTGCCGGACGATGTCGACGGCATCACCGTCTACGGATCGATGCAGTGCCCGTACTACGTGCACCGCGCGCTGATGGTCTTGATGGGACTGCGCGGCGAACAGGTGCGCGTCGTGCAGGCCGAAACGGGCGGCGGGTTCGGCGGCAAGGAAGAGTATCCGTCGATGATTGCCGGGCACGCGGCGCTGCTCGCCCGGAAGGCTGGCCGGCCGGTCAAGCTGATTTATGACCGCGTCGAGGACATGATCGCGACCACCAAGCGTCACCCCGCGATCGTGCGGCACCGGACCGGCGTGACGCGCGGCGGCAGGCTGACCGCGATGGACGTCGACGTCGTCTTCGACGGCGGCGCCTACGCGACGCTGAGCGCGGTCGTGCTGTCCCGTGGCCTGATTCACGCCAGCGGCCCGTACCGCTGCGACCACGTCCGCATCCGCGGCCGCGCCACCATGACCAACACGCCGCCGAACGGGGCGTTTCGGGGTTTCGGCGCCCCGCAGACGCAGTTCGCGGTCGAAGTCCACATGGATCGGATCGCGGCGGAGCTCGGCCTCGATCCGGTCCGGGTGCGCGAGATCAACGCGCTGCGCCCTGGCGACACCACCGCGACCGGCCAGCGGCTCGGCAAGGATTGCAGCGCGCTGCAGGTTCTGCGCGAGGCGGTCACGCGCACCGATTTCAAGAAGCGGCGCCGGGCGTTGGCCAATACGAATCGCGGGCTTGGGCTGTCCCTGTTTTTTCACGGCTCCGGTTTTACCGGGGCCGGCGAGGTCAAGCTGGCGTCGAAGGCGTCGCTCGCGCTCACCGAGAAAGGCGCGCGGATCCTCGTCGCCAGCACCGAGATCGGCCAGGGCACGCGGACGATGCACGCGCAGATCGTCGCCGACACGCTGGGCCTGCCCTACGACTGCATCGACGTCAACGCCGCCGACACCGCGGTGGTGCCCGACAGCGGGCCGACGGTCGCGTCGCGCACATGTATGGTGGTCGGACGGATCCTGCAACGCTGCGCCGAAGACATGCGCGCACGGCTCGGCCGCATGACGCCGCGCGACTACCTGCGGAAACACGGACCGCTCGTCATCACCAGGGAGTACGAACGCCCGGGCGACCTGTCATGGGACGACAACAGCTATCAGGGGGACGCCTACGGCAGCTACGGCTGGGGCTGCGACGTCGTCGAGCTCGAGGTTGATCGCGACACCTGGCAGGTCCGGCCGATCGCGTTTCTCACCGTGCACGAAATCGGCAAGGCGATCCACCCGATGCTCGCGACCGGTCAGATCGAGGGCGGCAGCGCCCAGGGGCTCGGCTACGCGCTGCTCGAGGACGTCGTCATGCGCGACGGCCGCATGGCCAACGCGTCGCTCACCAACTACATCATCCCGACGACGCTCGACTCGCCGGCGATGACGGTGGTGATGCTGGAGAACCCGTACCAGCACGGGCCGTTCGGCGCGAAGGGCGTCGGCGAGATGCCGATCGACGGCCCGGCGCCGGCGGTGATCAACGCGCTGCGGCACGCCGGCTTCGATCTGCGGGCGATCCCAGCCACGCCGGAGCGGGTCATGGCGGCGTCCATTGCTGAATCGACACAGAGGACATCAAGGACACAAGGGAAAGGATCGTCACGATCTTGACCTCCGTGTCTTTTGTGTTGAATGGCCGCGCGACGAAGCGCCGGGTTCATCCGCTGAAGCGTCTGCTCGACGTGCTGCGCGAGGACTGCGCGCTCACCGGCACGAAGGAAGGCTGCGGAGAAGGCGAATGCGGCGCGTGCACCGTACTCGTCGACGGGCGGCCGGTAAACTCCTGTCTGGTGCCGATCGCGCAGGTCGCCGGCGCGCGCGTGACGACGATCGAAGGTCTGGGCGGCCGCCACCCGCTGCAGCACGCGTTCGTCGAACACGGCGGCGCGCAATGCGGCATCTGCACGCCAGGCATGATTCTGGCGGCAATCGCCCTCGGCAAAAACCCGACACTCGATCAGATGAAGACCGGCCTGGCAGGGAACCTGTGCCGCTGCACGGGGTACTCAGCGATCTTTCGCTCGATTGAGGCGACAGCCACTGGAAAGAACAAAGGCAGAGACCGCAAAGACCGCAAAGAGCGCAGAGGATGACGTACGAGGGATCTCGTCGCGGTGCATCCAGAGGCCAAGCGACTCGACGATCTGTCGGAGCAGATTATTGGTGCGGCGATCGACGTTCATCGCGCGCTTGGGCCCGGACTGCTCGAAGCTCCGTACGAGGAGTGTCTCTGCCACGAACTGCAACAGCGGGGCGTCAGGTTCGAACGGCAGAAGCCACTACCGTTGGTCTACGGCAGCGTACGGCTGTCCTGCGCGTACCGGATAGATATCGTGGTGGCGCACTCCATCGTCGTGGAGATCAAATCCGTCACGCGCCTCGATCGCGTTCACGAAGCGCAGTTGATCTCTTATCTAAAGCTGTCGGGTTTGCGCCTCGGGATCGTGGTGAATTTCAGCGCTCGCCATTTGATGCGGGACGGCTTCATGAGACGCGTGAACGCTTTTCCGCTGTGAGCCGTTTGTTCGCGTGCTCGGCCGTCTCCGCGGTTCCTTCTTGTGCGTGAATCGATCTCTCATCGCTCGCTGCTCCAGCCCCGGTCGCTCGCCGACGCGGTGAAGATGTTGCGCGACGAGGGGCCGCTCGTGCCGATGGCCGGGTGCACGGATCTGTATGTGGCGCTCAACTTCGGCACGCTGCAGGAGACGCGGTTCCTGAATCTGTGGGGGCTCGATGCGCTGCGGGCCATCGAGATCCGCGGTGAGACGCTGGCGATCGGCGCGCTGGCGACGCATGCCGATCTCATCCGATCGCCGCTCGTCCGCACGCGGATTCCGATGCTGGCGGCGGCGGCGCGCGAGGTCGGCGGGGCGCAGATCCAGAATCGCGGCACGATCGGCGGCAACGTCGCGAACGCATCGCCCGCGGGGGACACGCTGCCGGTGCTGGCGGCCGCCGACGCCGCCGTCGTCTTGCGCAGCGCCGCCGGGACGCGGCGAGTGGCGTTCAACGGCTTCTACACCGGCTATCGCCAGACAGTGCGGCGCGCCGATGAGCTGATTGTCGGGTTCGAGATCCCGGTGATTCGCGGCACACAGTGGTTCCGCAAGGTCGGGACGCGCGCGGCGCAGGCGATCTCCAAAATCGTCGTCGCCGGGGTCGGTCCGCACCCGAACGGCTCGGTCCGGGTCGCGCTCGGCAGCGTCGCCGCGACGGTGATTCGCGCGACGCGCACGGAGGCCGCGCTCGGCGCCGGCGCGCCGCTCGAAGAGGCGCAGCGGATCCTGCTGGAAGAGATCGCGCCGATCGACGACATCCGGTCGACGGCCGAGTATCGGCGCCGCGTCGCCGCGAACCTGCTGGCGCGGTTTTGGACCGACGCCCAACGCAGGTAGAATATTCCTGCCCCCGTCATCGACTTCCTGAATGAGAGCCGCCGTCGTCTGCCTCGGAGATCTGGGCCGCAGCGCCCGCATGCGGTACCACGCGCACGCACTGGCCGCCAATGGCGTCGAGGTGGACCTCGTCGGCCTCGAAGGCACGCCGCTGCCGCGCGCGATTACCGACGAGCCGCGCATTAACGTGCACCGCCTAGCGACGCGACGGTTGAAAATCCGCGGCGAGCTCACCGGTTCCACGTACGCGGCCGCCGGCCTGTTCGACGCGCTGCGCACGAGCTTCAAGTTGTGGCGGATCCTGCGCACGCTGCCGCGTCCGGATCTCGTCGTGGTGCAGAATCCGCCCGCCTTTCCCACGCTCGCGGTCAGCTGGTTCGCGCTGCGAGGGCGCGGCGTCCGCTTCGTCATCGACTGGCATAACCTCGGCTACACGCTGCTGCAGCTGCGCCTCGGCCAATGGCACCCCGCGGTCCGGCTGGCGCGCTGGTTCGAGCGGCGCGACGCGCGCCGCGCCGATGCGAACCTGTGCGTGTCACGCGGCCTCGCGGCGTTTCTCGAGAGCCGCTTCGGCGTCAAGCAGGCGCGCGTCCTGTACGATCGGCCGGCATCGGCGTTCACGCCGATCGAACGCGGCGATCGCGAGCGCTTCCGCCAGGCCCTGTTCGCGCGGCTCGGGATTCGCGCCAATACCGTCGGCTTCATCGTCTGCCCGACCAGCTGGACGGAGGACGAGGATTTCGACGTCGTGATCGAAGCGGTCATGCGGCTGGAAGAGCGGATCCGCGGGTGGGAAGCGGGGAATACCGGGCGGCGGTTTCCCGAGCTCGTGATCCTCGTGACCGGCGACGGCGCCCGCCGTGCCGAATTCGAGCGCCGCTTCGCCGGACTGCCGGCCCGGCGCATCCAGCTGCGGGCGCGCTTTCTCGAGCCGGACGACTACCCGCGCGTCGTCGGCAGCGCCGATCTCGGCCTCTGCCTGCATCGATCCTCGTCGGGCCTCGACATTCCGATGAAGATCGCCGATCTGTTCGGCGCCGGCGTCCCGGTCTGCGCGCTCGACTACGGCGCCTGCCTCGCCGAACGGGTCCGCCACGGCGACAACGGCCTGCTGTTCTCGAACGGCCCGCAACTGGCCGACGTCCTCTTCGATCTGTTCGAGACCTTCCCGGCCGACCAGAAGGCGCTCGACCGCCTGCGCACGGGCGCGCGGAAGCTCGCCCGGCCGACCTGGGAAGAGGGCTGGGCCCGCGAGGCAAAGCCGGTCCTGCTGCCGTAGAGCCTTTCCGCGCCCCCGCCAATATAATGGGGTCCTTTGCGGAGGAGCCCACGATGCCCGGCGCAGAACGGTCCGACGTCCGAACGCTCGACAACTTCATCGGCGGCCGCTGGGTCGAAGCCCGGGCCACCGAGTTTTTCGACGTCCACAATCCGGCGGTCGGCGACATCATCGGCCGCACGCCGCTGTCCACCGCCGACGATGTCGACGCGGCGGTCCAGGCGGCGGCGCAGGCGTTCCCCGGCTGGCGCGACACGCCGGTCAACGCCCGCGCCCAGTATCTCTACAAATTCAAGGCGCTCTGCGAGCAGCACTTCGAGGCGCTCGCGCGCACGGTGACGACCGAGCACGGCAAGACGCTCGACGAAGCACGCGGCAGCGTCCGCCGCGGCATCGAGTGCGCCGAAGTCGCGTGCGGCGCGCCGTCGCTGATGCAGGGCTTCGGTCTCGAGGACATCTCGAAAGGCGTGGACTGCCACGTCGTCCGCCAGCCGATCGGCGTGGTCGCGGCGATCGCGCCGTTCAATTTTCCGGCGATGGTGCCGATGTGGTTCCTGCCGTTCGCGATTGTGACCGGCAACACCTTCATCCTGAAGCCGTCCGAGCAGGTGCCGCTGTCGCAGCGGATGATGGTCGACCTGCTGCAGCAGTGCGATCTGCCGCCGGGGGTCGTCAACCTGGTCAACGGCGGCCGCGATGTCGTCAACGCGATCTGTGATCATCCCGGGATCCGCGCGGTGTCGTTCGTCGGATCGACGCCGGTGGCGAGGCACGTCTACCAGCGCGCGACCCACGCCGGCAAGCGCGCGCAGGCGCTCGGCGGCGCGAAAAACTTCGTCGTCGTGATGCCCGACGCCGACTTCGACCGGTCGATCGACATCATCTCCGAATCGTTCTACGGCTGCGCCGGCGAGCGCTGCCTCGCCGGCAGCATGCTGATTCCGGTCGGCGACGCGCATCGCGAAGCGCGCGACCGCATGGTGGCGGCCGCCAAGGCGCTGAAGGTCGGTGACGGCACGACGCCTGGCGTCACGATGGGCCCGGTGATCAGCGCCGGCCATCGCGACAAGGTCATCGGCTACATCGAGAAGGGGCTCAGCGAAGGCGCGCAGCTGCTGGTCGACGGCCGTACGACCCGGGTCGAAGATCGCCCCAACGGCTACTTCGTCGGACCCACGGTGTTCGACAACGTGTCGGCAAAGATGGCGATCGGCCACGAGGAGATCTTCGGGCCGGTCGCGTCGATCTGCCCGGTCAAGACGCTCGACGAAGCGATCGCGATGATGAAGGCGCACCCGAACGCCAACGCGACGTCGATCTTCACGTCGAGCGGCAAGGCCGCGCGCGAGTTCGCCAAGCACGCGACCGCCTCGATGGTCGGCGTCAACATCGGCGTCGCCGCGCCGATGGCCTATTTCCCGTTCGGCGGCGCCAAGGACAGCTTCTTCGGCGATCTCAAGGCCCACGGCCGTGACGGCATCGAGTTCTACACCGACAAGAAGGTGACGATCTCGCGGTGGTTCTAGCACTCGAGAGTTTTCAGACTGAACCAGCAGCCAGATGACAACTGCAATCGGATTCGCATCTGCAGCCCGGATTGGCAGCAGCAAGCCATCTGAAATCTGAACTCTGAAATCTTTCATTTCACGAGACCCCGATGCGCACACTGATCAAGAACGGCACCATCGTCACCGCGGTCGATCAGTACACCGGTGATGTGCTCGTCGAGGACGAGAAGATTGCGGTCATCGGGATGTCGCTCGACATTCCGGTTGCCAATGTCGACAAGGTGATCGACGCCGCCGGCAAGTACGTGCTGCCCGGCGGCATCGACGTCCACACGCACATGGACATGCCGTTCGGCGGCGCCACCTCCGCTGACGACTTCGAGACCGGCACCCGCGCCGCGGCGTTCGGCGGCACGACGACGATCGTCGACTTCGCCATTCAGTACCGCGGTCAGACGCTGCATCAGGCGTGGGAGACCTGGGCGAAGAAGGCGGACGGCAAGGCGGTCGTCGACTACGGCTTTCACATGATCATCACCGAGCTGAACGATCAGGTGGAAGGCGAGATGGACGCCCTGGTCACGCAGGGCATCACCTCGTTCAAGCTGTTCATGGCCTACCCGGGCGTCTTCATGCTCGACGATGCGACCATTTTCAAGGCGCTGCTGCGGACCGGGAAGAACGGCGGCACGATCTGCATGCACGCGGAGAACGGCGGCGTCATCGACGTCCTGGTGCAGTGGGCGCTGGCGGAAGGGAAGACGGCGCCGAAATACCATGCGCTGACCCGCCCCGCCCGGGCCGAAGCCGAAGCGACCCATCGCGCCATCGCGCTCGCCGAAATCGCCGACGTCCCGATCTACATCGTCCACCTCTCGGCCGCCGAGGCGCTCGAGATGGTCACGGAAGCGCGCGACCGCGGACTCCCGGCGTTCGCCGAGACCTGCCCTCAGTATCTCTTCCTCTCGTACGACAACTACGAGGAGCCGGACTTCGGCGGCTCGAAATATGTGATGAGCCCGCCGCTGCGCGACAAAGCCAAGCAGGATCAGCTGTGGCGCGGCCTGGCGTTCAACGATCTGCAGTGCATCTCGACCGACCACTGCCCGTTCTGCATGAAAGAGAAGCGGCTCGGCGAGAACGACTTCTCGAAGATCCCGAACGGCGCGCCGGGCGTCGAGACGCGCATGAGCCTGGTCTACGACGGCGGCGTGCGGCCGGGGCGCATCTCGCTCAATCGCTTCGTCGAGCTGACGTCGACGTCCCCCGCCAAGATCTTCGGTCTCTTCCCGCGCAAAGGCACGATCGCGCCGGGCTCCGATGCCGACATCGTCGTCTTCGATCCGAACCGCACCATCACGCTCGCGGCCCGGACGCTGCACATGAACTGCGACTACAACCCGTACGAGGGGCGGCAGGTGACCGGCGCGACCGACACCGTGCTGTCGCGCGGCAAGCTGGTGATCGAGAACGGCGTGTTCGTCGGACGCGCGGGTGCGGGATCGTTCCTGAAACGCGCCACACGGTGACGCCGTGCTGGTAGTCAGGAGCCGTCGCGTTGTCCTGCCCGACGGTGAGCGCGCGGCGGCGCTGTACATCGATCGTGGTGTCATCGATCGGATCGTCGAGTTCGCCGGCGACGATCCGACCGGCGCGAAGGTGTTCAACGTGCCGGACCTGGTGATCTCGCCCGGCCTCGTCGACACGCATGTCCACATCAACGAGCCGGGGCGCACCGACTGGGAAGGGTTCGACACGGCGACGCGCGCCGCCGCGGCCGGCGGCGTGACCACGGTCATCGACATGCCGCTCAACAGCATTCCGGCGACGACGACGAGAAGCGCGCTGCGGGCGAAGAAGGAGGCGGCGCGGGCGCAGTGTCACGTCGACGTCGGCTTCTGGGGCGGCGTCGTGCCCGGCAACAGCGCCGAGCTCGACGCGCTCGTGGACGCCGGCGTCCGCGGCTTCAAATGTTTTCTGGTGCCCTCCGGGGTCGACGAGTTTCCCGCGGTCACGGAAGCGGACTTGCGGCAGGCGCTGCCGATCCTCGCGCGACGCAATGTTCCGCTCCTCGTGCACGCGGAGATCATCATTGCGGAATGCGGATCGCGGAATGCGGATTCACATCCGGATTCGAACCCGCAATCCGCAATTCACAACCCTCACTACGCCTCGTATCTGGCGACCCGTCCGGCGAGCATGGAGGTCGAGGCCATTCGGCTGATGATCAGGCTCGCCGAAGAATTCGACACGCGCGTGCACATCGTTCACGTCTCGTCGGCCGAAGGGGTCGCGGCGATTGCGGGCGCGAAGGCCGCCGGGGTGCCGATCACGGCGGAAACCTGCCCGCACTACCTGACGTTCGCGGCCGGCGAGATCGGAGACGAAGCCACCGCGTTCAAGTGCGCCCCCCCGATCCGCGAGGCGTCGCACCGCGCCGCGCTGTGGGACGGCCTGGCGAGCGGCGCGCTCGACCTGATCGCCACCGATCATTCGCCGGCGCCGCCGGCGCTGAAAGCCGACGGCGATTTTTCGCGCGCCTGGGGCGGGATTGCATCGCTGGAGCTGTCGCTGCCCGCGACGTACACCAGCCTGAAGGCGCAACTCTCGAGTGTCAGCAGTGACACGTCACACTGGAGCGTGGCGCCGTCCGAAGCGAGCCTCCGATCGCTGTTGGCGCGGTGGATGAGCGCGGCGCCGGCGGCGCTCGCCGGGCTCGAACGCAAAGGGCGCCTTGCCGAGGGGTTCGATGCCGATCTGGTGGTCTGGGATCCAGACGCCGACTTCGTCGTCGATCCGGCGCACCTGCACCAGAAGCACAAGCTGACGCCGTATGCCGGACGCTCCCTGTTCGGCACCGTGCTCACCACCTTCGTGCGCGGTGAACGTGTGTGGGATAACAACCGGCTCACGCGCGCGTACGGCGGGCAGATGCTATGACCGGATCGTTTGTCGAGCTCGTGGATCTCGCGTCGGAGCGCCTGGGCGGCGCCGTCGTGGCGGCGAACGACGAGTTCTTCGCCGCCAAGGAGAACCTCAT
>JAOBWF010000172.1 GCA_025463215.1 Acidobacteriota bacterium | reverse complement strand
TGAGCGTCGAGCTCGGCACGGCGATCACGCCCGGCTTCGAGGCGCTGGTCTTCAAGGCCTCGCGCGGCATCGAAGACATCTACGAGCTGACCTACATCCGCAAGGACGGCAGCCGCTTCCCGGCGGTCGTGTCGGTGACGGCGCTGCGCGACGCCGACAACGCGATCATCGGTTATCTGCTGATCGGCACCGACAACACGGCGCGGCGCCAGGTCGAAGAAGAGCGCGTCAAGCTCGATCAGCGGCTGCGCGACCAGCACTTCTACACGCGCTCGCTGGTCGAGTCGAACATCGACGCGCTGATGACGACCGACCCGCGCGGCATCATCACCGACGTCAACAAGCAGACCGAGGCGCTCACCGGCTGCACCCGCGACGAGTTGATCGGCGCGCCGTTCAAGAACTACTTCACCGATCCGGCGCGGGCCGAATCCGGCATCCGCCGCGTGCTCAACGAAGGCAAGGTCACCAATTACGAGCTGACCGCGCGCGCCCGCGACGGCAGCGAAACGGTGGTCTCGTACAACGCCACCACCTTCCACGACCGCGATCGCAGCCTGCAGGGCGTGTTCGCTGCGGCCCGCGACGTCACCGAGCTGAAACGGTACGAGCAGACGCTGCTGCTGAAGAACGTCGAGCTCGAGGACGCCAGCCGGATGAAGTCCGAATTCCTCGCCAACATGTCGCACGAGCTGCGGACGCCGCTCAATGCCATCATCGGCTTCTCGGAAGTGCTGCGCGACGGCCTGATCGGCGACATGACCGAGCAGCAGCGCGGTTTCATCGGCGACATCTTCAGCAGCGGCAAGCATCTGCTCGCCCTGATCAACGACATTCTCGATCTGTCGAAGGTCGAGGCGGGGAAGATGACGCTCGATCTCGAGCCGGTCGTCATGCGGCCGCTCCTGACCAACAGCCTGTCCATCGTCCGCGAGAAGGCGGCGAGCAACCGGGTTCGCCTCACGATGCATGCCGACGGCCTCGGCTCGATCTCGGCCGACGCCCGCAAGATCAAGCAGATTGTCTACAACCTCCTGTCGAACGCGGTGAAGTTCACCACGGAAGGCGGCGAGGTCACGCTGCGCGCCAGCGTCGTGCCGCGGGCCGAGGTCGGCCGGCTCGGTGGGCTGCGGCCGGGCCTCACGTTTCCCTTGGCCGATTCCGACTTCGCGACTTTCCTGCAGATCAGCATTGCCGACAGCGGCATCGGCATTTCCAGTGTCGGCATGGAGCGGCTGTTCAAGCCGTTCAGTCAGATCGACAGCGGCCTGGCGCGAAAATTCGAAGGCACCGGGCTGGGGCTGGCGATGGTCAAGCTGCTGGTCGAGCTCCACGGCGGCACGGTCGCGGTCGAGAGCGCGCAGGGACTGGGCGCGTGCTTTACGGTCTGGGTGCCCGAGCGCAGCCTCGACGAGACGACGGTGCCGGCGACGATCAGGGCGATCGTCGAGACTCGGCGCCAGGACGCGAGCCGCATGGCGCTGGTCGTGGAAGACGACTTCAAGTCGGCCGATTTGATCCGTGTCCAGCTCGAGGCCGAAGGGTTCATGGTGCTGCACGCCGCCTCCGCCGAGGCGGCGCTCGTGATGGCGGCGCAGCAGCCGCTCGCGCTCATCACCCTCGACATCATGCTGCCCAACATGGACGGCTGGGATTTTCTCGCCCGCATCAAACGGGTGCCCGAGTTGCAGCGCATCCCCGTGGTCATCATCTCCATCGTCGCCGATCGCAACAAGGGCTTCTCGCTCGGCGCCGCCGCTGTGATGCAGAAACCGATCTCGCGGCGGGAGCTGTACGAATCGCTCGTCGATCTCGGCCTGTTCCCGCTGTCGCAGGGGCAGACGCTGAAGGTCCTGGTCGTCGACGACGACCCGGCCGCGGTCGAGCTGATCGCGGTTCGCATCGCGGCACTGGCCAGCGCCATCCTGCGCGCAAACGGCGGCCGCGAAGCGATCGAGATCGCCCGGCGCGAGCGGCCGGATGTCATCGTGCTCGATCTGATGATGCCCGACGTCAACGGCTTCGACGTCGTCGAGGCGCTCAAGGAGTTGCCGGCCACGGCGGCGATTCCGATCCTGGTGATCACCGCCAAGCACGTCACCGATCTCGATCGCGATCGGCTCAACGGTTCGGTGCTGAAGATCATGCAGAAGGGCGATCTCGATCGGGACGATTTCGTCGCGGAGGTGCGGCGCGCGATGGCCGGCCGGCCCGGGGGCGCCTGACATGGCCACCGTGCTGGTCGTGGAAGACAACGCCGCGAACATGACGCTCGCGGTGTTCCTGCTGCAGTCGGCGGGGCATCGCGTGCTGAGCGCGATCGACGCGGAGGCCGGCCTCACGATCGCGCGCGAGTCGCAGCCCGACCTGATCCTGATGGACATCCAGCTCCCGGGCATGGACGGGCTCGCGGCGACCGCGCAGCTCAAGGCGGACGCGGCGACGCGCGCGATTCCCGTGGTCGCGCTGACCGCCCTGGCGATGAAAGGCGACGAAGAACGCATCCGCGCCGCCGGGTGCGACGGCTATATCGCCAAGCCGATCCGCTACCAGGAGTTCCTCGCGGCGATTGCGGCCCGGCTGGCCGGCGCATGAGCGCGCCACCCGACCTGCCGAACGGCACCGCGCGCGTCTTGATCGTCGACGACGAGCTGCAGAATCGCAAGCTGCTGGAAGTGATGCTCGGACCGGAAGGTCTGGCGGTCGAGAGCGCGGTGAACGGCGAAGATGCGCTGCGCAAGGTCGCGCGTCAGCCGCCCGATCTGATCCTGCTCGACGTCATGATGCCGGGCATGGACGGCTATGAGGTCGCTGCCGCAATCAAGGGCAATCCGGCGACCCGCAACATCCCCGTAATCATGATCACCGCGATGGACGACCGCGAGGCGCGGCTGCGCGGCCTGAGCGTCGGAGCGGAGGACTTCCTCACCAAGCCGGTCGATCGGGCCGAGCTCTGCGTCCGGGTCAAGAATCTGCTGCGGCTCAAAGCCTACGGCGACTATTACGATCAGTACAGCCAGCGGCTCGCGGGCGAGGTCTCGGCGCGAACGGCCGATCTGCGCGAAGAGCGCGATCGTGCGCAGCGCTATCTCGATACCGCGGGGGTCATCCTGCTCGCGCTCGATCCCGACGGGCGGATCACGCTCGTGAACCGCTATGCCTGCACGATGCTGGGCTGGACCGCCGACGAGCTGCTCGGTCGGGACTGGGTCGAGACCTGCGTGCCGGCGCGAATCGGGGACGCCGTCCGCGCGACGCTCGCCGACACGCTCCGCGCCGCCATCGGCGAGGGCGATCGCCTGCATCTCTCCGAGAACCCGATTGTGACCAGGGCCGGGATCGAGCGGCTGATCGAATGGCGCAGCACCGTGGTCCGCGACGGCCGCGGTGCGATCGCCGGCTCGTTCAGGTCGGGCACCGACGTCACCGAGCGGACGCAGGCGGTCAGGGCGCTGAGCGCGACCGAAGGGCGCACGCGCTTTGTCCTGCAAAGTGCAGACGTCGGGACCTGGGACCTCGACTATGCCACCGGCGTCCTGCACTGGTCCGACGTGCTCGAAGCGCAACATGGCATCAGGCCGGGCACGTTCGGGGGCACCTTGGCGGCGTTCGTCGAACGCGTCCACCCGGAGGACCGCACGTCCGTGGTCGAGGCGATCGAGCAGGCGCAGCGCTCGGGCGCCGATTTCGCCCTGCTGCACCGATCGCTGTGGCCCGACGGCACCGTCCGCTGGCTCCGAGGCGCCGGCCGCGTTGTCCTCGGCCAGGACGGCCAGCCGCTGCGGGGTACGGGGATTTCCCAGGATGTGACGGAACGACGCATCCTCGAGCGGCAGTATGAACAAGCCGGGAAGATGGAGGCGGTCGGGCAACTCGCATCCGGTGTCGCGCACGATTTCAACAACTTGTTGACCGTCATTCTCGGCTTCACCGAATTAATGACCGCCGATGAAGGATTGGCGACGCACCACGCCAACGATCTCGCTGAAATCGTGAAGGCGGCGAGGCAGGCAGCGACCCTGACCAAACAGCTGCTGGCCTTCGGGCGGCAGCAGGTGCTGAACCCCAGGCCGATCGATGTCAACGGCGTGATCGCCGACATGACCGGGATGCTCGGACGGTTGATCGGCGAGAACGTGCAGATCAAGCTGGGGCTCGCGCCCGTTCTCCCGGCGGCGCTCGCGGATCGCAGCCAGCTGGAACAGGTGATGATGAACCTGGTGGTCAACGCGAGAGACGCGATGCCGGACGGCGGCACGGTCACGATCGAAACCGGCGCCGCGGATCTCGAGAACTCCGCCTTTCACGAAGAGACGGTGATGCAGGGCCGCTACGTCGTGATCGGCGTCACCGACACCGGCGTCGGGATGGCCGCCGAAACGCGTCAGCGGTTGTTCGAGCCGTTTTTCACGACCAAGGAGGCCGGGAAAGGTACCGGTCTCGGCCTGTCCACAACCTACGGCATCATCAAGCAGAGCAAAGGGTACATCTGGGTCTATAGCGAACCGGGACGGGGGACGACGTTCCGTATCTATCTGCCCCAGTCCGCAGACGCAGCGGCGGCGCCGATCGATGCGGCGGCGACGCCTGGCGCGATCGCACGCGCCACAGAGACGGTGCTCCTGGTCGAGGACGAGGCCGGCGTCCGCCAGCTCTCGCGCCGGATCCTCGACAGCAGCGGCTATCACGTGCTCGAAGCGGCGAATGGCGAAGAGGCGGAACGGATCTTCGCCGCGCATGCGCAATCGATCGACCTGGTCGTCACCGACGTGGTCATGCCGGGCTGCGGCGGTCCCGAGCTCGTGGCCCGTCTCAAGGCGCAGTCGCCGGCCCTCCGCGTGCTGTTCATGTCGGGCTACAGCGAGCAGTCGGTCTGGCAGCGGATGGACATCGAGGCCGGCGGCGCATTCATCCAGAAGCCATTCACGGCCAAGGAATTCCGCCGTCAGGTGCGCCACGCGCTCGAGATGTAAGCAGGACGCCTCGACCATTCTGAACGGCAGCCGCGGCGGAGATGATCCGCGGCGCGCGATCTCGCCGGCTCGCTGTTTCACGGCGCGCAATCGAGGCCTACCACGGCGACTGGACAGGGCACATCAGCACGGCACGTGCGGCGGCTATGAAGGCGGCGGCTGCTGAAGCGCCTTGCTTATCCCACCATCCTGAACTGCAGCGCCTCGGCGAGATGATCCGACGCGACGCGATCGTCGGCGGCCAGATCGGCGATCGTGCGGGCGACCTTTCGGACGCGGTCGTAGCCGCGCGCGCTGAGCGCCATCTTCCGCACGGCGGCCTGCAGCATCCGGAGCGCGCCGCGATCCATCCCGCAGTGTGCCGCCATCAACGACGGCGTGAGCTGCGCGTTGGTCGTGATGCCGTGCTCGGCATAGCGCGTCAGCTGACGCGCGCGGGCGTCGACGACGCGGGCGCGCACCGAGCACGACGGCTCGCCGCGCGCGTCATCGTCGCCGAGCACGTCGATCGGTACCGCCGGCACATCGACCGTGAGATCGAGACGATCTCGCAGCGGCCCGGACAATCGCTCCCGATAGCGCGCCAGTTCCCGCGGCGTGCAGCGGCACTCGCGCGACGGATCGGTGCTGAAACCGCACGGGCACGGGTTCATCGCGCCGACGAGCATGAAGCGGGCGGGGAAGACGGCCGTGCGGGCAGCGCGCGCGACCGCGACGCGCCCTTCTTCGAGCGGCTGGCGCAACACTTCCAGGACATGGCGGCTGAACTCGAGCATCTCGTCGAGGAACAGGACGCCGTGATGCGCCAGGCTCACCTCGCCCGGCCGCGGCTGCGAGCCGCCGCCGATCAACGCCGCAGTCGAGATGGTGTGATGCGGCGCCCGGAACGGCCGGTCCGTCAGCAGCCCGCCGCCGGCCGGCAGCAGGCCGACGACCGAGTGCACCGTCGTCACCTCCAGCGCCTCGTCGAACGACAGCGGCGGCAGGATCCCCGACACCCGGCGCGCCATCATCGTCTTGCCGGCGCCCGGTGGTCCTACCAGCAGCAGGTTGTGGCCGCCCGCCGCCGCGATTTCGAGCGCCCGTCGCGGCAGCAGCTGACCGCGCACATCAGCCAAATCCGGCGGCGTTTCGCGCCTCGGAGGAAGCGGGGGATAGGCCGGAGAGGCGGAGCTGGCGGGAGGAGCGGCGCGGAAGCCGGCGGGGTCGTTGAGTGCCCGGACGGCGTCGGTCAGCGACGACACCGCGACGATGTCGAGACCGCCGACGATCGCGGCTTCGCTGGCGTTGGCGAACGGCAGCAGTAGACCGGACAGGCCGTCGCGCCGCGCCGCCGCCGCGATCGGCAATACGCCGCGGGTGGGGTGAATCGAGCCGTCGAGCGACAGCTCGCCGAGCAGCACGAAATCCGCAATCAGCCGGCGCTCGACGACGCCGGAGGCCGCGAGGATGCCCAAGGCAATCGGCAGGTCGAACGAGGCTCCGGCCTTGCGCACGTCGGCGGGCGCAAGGTTGACGGTGATCCGGTGCGGCGGGAACTCGTAGCCGGAGTTGCGGATCGCGCTGCGGACGCGGTCGCGGCTCTCGCGCACACTGGCGTCCGGCAGCCCCACCATCGTGAAACAGGGAAAGCCGAACCCGACGTCGACTTCCACGTGCACCGGGCACGCCTCGACGCCGAAGACCGCCGCCGTCCGCAAACTGGCGAGCATGCGGAGGGGGACTGCAAGGGACGTCGCACCGCGGCGTTGCACGTATTTTCAACGACTTGCGCCGCCACCGGCAGTGCCGTATCGCAGGAATTGCCAGCCGCCGATACCCTGGCTGCACTATCCTTTACCTCCCTTTTTCTTTTCCCGGTGTGGAGCGAGACATGTTGGACGCCTTCAAGAGCATGACCGGCGGCAAGAGCAAGCTGGTTCAGAAGCAGACCGACGAACTGGAACTGCTCATATCCACCGCCCGCGAAGAGCGCAGCGCGATCAGCGCGATGCTCAGCGCGCTGACGACCCGCAGCGCCAAGCTGGCGCCGCTCAGCAAGACGTTGGAGCAGGTGTCGGAGAAGGCGGTCGGCGTGACCTCGCGGCTCGACGACATCAGCAAGCGGCTGACCGGACTCGACGACCGCACCAAGGAACTGGCGGAGCTCGACAAACGCATTCAGAGCCTGAAGGAATCGGCCAAGCAAGCGGAGCAGACGACCGAGAAGGCGCTCGGTCCCGACGGCGAGCTGCAGAAACACCGCGAGGCGGTGCAGCATCTGTCGTCCCAGGCGCTCGGCACCCAGGCGACTCTCGACACGCTCAAGAAGGAGCGCGCCACTCTCGAAGAGCTCCGCGGCCAGTTGCAGAAGGCCGACGCCGAAGTGAAGCAGTCGCTCGGCCAGTCCAGCACGCTCAAGACCGAGCTCGATCAGATCCGCGCCGTCGCCGCAACCCTGACCCAGGACTACGCCAAGATCCGCGAGACCTCGCGCGAAGCGCGTGAAGACACGGCGGCGGCGATGACCACCGTCAAGGAGGTCGAGAACAAGCTGGGGCCGCTCGCGCGGCTCCACGAGTTGAGCCAGAGCACGGAGGAGCGGCTCACCGCGCTCAATGCCCTCGCCGAGCACGTCTCGCACAAAGCCAAAGCGCTCGACACCCAGCAGCAGTCGGTGGAACACGCCGTCGTCCAGGCCAACCGGGTCAACGAGATGGTCTGGGCGATGGATGTGCAGATCGGCAAGCTGAACGAAGGCATGAAGCAGGTGGCGCGCGCCGACGACACGCTGGCGCGCACCGAGAAGCTGACCGCGGAGACCAACGCGCAGCTCGAGGCCGCCGGCAAGCTGCGGATCGACAGCGAGAACGAGACCAACAAACTGAAGAAAGAAGCGGGCGCGCTGCTCGAGGCGGTGCGCGGCCAGGTCGACACGCTCGCGCTCAAGAAGAAAGAGTTCGAGTCGTTCGATCTCCGCCTCCGCACGCTGCAGACCGACGTCGGCGACGCCGAGTCGCGGATGGAAGCGCTCGCCGCCAAGGACAAAAATCTGATCGAGCTGTCGCAGAAGATCGACGGCATGTCGAAGCGCTTCGAGGCGCTGTTCGCGTCGGCGGACGACCTGACCAGGAAGCAGCTCGCGCTCGAAAGCCTCAACGAGCGGCTCGGGCAGGTCGACGAGATGGCCAAGAAGACGTCGTGGCAGCTCGACTCGCTGCGACAGAGCCGGCAGGATCTCGACGTGCTGCGCAAGGACATCCAGGAGTTCTACACGTCGCACGCCGAGGCGGCGAAGCTTGCCGACAAGCTCGGCGCCGATCGCATCGGGCTCGAGGCGTTCAGCGAGCGGATGACCGCGTTCGCTTCGTCGACACCGGAACTCGAAGCGAAAATGGACGCGATTCTCGGCAAGCTGACCCTGGTCGAGGAAGGCACGCAGAAGGCGACCCGGCTGCACGAATCGGTCGCCGAGCTCGACGCCCAGATCTCGCGCGTCAGCGCGCGCGTGCCGTTCGTCGAGAAGTTCGAGGGGCGGCTCAACAGCCTCAATGCGCTCAGCGCCGACGTCGATCGCAAACTGGAAGATCAGCTGGCGCGGCGCACGGAGCTCGAGACGCTGAAGGCGCAGTGCGACGGCCTCGCGGCGCAGATGGTCGACGCCCAGCACAAACTGGACGGCGTCCGCGCGCTGCAGACCACGCTCGTGCCGCTGGTCGCGGCCGTCACCAGGCTGCAGGGCGAGATCTCGGCGGCGGAGAAACGGATCGACGGCACCAGGTTCAGCGAGGCCGCGGTCATCGACCAGGAGAAGCGCTACGTCGAGCTCGTCGCCGCCAGCAAGGTGATGACGACCGAGGTCGCGGAGCGGACGCGCCAGATGCAGACGCTCGGCGAGGAGCTCGCGCGCTCGGCCAAGATCAAGGAAGAGATGATCGCCGAGCTCGATCGCGTGCAGGCCCGCCAGCGCGACACCACCGGCCAGATCCAGGCGTCCGAGGATCAGCTGACGCGCGCCGAAAACATGTTCAAGCAGCTCGAGTCGCGGCGGTCGCAGGTCGCGTTCGGCGAGAAGAAGCTGGCCGCGGTCGAATCACGGCTGGCCGAGATCAGGCAGACGGCGACCGAGCTCGACAAGAGCATCGCGGCGATCGCCAGCCGCGAACAGCTGGTGAACGCGGTCAAGTCCGAGGTCGAGATCGTGCACCAGATCAGCGCGCGCAGCAAAGCCGACCTGGCGCACGTCACCGAGCACCGCGGCGAGGTGGCGACGCTCAAATCGCAGGTCGATCTCCTGCTCTCCCGCATCATCGAGACCGACGAGCGGATCGTGGCGATCGACGCCAAGCGGAAGATGGTCGACGAAGTGCAGACCAAGGCGAACGCGATCGTGCACGTGCTCGACGACGTGCGGATCAACCTCGAGACGCTCGGTGAGCAGAAGGCGGTCATCGACCACGTCGCCGAAAAGGTGGCGCAGCTCGAGTTCATGCTGCAGGAAGGGCGCAACACGCTGCGCGCGCTCCAGCACGAGCGCGAGCTGGCGGAACGGATCGAGCAAGGCATCAAGCAGCTCCGCTCGAAGACGGCACAAACCGAGGACAGTAAGAAGCGGGCGTAGGAGCTGGCCGGGCGCTAGGTGCTCGGAGGCAGGTGCTGAGAGCGAAGCGCTGCTCGAGGCTGAACTCGGGATTGGAAAGGGGCTCGCCGCAAGGCGAGCCCCTTTTGTTTTAGTTAGCCAGACGGTAGACGGTCAGGCGCTGACCGGCCGCGAGGTATCCGGTCGGCAGGCGCGGGTTCCAGGTCTTGATGGAGGCGACCGTCGTCTGGTAGAGCCGCGCGATCGAGGCGAGCGTATCGCCGCGCTTGACGGCATAGCTGGCCCTGACCCGGTTCGACATCGCCGCCGGCTCGGCGAGCTGGCCGGCGTGCGCGACGGTCGAACGCGATTCGGTCGCCGGAATCCCACGGTCGGTGCGTGCCGCCATCAGGACGCCGGCTTCACTGGGCACCATGAGCCGCTGACCGGCGTTCACATGCGCCGCGAGCTTGAGATCGTTCGCTTCCGCGAGGTCGGCCTTGCTGACGCGCAGCTTGCGGGCGATCAGCGGCAGCGTGTCGCCGCGCTTGACCGTGTAGAACTTCAGCGACGCCAGGTCGGCGGCCGGCGCGTCAGCCAGCTTCGCCGACACGATGTCCGCCGTTCCGGCCGGCACCTTCAGCTCGTATCTGGTGTCGCGGACCGGCGTCGTCCAGCGGCGCAGTTCCGGGTTGAGCGCCTGAATTTCGTCGATGGAGGAGTCGGTCCACTCGGCGACCCGGCGCAGGTCCACCGCGCGGGGCAGCGTCACCGTGTCGAACACGGCCGGCGCCTCGGCTTCGAAGTCGAAGCCGTACTGCGACGGGTTGCGCGCGATGACGATGGCGGCGAGGATCATCGGCACGTACTCGCGCGTTTCGCGCGGCAGAATCTTCGAGTTTTCGGTCAAGGTCCAGAAATTGTCGACCCGCGCCGCCTTGAGCGCCCGCTGCATGCGGCCCGGGCCGCCGTTATAGGACGCCAGTGCGAGGTGCCAATCGCCGCCGAAGATCTTGCTGAGTGTGTGCAGGTACTTCGCGGCCGCGACGGTGGCCTTTTCGGGGTCCGACCGCTCGTCGATGTACCAGTCGTGGCGCAGTCCGTTTTCGAGGCCGGTGCCGACCATGAACTGCCAGACGCCCTTGGCCTTCACGCGCGACAACGCGTTCGGCTTGAAGGCGCTCTCGACCAGCGGCACATACGCGAGGTCCAGCGGCAGGCCCTCGGCGCGGAACACGTTCTGAATCATCGGCAGGTACCGGCTGCCGCGCTTCATGCCTTCTTCGATGAAGTCGTGGAGGCGACCCTGGAACAGCTCGATGTACGCCAGCACGCGCTGGTTCAACGGGATCGGGATGTCGTGGGTGCCGACGAGGAGATCCGACTGGACCGCGTCCTTCAGACCCGGAGCGGCCGCGGGCGTGCCAAGCGTTGCCGACATTGCCAGCAGCTCGTCGATCGACGCCGGCTCGTATTTCTTCTCGGCGAAGCCGTCGCCGGTGGCGAGGGCCCGGACCTCGTAGGTGCTGATGCGGTCGACCAGCCGGTCGAAATGCTCGCGGATCCGCGGCTCGGTGCGCGCGCCGTACGGCGATTCGAGGAGCACGTCGACGGCGCGGTTGAATGCTTCCTTGGCGGCGTCGAAATGCCCTTGTTCGAGCTCTTTCTGGCCGGCTTTGAAATAACGGTCGGAGGAGGCGATGAGGGTGAGGACCGGGTCTTCAATGGGCGCGGCGGGAGCCGGCGCGGAGTTCTGGGTGCTGCCCGCATGAACCGCCGCGGGTGTTGCGGGGGTCGTTGCCGGACCCTGCGTCTTGAGGCTCGAACCGCAGGCCCCGACTGCCGGGAGAAGGCTGAGAATTGCTAGACGTCGCCACTGACCTCTGTGCATTCGGGCGCTCCGCGACGACGACCGGGGACCATCAGGCCTAGGCGATCGTTGCCGTAAGTCGCCCCCACGGTGGGGGCTCCGTGTTCTTCACGCGGGGATGGCACAAGCCACCCCGCTCTATAGCCGAGTCGCAGTCTAGCAAAGGCGTAGGGGGTGGTCAACAATAAGTCGAACAGCCTCAGCAGTTGGCGTTGAACTACCCCTGCCAGGGGGCAATTGAAAAGATGCGATTGGCCTCGCCGAGATCCCGGGCCGCCGGCGTCACGATCGCGCGCTCGGAGACGACCAGTTTCCGCCCGGCCTGAATCGCCAGACGCACATCCTCCTCGCACACGAAGTCGAGCGGCTTCGAATTCGTTGCCGCGGGGCCTGCCACGGGTGCCATGGGGTCTGCCACGGGGTCTGACCCCATTCCGACCCCAGTCGGTGTGGGGCCTGACCCCACTCTGACCCCAGTCGGTGTGGGGTCTGACCCTATTCCGACCCCGGTGTGATGAGCCGCTTCCGGCTTGAAGCCGCGGGAGCTGAGGAAATCGTCGATGCGTCGCGACAGGACGGCGGCGCTGATCCCGGTCGGCGGCGCCGGCTTCGCCGGGGCGCTCGGGAGCCCGGGGCGGCTGGACGCGGCGCGGTCCCAGCGGCTGACGGTCGGCGTCAGTTCGTAGGCGACCCGCTTGATGTTCAACAAATGCCGGGGCGAGATGTTGTCCGAGGTGATGTTGCCCCCGAACCCGCCGCAGCCAAGCGTCATCGCCGGATCGAGGCCGGTCGACAGGCCCACCGACCCGTGCGTGGTAGGGGAGTTGACCACGATGCGGAACGCCGGCTTGTGCAGGCCGAACTCGAGGATCACCTCGTCGTTCTGCGAGTGGATCGACATGGTGTGCCCCATGCCGCCGTAGCGCAGGACCTGCTTGCACCGCTCGCAGCCCTCGCGCCAGTCCTTGACGACGTAGTAGGAGAGCACCGGGCACAGCTTCTCGATCGATAGCGGATAATCGCGGCCGACGCCGGCGAGCGGCGCGACCAGGATCCGCGTCTCCGAAGGCACCGTGATGCCGCACTTGCCGGCAATGTAGACCGCCGACTTGCCGACCAGCGCCGGGTTCGGCAGCCGCTGCGGCGTGACCAGGACCCGCGCCACCGCGTCGATCTCCGCGGTGTTCAGGAAGTACGCCCCCTGCGCCTGGAACTCGCGCTTCACCTCCTCGGCAATCGGCTCGTCGACCACCGCCGAGTTTTCCGTGGAGCAGAGCACCCCGTTGTCGAACGTCTTGCCGGTGATGATGTCGTGCACCGCCTTCTTGACGTTCGCCGAGCGCTCGATGAACGCGGGCGCGTTGCCCGGGCCGACGCCGTACGCCGGCTTGCCGGCGCTGTAGGCGGCGCGAACGAGCCCCATCCCGCCGGTGGCGAGGATGACGGCGATCTCGCGCTGCTTCATCAGCTCCTGCGTCCCCTCCAGCGTCACCGTGGTCATCCAGTTGATGGATCCCGCGGGAGCGCCGGCGCGGCGTGCCGCCTCCTCCATCACCTCGGCGACCCGCGTGATGCACTTCACCGCGGACGGATGCGGGCTGATGACGATGGTGCAGCGCGCCTTGAGCGCGATCAGGATCTTGTAGATGGCGGTCGACGTCGGATTGGTCGAGGGGACGATCGCCGCCACCACCCCGAACGGCTCCGCAATCTCGATCACCCGGCGATCCTCGTGGCGCGCGATGACGCCGACCGTCTTCATCGGCCGGATGAACCCATAGACCTTCTGCGACGCGAACAGGTTCTTCTGGATCTTGTCCTCGACGACGCCGAAGCCGGTTTCCTCGACGGCCAGGCGGGCGAACACTTCGGCGCAGGCGGTCGCCGCCGCGGCCATCGCATCGACAATCGCGTCGATTTTTTCCTGGCTGAATTCCGCGAGCTCGAGCCACGCCTGCCTCGCGCGGCGCGCCAGCGCGCGCGCCTCCGCGATCGACGCGAGATCGACGTCGGTCTGCTGAGCGTTTACGCGATCTGCCATCGCTGATTCAACACAGTGAACACAAAGGAGCAAAGGATCAGGCCTTTGTGGCCTTCGTGCCCTGGGTGTTCACGCACCCTACGTACTCTTGGGGAGGATCCGCTCAACTTCGCCGTGCGGGCGGGGGATCACGTGTACGGAGATCAGCTCGCCGACGCGGCGCGCGGCGGCGGCACCCGCGTCGGTCGCGGCCTTGACCGCGCCCACGTCGCCCCGGCACATCACCGTCACGTAGCCGGCGCCGATGTATTCCTTGCCGATCAGGACCACGTTGGCGGCCTTGACCATGGCGTCCGCGGCTTCGACCGAGCCGATGAGGCCTTTTGTTTCGACTAAGCCGAGGGCGTCTTGACTCATGATCGGGTTCTGGGGCTGCCGGCGCACGTGCCCACCGCAGCGCTGACGCGCGGGGGTGGGAAGGCGGGAACTCTAACAGATTGCGGGGGATGCGGCAACTGCGTTACACTTTCATCCACACGTCTTTCACCCTGGTTTCGACGCTCGCGAGCGACCTTCATCACTATGATTCCACGCACTCCGCGTCCGTCTGTCGCGCTCGGCCTTGCCGTGCTCGTGCTCGTCTCGAGCGGCCTGGCCGCGTGCCGCCGCAAAGAGCCGGCGGCGCCGCCGATGGCCACGCCCAGCGTTACGCTCAGCCACGACAAGACGCCGCTCGGCAGCCCGATCGACATCACCTATAAGTTCGTCGTCGCGCCCGACGCGAGGTTCACCGAGGATCTGCGCGCCATGGTCCACGTGGTGGACGCCGACGACGAGCTCATCTTCGCCTTCGATCACAACCCGCCGATTCCGACGTCGCAGTGGAAGCCGGGGCAGACGGTCGAATACACCAAAACCGTCTTCGTCCCGATCTACCCCTACGTGGGCGAGGCGACGATCCAGGTCGGCCTGCATTCGACCGCGACCCAGAAGCGCGTCGCGCTCGCCGGAGACGATGCCGGCCAGCGCGCCTACAAGGTCGCGAAGATCCAGCTGCAGCCGCAGACCGAAAACGTGTTCACGGTCTTCAAGGACGGCTGGCATCCGGGCGAGACCGCCGAGCACAACGCCACCGTCGATTGGCAGTGGACGAAGAAAGAGGCGACCCTGTCCTTCAAGAACCCGAAAAAAGACTCATTGTTCTATCTAGACGTCGATAACCCAGGGAGCGTATTCACCGAGGCGCAGCAGGTCACGGTGAGCCTCGGCGGGCAGGTGGTGGACGAGTTCACCCTGCAGCCGAAGCAGCCGGAACTGAGGAAGATCCCGCTCAAGGCGGCACAGCTTGGCACAGCGGATGTGGCCGAGCTCGTCATTTCGGTCGACAAAACATATATTCCGGCTGTGCTTGTCGCCGGGAGCAAAGACCCGCGAGAATTGGGGGTCCGTGTCTTTCACGCCTACGTCGATCCGCGATAGTCATTGAACCGAGCATGAACACGCGCGCGACCGTTGCGTCCGTCGTCGCCGTGCTGGCCGTGGTGTCGTTCGCCACGCCGGCGCGCGCGGAGCTCGTGTTCTTCAACACCGGGCGGACGCTCTCGGTGAAAGGTCATCGCGTCGACGGCGAGTCGCTCGTGCTCGAGCTGCGCAGCGGCGGCGAGATGGTCTGCGCCCCGTCGCTCGTGGCCAGGTTCGCCGACGACGAAGTGCCGTATCCCGAGCCTGAAGTGGAAGCGCCGCCCGCGCCGGCGGCCGTGCCGCAGGCTGTCGCCGGCGTTCCGTACAGCGAGATCATCGACCGGGTGGCGGCGGAGCAGCATGTGTCCGCCAAACTCGTCCGCGCGGTGATTCAGGTCGAATCGGCTTACAACGTTCGCGCCCGGTCGCCCAAAGGGGCCATGGGCCTGATGCAGCTGATGCCCGCGACCGCGCGCCAATACGCCGTGGCCGATCCCTACGATGCCGCGTCGAACATCGAAGGGGGCATCAAACACCTGAAGTCGCTCCTGGAGCGGCTCCCGGTCGCCCTGGCCCTGGCCGCGTACAACGCCGGCGAAGCGGCCGTCCAGCGCTTCAACGGCATACCGCCCTACGCGGAAACGCGGAATTACGTCTCGCGCATCCTCGCGCTCGCGAACCGGTAGGCAGAACCGCGCACCCGCACCCAGCCTTTCGCGCCGCTGCACGGTCTAAGCATTCAAGGAGATCGTGCCGAAGTTGATACAATCGCGCACAGTGGAGTTTCGCTGCCGGCTCGCGTCGCCCAACGGGGAAATCGTCGAAGGTGTGTACATCGCCGACAGCGAGGCGCGGCTCCGCCACGAGCTCGAGGAGAAGGGGCTGTTCGTGCTGTCGCTGCAGCCCAAGCACGCCATCGCCGGCGTGTCGCTCCAGCTGCCGCAGCGCAGGAGCATCAACACCCGTGAGTTCCTCGTCTTCAATCAGGAGCTGGCGACGCTGCTGAAGGCCGGCATGCCGCTGGTGCAGTCGCTCGATCTGCTGAAGCGGCGCGTGACCGCACCGGCGTTCCGCCGCGTCCTCGACGACGTCCACGACAAGGTCCGCTCGGGCACCGCGCTCTCGGACGCGTTCGGCGTTCACCAGGCGCTGTTTCCGCGCGTCTACACGGCGTCGCTGCTCGCCGGCGAACGCAGCGGCAACCTCGACGCGATGCTGCGCCGCTACGTCGAGTACACCAAAATCATCGCGACGGTGAAGCGGAAGACCGTCTCCGCCCTCGTGTATCCCGCGATCCTGATCTCGCTCGCGATCGTGCTCGTCACCATCATCGTCTTGAAAGTGGTGCCGGCATTCTCCGACTTCTACGGCACGTTCGGCGCCGAGCTGCCGCTGAGCACCAAGCTCATCGTCCGGTTCTCGGAGTTTTTGCGCTCGCAGTTTCTGCTCGTCATCGGCGGCCTGGTCGCCGGCGTCATCGCGGTGGTCGCGTGGATCCGGCAGCCGGGCCAGCAATCGCGGTTCGATCACATGGTGCTCCGGCTGCCGATGCTCGGCCAGGTCGCCAAGAAGTTCGCGACCTCGCAGATGGCGCGCACGCTGGCGACGCTGCTCGGCGGCGGCCTGCCGCTCGTCAACGCCCTCGACATCGCGGCGAAATCGGTCGGCAACCAGTACATGGCCGCCCAGCTCGACATCGTCAGCGCGCGCGTGCGGGAAGGCGAGTCGTTCGCGCACGCCCTCGAGGCGCGCCACGTCTTCCCCGAAGTCGCGGTCAAGATGGCGGAGGTCGGCGAATCGACCGGCGCCCTGCAGGACATGCTCAATACGGTCGCCGATTTCTATGACGAGGAAATCGCGACGACGATGGACCGTTTCGTGACGCTGGTCGAGCCGGTGCTCCTCGTGGTGATGGGCATCGTGATCGCCGGACTGCTGCTGGCCCTTTACATGCCGCTCTTCCAGCTCAGTTCGGTGCTGGCGGGATAGACACATGCCGACGACACCTGAAACCGATCTGCCGCCGGTCCCGATTGATCTCGGTCCGGTCAGCGACGTCGATCATCGCGAGGAGCTCGAGCGCGCGCAGCGCCTCGCCGAGCGCTACCGCCTCGAGTTCATCGACATGGACACCTTCAAGATCAATCAGGATCTGTTCCGGTCGATCCCGGCGGAACTGATGCTGCGCTACGGCTTCGTGCCGTACCGCCGGGTCGGCAAATCGCTCGAGATCGTCGTCTCGGACCCGACCGACCTGCCGATGATCGACGAGCTCGGCGTGCTGCTGGGCACGCCGATCAAGGTCGTCGTCGGGCCGCGCACCGCGATCGACTCGATCCTGAAGAAGAGCGAGAGCTCGCAGCGCGTGCTCGAGGACGCGACCGAGAGCTTTCAGCTCCAGCTGCTCAAAGAGGAAGAGAACGGCGAGGACAGCCTCACCGTCGAGCGCCTGACCAGCGACATCAGCCCGGTCATCCGTCTGGTCGACTCGACCATCTTCACCGCGATTCAGCGGCGCGCGAGCGACATCCACATCGAGACGGCGGACGACGCGGTCTACGTCAAGTACCGCATCGACGGCGTGCTGCAGTCGGCGATGCGGCCGATTGCCAAGCAGTTACACAGCTCGATCATCTCGC